>CBDDRG010000283.1:0-5259 GCA_965232975.1 uncultured bacterium
GGATCATCGCCTTCGACAAAAGCCGCTGGGCCTTTGTCGGCGAAGATGCAGCCGGCGGGCATGACGCGGAAGCTGAGGCCATTGGTTCGACGTGGCCAAGTGAGACCGGGGCGCAGAAAGAAGTTGGTTGCTGTGTCCCGGAGCATCCAAACATTCGAACGAACGCTACCTTTATCATTCAGATTGTGTTTGATCTCTCCGCCATCTGACGACCAATTCACTAACAAGTAGACATCGGCATAAAACGGCGAATAAGCGCCGCCCTTGGCAAACGGAAACCACCCGCCTGCCGTCCCACCAGCGCCGACCTCCCACCAGCCGCGCACGAAGCGGAAGTCATCAGCGGTTGCCAGGCCCTGCTTGACTGCGCGCCCCTCTCCCTCGAAGGACGGCAAACGGGCAAAGGTCTGACGCACCGCCTCACTCACCCAATACGCAAACGGCTTGCCCGGCACCGCATCGAAAGCGTCTGGCGCCACCTCGAAATGGCGCGGGTCGGTTTCACCCTGGCGCAACCGCGCGCACACGGCGGCCAGCGCCTGGGCCTTGTCGGTTTCGGCGAGCAGGCGCAAAAACTGGCTCATGCCCTCCCTCGGGCTTCATCGGGCGCCAGGACGCCAGCGGTCAGTGCCGCAAAATCGCGGCCGTTGAGCGTGATGAGGTAGGGCACCGCGTGAACTTCCTTGAAGGCCGCGAGCCGCGCATCGTGCGCACGTTTGCCCGCGATGCCTTGCCGCTCGACCAGCGTGCGCCAGGTGGCGAAGATGTCCGGCGTTTCCGGGTAGAGCGGGAAGGCGGCGAGCAAGCGGTCGATGGCTTGCGCGGCACGCGCGGTTGGCCAGCCAAAACCGCGGTTTTCCTGGGGGCGGGTACTCACGACCCAGAACTCATAAATCACTTGCGGGGCAAGCAAAAGTGCATGGCTGGCCGCGGTGAGCGCCTCGATCGCGGCGCGGCAGGCTGGGTGCTCCGGGGCCGTTGGGTCGAACAGGCGCAGCACGACGTTGGTGTCGAGGAGGTATTGCGCCATCAATAAATCTCGTCGCGATCCACGGCGTCCAGCGGCAGATGCGGCACCGCTGGCTGCGCGTCGATCCAGGCGAAGAGTTCGTGCAGCGCCTGGGTGCGCGCCTGCCGTTCGGCTTGCGCGGCGTCCTGATTCAATGCGCGCGCTTGCCGCCCGAACGCGGGGTTCGGCTGGTGGTAGCTCGCAGTCGCATCACCGAACGGGGGGTATCCACCGATGGCGATCGCCGCGGCAATGTTGTCGCCGCGGTAATGAACGGCCAGGCCCAGCCGCGGCGCAGCCGGCGCTGCGGCCAGCTTGTCGCCGACCGAGCTGAATGCGAGAACCAAACCTGCGATGCCTGCCGCCGTTGGTCTCGAGGTGATCTCAGTCCAGGTGTTCACGGCTCGCTGCCTGCGTATTCCGGCCCCATGCGCTCAATTGCTTGTGGGGTCAACAGTTGACCGAAAAACAGGGCCTTGGATGCCGTGTGGAGGGCATCGAGGCCGCCGCGCACCTCATCCCAGCCTGGCTGGCTCAGATCGGTCAGGGTTTCCAGGTCGATCAGGGTGCCGTGCTGTTCGCCAGCCGGCAATGTGACCTGTGCCGGTGTCACGATCTGCAGCACATGCAGGCAGCCGGCATCCTGCAATTCGACGCGCAGCTGCAGGGGGTGCCGATCGATACGGTGCTCACCGATGTCAAGGGCAAGGCGCAGGCTTGCCAGCGCCGGCGGTGTATCCAGGGCCAACAGGTCGATATAGCGCAGGGAATGACGGCGTGGCGCCGGAATGAGCCCGCTGTTTTCCAGAATCGCGATGAGTTCGAGGGTTTGGGTTTTGAACGCATCCCAGCCGGCGTAGGGGCGGCGGCAATTGAGGGTGATGACCCGGTCGCCGATTTGAACCAGGTAGGGCCAGGGCGGCGCTTCAATCCGATACTTGACGGCAAAACGCAGGTTGGGATCGAGCGCGGCAACCTGTGCCGGTATCTCCGCCACCGGCAAGCGGTGGATTTTCAAATCTGCGTGCTGGGTCCGTAAAGCACTGAACAAGACACCGGGCAGGACATCGCCCAAGGCTTGATCGGGGGCGGGTTCAAACTGCACCTGCCAAATGGCTTCGATCAGGGGCTCGTCCCGTAACCGTTTTGGAATTCGGCATGTCATGGGTTTTCTCCAGCGAAGCTCATTGTCTCTCCAGTACATATGCTGCCGCTTCCACCATCGCATCGTCCATCACGCCGTGGCCCAGGTCGGCCATGACCTCGGGCCGGGCGCTGCCCAGCACCACCTGCTCGCGCCACTTCTGAAAGCTCGAAAGAAAGAAGCAGGTGCGCGAGGTGATGGCGCCGATGCGTCCCTGCGGGCGCAGCAGTTGCAGGCCGCGCTCGACGAAGACGGCCAGCAGGTCGTTCTTGCTGCGCGGGTAGGCGGTGGCGAGCAGGTCCTTGGTGCCGCTGGCGAGCGCGCCAAACGGCGGGTTCATCACCACCACATCGAACATCTCGCGGCACAGATCGATCAGCCGCAGCCCCTGCAAGGCATCCTGCGCAAACAGCCGCCCCTGGTAGCTGGCGTTGGCGGCATGGGTAAAGTCGGTGAGCGCCGCGCGCAGGCGCGCTTCAGCCTTGTGCCACTGCTCCAGGTCGGTGTCGCGGAACAGGGGGCCGTGCTCGCCAAACACCTGGCGGATCAGCCGCGGCAGCTCGCGCTCCACTTGCAGCAGCACGCCCAGTTCCGGCAGGCCCTTGAGCAGTTGCAGGGTTTTTGCGAACAGTTCGGCGTCGAGAAAATCCAGATCCGCAACAAACTGCTCGCGCAGTTCTCTTTCCGCCGGCGGCGCGATGGCGGCCAGCACATGGCCGCGACCGATCAGCGGGCGATCTTTGGCTTTGACGCCGGCATCGTGCCAGGCGCGCTGCGCCCGCAGCCACAGTGCCAGCGAGGCGATCTGCGCGGCGCGCGGGTCGATGTCCACGCCATGGATGTTGTGTTCGATGATCAGGCGCGGGATGTCGCGCAGAAAGGCGGCTTCGTCGGGGTAGGTTTGGCTGAGGGGTTTGAACGGCTCGCCCTCACCCCCAGCCCCTCTCCCGCTGGGAGAGGGGAGCAAAGCGCCGGGGCCGTGCTGTTGCTCCCAGGCCCAGGCCTCGCGATAGATTTCGGCGAACAGGTCAAAGGCGTACAGGCCGAAGTGCATGGAGCCGCAGGCGGGGTCCAGCAGCTTCAGGGTGCGCGGGTCGCGCAGCTTGGTAGCGGCGCCTTTTTCCTGAAGAGCCTGCGTTTCGTCGGGTTTCACCAGCAGGTACTGGCAGCGGTCACGCAGATGGGTATCGCCCCCGGTGGCATTGAACCACAGCCGCCCCAGGGTGTTGTCCACCAGAAACTCCACCACATAGCGCGGCGTGAAGAACTGGTTGCGCACGGCCAGCTCGCGGCTGTTGCGCGGCGCCTGGCTGGCATCGCGCATCGCTTTGCGTTCCTCTTTGGAGTTGAAGTACTGGTAGATCCAGCCGAGGGTTTCGTCCTCGCCCCACAGCGGGGCGATGTCGGCGTGGTTGATCAGGTTCAGCACTTGCAGCAGCGCGGCCTGGCGCGGGAACAGGCGGCCCTGCGGCGCGTAGCGGTCGAACAACCCTGGCAAGTCCTGGCGCAGCTCATCGAACACACTGAACAGGTAGGTACGGTAGGCATCGCCGGTTTCGCCCAGGCCGGTGCCGGCCAGCCGTGCGTAGAGCTGAAAGCCCTTGGCCTGGAAACCATTGCCCACGGACTCGACCAGTAACCCGCGCGCCTCGGCCATGCGCAGCGCCGCCAGGCGGTTGAGCACGGTAAAGGCCTGTTCGCGGACGATCCGGTCCAGCCCCTGCCTGGCATCGATGTCGCCACCGGCGCAGTAGTGCGCCAGGGTGTCGCGCAAGATGCGCGCGGACTCACGCTGCGCGTCGTTGATATGGCGCAGGCTGGCCAGCTCGGCTACGGTGCCCGAATTCGGGTCGAGCCCAAAGTCGTTCTGGAACTGGCGGGTGAACTCCTCCTCCAGCACGCGGCGCGCGTCGTTGACGAAGCGCTGCAGGCGGTTTCGGGTGGTTTGGTCGAAGGCCATGGGAATCAACAGAGCTCCAGCGTCAGTCCCAGCCGCTGGGCGTTGGCGGCCTGGTTGCGGTCCAGGGTAGCCAGGCGTTGCAGGCCCAACTCCTCGGCGACGGCGATGTGCAGGGCATCGGCGCCGCGCAGCCCCTGCTCAACATCATCCACCAAGGCCGCCGCCGCCCGGTAAGCGGCGCGGGAGACCGGTATCAGCGTCAGGCCGCCGGCGCACAGCTGCGCGAACAAGGCGCGCACCTGGTCGGCCTGGTCGGCGGTCAGCTGCCCGGTGCGGGCCTTGATGGCGATGGCGCTGTGGAACTCGGTCAGGGTCCAGTCGGCGCTGACCAAGGGCTCGGCAACTTGTCCGAACCATTGCTCCACCCGCGCGGTTGCGGCCTCCGCGGTCAACAGCGCGACCCAGACACTGGTGTCGACGTAGACCATCAGTAGCGATCCGACTGGCGCATCGCTTCCACGACCGCCTCGCTCAAGGGTTGGGCGGCGCGGGCCGCGTGCAGTTGGTGCAGAAATTCGGCTTTATCGAAAGCCGGGGTTGCCGGCCGCAGGCGCAGTTCGCCGGTGGCGGTGACTTCGATTTCCAGCGCATCGCCGGCTTTGATGTGCGCTTGCCGGGCACATTCGCCGGGAATGCGCACCGCCAGGCTGTTGCCCCATTTGGCGAGATGAACTTTCATGGCCATAAACTCCGCGTTGTATATCCGCGTATCTACGTTATCACGGAGTGTCGTTTCCCACCACGATGCGGATGTCGATCTGGCCGTCGATTTCGCTATAGAGGGCGAGCGCCATTTTGGCTTCCTGCAAGGCTTTGATGAGCTGGTCGATGTCCGCCACCGAGGTCATCCCGGCGGGCACCGCAATGGATCGGGACAGCTTGGCTGATGCCTTGGTATCGGTGCTCGCACGCTCTTGTTCCATGCGCTGGCGAAGCCGTTCCTGGCCCTGGCGCCGGATGGAGCGCTTGAGGTCTTCGAGGGTATCGCCGGTCTCTCCCAACCCCATGCCAGCCAGCCGCGCTATAGAGCTGAAAGCCCTTGGCCTGGAAGCCGCTGCCCACGGACTCGACCAGTAACCCGCGCGCCTCGGCCATGCGCAGCGCCGCCAGGCGGTTGAGCACGGTAAAGGCCTGTTCGCGGACGAT
>CBDDRG010000284.1:0-3462 GCA_965232975.1 uncultured bacterium
CGCCCCTGCGTGTGCACCGCCGCAGCGGCTTTGCTGGTGGATGTGGTGGTGCAGTCGGCCAGGCCGAAAACGGTGTTGTTGGGGGTGTGTTGCAGCGTGTGTTTGTCGACTGCCACCCAACCGCTGGCATCGGCCAGCGGGCTGTGTTTGATCACCTCGGGGGCAGACTGCGGCGGCACCACGTGCAGCAGGTCAAAGTCACGCTCTACCCGGCTGACCTGTTCGCCCCGCTTCACCTCGAACACCGCACGCCGGGCAGGGCCGTCGACGGCCACAAGGTTGTGCCCAAATGCCGGGGTGATGCCGTATTCGGCGACGATCTTGTCCAGCGCCTTGGCATAGAACGGTATGCCGAACATGCTGGGCCCGGGGGTGAAAAAGCTGAGCTTTGCCGCAACATTGCGGCCGCGGAAGCGGTCTGCCGCCATGTAGAGAATCTTCTGCGGTGCCCCGGCGCATTTGATCGGCATGGCCGGCTGCGTGAACAGCGCGTTGCCGCCCGTGAACGCGCGGATGCATTCCCAGGTGTAGGGCGCCAGGTCGTGTCGGTAGTTGCTGGTGACGCCGTTCTGGCCGAGCGTGGCATCAAGGCCGTCGATCTTGTTCCAGTCCAGTTGCAGGCCGATGGCGACCACCAGTTGCTCGTAGGTCACCCGGCGCCCGTCGTCCAGCTCGACCTGCTGTAGCGCTGGTTCAAAGCCGGTCACGCGCGCCTTGATGTGCGTGGCACGGCCAGGAAGACAGTCTTTCATCGGCCGACCGGTGGCCTTGACGTCATACGCCCCGGCGCCCACCAGGGTCCAGGCGGGTTGGTACCAATGGGTTTGCTCGGGCTCAATGACCGCCACATCAAGTTGGGGCTGTTGTTTGAGGAGCAGCGCCGCCACGGTTGCGCCGCCCGCGCCACCGCCGACCACCACAACGGTGTGGCGAAGGTTGATCTCAGAGGTCATGGGCTCTCCTGCGCCGACTGGCGCGTCATCTGTGCTGAATGTTCGGTTGTAGTGACAAGATGCGTGCCATCGCAATGAAAGACCAAGGTGACTGTATTTATTAGAAAAAATATATTCTTCAGGTGGGAGAACGCAACATTGACTCGAAGATATGGCAGTAATGGCGCAATATGGCAGAATATTGGCAGCACTTAGTCAGCCCAAACGCAAAAGGAATCCATGGCCTCGCCAACCCCATCGGTCCAGTCGCTGATCTCGTACCTGGAGCACGAGCACGACCCGATGATCGTGCTCGACCCCGACTACAACATCCTCGCCGCCAACGGCGCCTATCAGCGGCAATTTGGGGTCGGGACCGAGACATACGTCGGGCAAAAGTGCTATCGCGTATCGCACCACTACGATCGCCCCTGTGATCTTTCGGGCGAGCATTGCCCGATGAAGCAGGCGCGCGAAACACGCGCGCCGGACCGGGTGTTGCACATACATCACACCCCGCGCGGCCCCGAGCACGTTGATGTCGAACTCAGGCCCATCATCGGCGCCGACGGCACGGTGGTGGCGTACGCGGAGCGTCTGACGCGGGTCACGGCGGCATCGGCGCAACCGCGTGACCATGGTCTGGTGGGCCGTTCCGACGCGTTCAACGACGTGCTGTCAGCGCTGATGAAGGCCGCCCCTTCGCAGATTCCGGTGCTTTTGCAGGGCGAATCCGGCACCGGCAAGGAGCTGTTCGCCCACGCGCTGCACAAGGCCAGCCCGCGTGCGCGGGGGCCGTTGGTGGTGGTTGACTGCACCGGGCTGAGCGAGGCGTTGTTCGAAAGTGAACTGTTTGGCCACGAGCGCGGGGCATTTACCGGCGCGACACAGCGCAAGATTGGCCTGGTTGAAGCGGCGCACGGCGGCACCCTGTTTCTGGATGAGATCGGCGATGTGCCGCTCAACATGCAGGTCAAGCTGCTGCGCCTGATTGAGTCTGCAACGTTTCGCCGGGTGGGCGCAGTCGAAACGCAGCGTGCCGACTTCCGCCTGGTCGCCGCCACCCACAAGCCGCTGCTGGATATGGTGGCCGAGCGCAGCTTCAGGCAGGACTTGTACTACCGCATCAGCGCCTACCCCATTCACCTGCCGGCACTGCGGGATCGCGCCGATGACATCCCGCTTCTGGTGGACAGCCTGTTACTACGAGTCGCCGAGGGTCGTCGTCCATCGATTGATGGCCATGCCATGGCCAAGCTGTGCCAGTACTGCTTCCCCGGCAATGTGCGCGAGCTTCGCAACATTCTTGAGCGCGCGACCCTGCTGGCGGGCGAGAACCAGATTGGATTACCCCACCTGCCGCCAGAGGTTCTGCGTCCTTACGAGCCGCAGTCCATTGCCGTGGCAGCTCGGCGTGGGCGCTACCTGAAGGCCGACGAACTGCTCAGTGTGGTCTCCGATTTTTCCGGCACCCGCGCCGAGTTGGCCGCAGCGCTGGGCATGAGCGAACGCACGCTGTACCGACGCCTGAAGGCCTTGGGTGTTGATCGCTGACGCGGCTGGTGGTCAGTCGAGCGCCGACCGACGCGCTTCGGCATCGGGCGACGCGATGGTGGGTGCGCCTAAAATCCTTCTCCGCCGCCAATTTCAGACGAATTTCAACGAACTGTTAGTGCAGAACGTGCTGGCCGTGCATGCCAGCCGGAAAGTGACAAGCTCGAGGAAGAAGGAGGCTGATGGATAGGTTCTGGCGCAGCCGCGTGCGCAAGGCCTCCAGATGGCAGCGCATTGATCTTGACGGGAGCTTCCAGCCTCCCGTTTTTTGTCCTGAGCATCCCATGATGTTCGCTGCTGTTGTCGCATCAAACCGGAGAGTGACGATTCCGGTTTGACAGTCGCTTCCATCGCCGCCCTGGAGTCGACTTCCCACCCGGATCGTTTTCATGGTGGCTCGACATGGCAGCTCCCATACCCAACCCATCTGCAGCGCAGTGGTGCCTGCTTGCGGCCGGATTCTTGGCGGTGCTGCTCGGCCCCTCCGCCTGGGCCGACGATGTCATCGTCGTCACCGACAGCCACCATCCGGTTCAGACCTCTGTCGGCGTGCACGTCATCGAGCTGGACCAGCCGGCGCACATCGAGGCCGAACTCACGGCGCGCCTGCCCGCTGACCCAGCCCAGGCGGAGGCCCTGGTGCGCCAGCGACTGCGTGATGGCGGCGCCGACCTGCAGCGCCGCATCGGCCGGGCCTACCAGGGCGTCGCCGATGCCTGGGGACTGGGCATCGTCAAGATTCCTGCCGTCGTCGTCGATCGGCGCTACGTGGTCTACGGCGAGGCCGACGTGGCGCGCGCCGTCGCGCGCATCGATGCCTACCGGAGCGCACGGCCATGAGCCGCCTGATGACTTCCCGGCGCCTGCGCGCCATCGTCGCCTCGCTGATGCTGGGCGCGGCCACCTCGGCGTTCGCCCTGAACACCGCCACCATCGTCTCTTCGGCGTTGTCGCCCGACTGCCTGGAGTACCGCGT
>CBDDRG010000285.1:0-7079 GCA_965232975.1 uncultured bacterium
GACCCGCCAATCCAACAAAGTTACTCTTGCTCATAGCGGTGTATCTCCTGTGTGTTGATTGACTTGTTTGGCGACAACAAATCAACCAGATACACCGCTACTTTTCAATTCCTGTGAACACCAGATTCAGTTATAACTCCCATCACCCTGACAGGGCCCGATAGCGATGAGCGACGCAGTCTTCCAATCGTTCTTCCTGATCTTTGCCGGCGCCGCCTTGGTCGCGTCGCTCGCGCTCTATAGCCGCCAGCCCATGCTGGTGGCCTATATCGCCCTCGGTGGGCTGATCGGCCCCTACGGCTTTGGCCTGGTTCCGGATGTCCAGTTGATAGCCGACATGGCCGGCATCGGCATCATCTTTTTGCTGTTTTTATTGGGCCTGGACATGCAGCCCCAGGCCCTGTTCGCGGTATTCAGAAAAGTCACCCATGTCACGTTGATCAGCTCGCTGATCTTTGCGGCCGTGGGCTATGGCATTGGCAAGCTATTTGGCTTCAGCGACATCGAATGTATCGTTACCGGCGTCGCGATGATGTTTTCAAGCACCATCATCGGCATCAAGCTGTTGCCGACCACCATTCTTCATCACCGCCACGTCGGCGAAATGATGGTCGGCCTGCTGCTGATGCAGGATTTCATCGCCATCTTCGTGCTCCTGGTACTGCAGGGCGGCGACCAGGGTGACATCGATATCCTGCACATCGGCCAAACCCTGGCCGCCTTACCGCTGCTGGTGCTGTTTTGCATCGCCGCCGTGCGTTTCGTGCTGCTGCGGCTGTTTCTGCGCTTCGACCGCATGGCTGAGTACATGTTTTTGCTCGCCATCGGCTGGTGTCTGGCGGTCGCCGAGCTCGCTGAAGTGATGGGGTTGTCCCGCGAGATCGGCGCTTTCATCGCCGGCATCACGGTGGCCACCAGCCCCATATCGCAACACATCGCGTTGAGCCTGAAGCCGCTGCGGGATTTTTTCCTGATCCTGTTTTTCTTCGCGCTGGGTGCCAAATTCAATCTCGGCCTGCTGCCCCAGGTAGCGCTCGCGGCGGGGGTTCTGGGCTTGGCCATGCTGGTACTGAAGCCGCTGGTGTTCCGGGTGCTGCTCCGGCACCAGAGCGAGACCAGCCAGTTTGCCTGGGATGTCGGGTTTCGGCTCGGGCAAATCAGTGAATTCTCTTTGCTGATTGCCTACGTCGCCGTCAACGCCGCGCTGATTGGCGAACTCGCCTCCCATCTCATCCAGGCCGCTGCCATTCTGTCGTTTCTGGTATCGAGCTATATCGTAGTGCTCAATTTCCCCACGCCGATTGCGATCAGGGACGAACTGCGGCGGGACTGACAGCAGCGAAAAGCGCGGGCTGGGTGAAGGGCTCAGCTGTAAGAAGGGCTCAGCTGCAAGAAAGGCTCAGATGTAATAGGTGGGATGCAGCAGGCGGCGCAACCAGCGCAACAACAGGCGGTCGCCGCTGGCCTCGAGCGCCACGCCGATTCTGTCTGCCAGCTTTTTCTTGCGCACGAAGGCAATCTCGTACACGTCCGCCGTATCAATTTGAGCCACCAAGTACTCGTCGCTGGTGACCAGCTCGTCAACCAGCCCGAATTCCTTCGCCCGCGTCCCGAACCAGGCTTCGCCGGTCGCGACGCTGTCGATGTCGACGCGGGGACGGTGGCTGCGGACAAAGTCCTTGAACAGTTGATGGGTATCCTCCAGGGTCTCGCGAAACTTGTCCCGCGCCTGTTCGGTATTCTCGCCGAGCATGGTCAGCGTGCGCTTGTACTTGCCGGCGGTCATCAGCTCGATGTCGATATCGTGCTTTTTCAACAGGCGGTGGACATTGGGAATTTGCGCGACCACGCCGATGGACCCCAACACCGCAAAAGGCGCGGCGAGAATCTTGTCGGCGACGCAAGCCATCATGTAACCGCCGCTGGCGGCGACCTTGTCGACGGCAACGGTGAGCGGTATGGCCTGCGCCTTGATGCGATCGAGCTGGCTCGCCGCCAGACCATAGCTGTGCACCATGCCGCCGCCGCTTTCGATGCGCACCACCACTTCATCGCCAGGTACCGCCTGACCGAGGATGGCGGTGATGTCTTCGCGCAACTCACTGACCGCGGAGGCCCGCAGATCGCCGTCGAAATCGAGGACATAGACCCGTTTTCTGGGGGCGGTGGCCGCCGACGGGCTCCCGCGGCGCTTTTCAGCTTTTTTCTTCTCGACTTTTTTGGCCTTGACTGCCTTCTTGCGCTCAGCCGGCGACAACACCGCAGCCTCGATGGCATCGCGCATCGCCGCGACGCGGTCGTTGAGGCAACGAATCTCCAGATGGCCACTTTTGTCGTGCCGGCGGGCACGTTGCGCCAGCCCCGCCACCGCAGCCGCGGTCACGACGAGCGCCGCCACCCAGGTAACGATTTTGGCGAGGAAGAGACCGTATTGCTGGAGGAATTCCGGTTCAGGCACTGGCGCTCTCGACTTCCACGCAGAAGATGTAACGGCACCAACGAGAAGAAGCAATCATGCTAGGCACGGCTACCCGGCACGGCTGCCCGATACGCCGTTCTTTATTTGCTTTTTTCCAGCATGTAATCGACTGCCGCGTGAATCTCCTCCGGCGAACAGTCCATGCACAGCCCTTTCGGCGGCATGCCATTTAAGCCGTTGACAGCACTGGCATAAAGCACGTCTACGCCCTTGGCGATACGCGGCGCCCAGTCATCGACACTGCCGGTCTTGGGAGCCCCGCCGGCGCCGCTGGCGTGGCACACGCCGCATTTTGCATCGACCACCTCTTCGCCGCTGCGGGCTCCACCGCCAGCTGTGGGGGGAGCCGCCACAGCGCTCGCCAGCGCCACCTCACCCTCCGGCGCCAGGCGCGCTGCGGTTTCCTTTTGCTGCTCGGACGTGAGCTTGGCCTCGCCCTTGTCGCCACCACAGGCGACCAGAACCGCCGTCGAACCCAGCACAGCCATCGCCAATGCGGTCAGTGTCACGCGCTTCAACAACATCATCTCTCCTCCATCGCCCAGCTGGCATACCCTTGGGAGCCGGCATTATAGACACTCTCCCGGCCCGCGTGAAAAACTATCGGGACTCAACGGCACGCGGAGAAACCCTTGCCAGATAATCTCTACGTCACCGCCCAGCAATTGCTCGACGATGCCTTCGAACTCGGCTTGCAGGTGATGGAAAGCGGCTTTCGGCCCGATCTGTTGATCGGCGTATGGCGGGGCGGTGCGCCCGTCGCCATCGCGATCCACGAGTTGATGTCCTACCTCGGATTGACGCTGGATCACATTCCTGTCCGCACCCAGCTTTATCGCGGCATCGACGTCCGCAACGATCGCCCCGAGGTGGAGGGTCTCGATTACGTCGCGCGCCACCACAACCGCTTTCACCGGATCCTGTTGGTCGATGACGTTTTCGATACCGGTCTGAGTTTGCACCGGGTCGTGCAGGAGCTGCATCGCCTGTGTGGAGCCGCGACGCTGGACATCCGCATCGCCACGCCCTGGTACAAACCGCTCAACAACCGCACCCCGCTGCGCCCGGATTACCACCTTCACGAGACGCCAGCCTGGCTGGTCTTTCCCCATGAGCTATGTGGCTTGAGCCGCGCGGAAATCCTCGCCAACAAGCCCGGGATCGACCGCCTGCGCGCGACCTTGCTCGCCACCGCAAATTCCGGGGCGCAGGCCGTGGAGATCACAGCCCGCGAGGCGCTAAAACCAGCCCCATAGGCCCCATTCCGGCCCCAGGAGTCCGGCCACGCATGGTTACTTGCCAGCGCCGCCAGTAGAATTGGCGGTTGCCTGCGATCCGGCACTTTCCAGGAGACGGCCCATTACCAGCACCATCAGCATCCGCGGCGCGCGCACCCACAACCTCAAGAACATCGATCTCGACCTGCCCCGGGACAAGCTCATTGTCATTACCGGGCTGTCCGGTTCGGGCAAGTCGTCGCTGGCGTTCGATACGCTGTACGCGGAGGGCCAGCGCCGCTACGTCGAATCCCTGTCGGCCTACGCCCGCCAATTCCTGTCGGTGATGGAAAAACCCGACGTGGATCACATCGAGGGCCTGTCGCCGGCGATTTCCATCGAGCAGAAATCCACCTCCCACAACCCGCGCTCCACGGTCGGCACCATCACCGAGATCTACGATTACCTGCGCCTGCTGTATGCCCGCGCCGGCGAGCCGCGCTGCCCGGATCACGACGAACCCCTGGCCGCGCAGACCATCAGCCAGATGGTGGATCAGGTGCTCGCCCTCGGCGAGGACGCCCGCCTGCTGCTGCTGGCCCCCCTGGTGCGCGACCGCAAGGGCGAGCACGCGCAGGTGTTCGAGCAACTCCGCGCCCAGGGTTTCATCCGCGTGCGCATCGATGGCCGCGTCTGCGAACTGGACGACTTGCCGACGTTGGAAAAGAACAAGAAACACAATATCGAGGTGGTCGTGGATCGCCTGCGGGTGCGCGCCGATCTGGCGCCGCGCCTCGCCGAATCCTTCCAGACCGCGTTGCAGCTCTCCGAGGGCCTTGCGGTCATCAGCTTTCTCGATGACGAACCAGGGACGTCGCCCCGGCGCGATCTGATCCTGTCGTCGCGCTTCGCCTGCCCGATCTGCAACTACAGCATCAAGGAGCTGGAGCCGCGCATCTTCTCGTTCAACAACCCGGCCGGCGCCTGCTCGGGTTGCGATGGCCTCGGCGTCAAGCAGTTCTTCGACGTCGGTCGCGTGATCCAGCACCCCGAGGCGACGCTGTCGGAGGGCGCGATCCGCGGCTGGGATCGCCGCAACCCCTTCTATTTCACCATGCTGACTTGCCTCGCCGAGCACTACGGCTTCGCTGTCGATACCCCCTTCGGCGAACTCAAGCCCGCGCACCAACAGCGCATCCTGTTCGGCAGCGGCGACGACGAAATCAGCTTCAGCTATGTGAACGAGCGCGGCTCCACCTTCAAGCGCCGCCACCGCTTCGAGGGCATCATCCCCAACCTGGAGCGCCGCTACCGCGAGACCGAATCGGAATCCGTGCGCGAGGAACTGGCCCGGTTCCTGAACACCCAGCAGTGCCCCGAATGCCAGGGCCAGCGCCTGAACCGCGCCGCGCGCCATGTCTTCGTCGATCGCCGCAGCCTGCCGCAGGTCACCGCGCTGGCGGTGGGCGAACTGGCCGGCTATTACCGCGCGCTGACGCTACCGGGCCGGCAGGGCGAGATCGCCGGCAAGATCCTGAAAGAGATCCGCGACCGCCTGCATTTTCTGGTCGATGTCGGCCTCGACTATCTGACCCTGGATCGCAGCGCCGAGACGCTGTCGGGCGGCGAGGCCCAGCGCATCCGCCTCGCGAGCCAGATCGGCGCCGGCCTGGTCGGCGTCATGTACATCCTCGACGAACCCTCCATCGGCCTGCACCAGCGCGACAACGAGCGCCTGCTCGGCACCCTCACCCGCCTGCGCGACCTGGGCAACACCGTCATCGTCGTCGAGCACGACGAGGAGGCGATTCGCGCGGCGGACTACCTGGTCGATATCGGCCCCGGTGCCGGCATCCACGGCGGACAGGTCATCGCCGCCGGCCAGGTGGCGGATATTCTCGCCGCCCCCGACTCGCTGACCGGCGACTATCTGTCCGGCCGGCGCGCGATCACGGCGCCCAAACCGGCCACGCCCATGAACCCGGAACGCATGCTCCGGCTCACAGGCGCGCGCGGCAACAACCTGCGCGGCGTCGATCTGGAACTGCCCCTGGGGCTGTTCACCTGCATCACCGGGGTCTCGGGCTCGGGCAAGTCCACACTGATCAACGAGACCCTGTATCCGCTCGCCGCCACCGCGCTGAACAAGGCGACCACGCTGACCGCGGCGCCCCACGATGGCGTCACCGGGCTCGAATTGCTCGACAAATGCGTGGACATCGACCAGAGCCCCATCGGCCGCACCCCGCGCTCGAACCCGGCCACCTACACCGGCATCTTCACGCCCATCCGCGAGCTGTTCGCGGGCACCAACGAGGCCCGCGCGCGCGGCTACTCGCCCGGGCGCTTCAGCTTCAACGTCAAGGGCGGGCGCTGCGAAGCCTGCCAGGGCGATGGCCTGACCCGCGTCGAGATGCATTTTTTGCCGGATATCTATGTGGTCTGCGACGTCTGCAACGGCAAGCGCTACAACCGCGAGACGCTCGAGATTCGCTACAAGGGCAAGAACATCCACGAGATTCTCGACCTCACCGTGGAGGACGCGCGGGCGTGCTTCGACGCCATTCCCGCCGTCGCCGGCAAGCTGCAAACCCTGATCGACGTGGGGCTGTCCTATATCAAGCTCGGTCAGTCGGCGACGACGCTGTCGGGCGGCGAGGCGCAGCGGGTGAAATTGTCGCGGGAGCTGTCGAAGCGCGACACCGGCAGCACGCTGTACATCCTCGACGAACCCACCACCGGGCTGCACTTTCACGACATTCAGCAGTTGTTGAACGTGCTCCACCGCCTGCGCGACCAGGGCAGCACCGTGGTCGTCATCGAGCACAATCTGGACGTGGTGAAGACCGCCGACTGGGTTGTCGATCTCGGCCCCGAAGGCGGCAGTGGTGGCGGCCGCATCATCGCCAGCGGCACCCCCGCGCAGGTGGCGGCGACAGACACCCACACCGGGCGGTTTCTCCGCTCGGTGCTGAATCGCGATCCAAAGCATTTGCAAAATGGGACGCGAGAGCAGCGCGAAAAAACCAAGGCAAAAATCAAGCGGGTGAAGTGAGATGGTGTGGAAAATACCCGGTGACATCGCCTTTTTTATCGATGATTCATGTCCATTCTTTCTGCTCAATCCTAAGCCCATAACCGTTCACCATGTTGCCATCCGGAAGTCGTCGAACAGCGCCAGCCTCGCTTCATTGTTCGTCGGGTATGTCCGCGGCCCAAAGCGATCGCCAATCTTTTTCTACAGCCTTACTCATAAGTCAGAAATATAGTCTACAATATAGGGGTTGAACATTATCACGTGAGCCCCGATTGCTTATGAAGAAAGATGGAAGGACGCATGATCGGAAGACACAAGAAGCCATGCGTCTGATGGCGGTAGAGCG
>CBDDRG010000286.1:0-2776 GCA_965232975.1 uncultured bacterium
GTTCTCGTCATTGCGAGCGCCGCCTTTAGTCGCGAGCACCGCGTGGCGGGAAGCAATCCAGGCAGGCCGATACCCTGCGAATGCGCCGAGATCTTGAACAGGTTCTCAGGCGCCACCGCGGTCAAGGTTCCGCTTGGCCGCGGCGCCTGCCTGGGCCGCCTCGGCGGCGGCGATGTGCTGCTTGACCGCCAGAAAGCTGTCGGGCGTGACCGACACGGAGTCGATGCCGCAGGCGACCAGGAACTCGGCGAATGCCGGGTGATTGCTCGGCGCCTGGCCGCACAGCCCGACCTTGGCACGCGCCTGGTGGGCCTGGGTGATGACCTCGCGGATCATCCATTTGACCGCCTCGTCCCGCTCGTCGAACAGCTCCGCGAGTTCTTCTGAATCGCGGTCCACGCCGAGGGTGAGCTGTGTCAGGTCGTTGCTGCCGATCGAAAAACCGTCGAAGCGCGCGGCAAACGCCTTGGCCAGGATCACGTTGGCGGGGATCTCGCACATCACGTAGACCTCCAGGCCCTCCTCGCCGCGCCGGAGGCCGTTTTCCGCCATCACCGCGAGCACGCGATCCGCCTCCTTGGGCGAGCGGCAGAAGGGGATCATCACGACGACGTTGTCGAAGCCCATCTCCCGGCGCAGCCGGCGGATGGCGCGGCATTCGAGCGCGAAGCCCTCGCGGTAGCGCGGCGAGTAGTAGCGCGCCGCGCCGCGGAACCCGAGCATCGGGTTCTCTTCGCGGGGCTCGAACGCGGCGCCGCCGATCAGGTGCGCGTACTCGTTGGTCTTGAAATCGCTCATGCGCACGATGACCGGGTTGGGGTAGTGGGCGGCGGCGATTCGCCCCAGCGCGCGGGCGAGCCGATCCACGAAGTACTCGGGCTTGTCGGCGTAGCCGACCGTCAACGCCGCGATGGCCTGCTTGGCTTCCCGATCCGCGAGCGCGTCGTAGCGCACCAGCGCCATCGGGTGCACCTTGATGTGGTTGCTGACCACAAATTCCATGCGCGCCAGCCCGACGCCGTCGGCGGGAATGCGCCACCAGCGGAAGGCCGCCGCCGGGTTGGCGAGGTTGAGCATGACCTTGGTGCGGGTGGCCGGAATGGCGCCGAGATCGAGTTCCTCGGCCGCGAAGTCGGCAGTGCCTTCGTAGACGAAGCCCTGGTCGCCCTCGGCGCAGGACACGGTCACCACCTGCTCGTCGTGCAGCAGGTGGGTGGCGTTGCCGGTGCCGACGATGGCGGGCAGGCCGAGCTCGCGGCTGACGATGGCGGCGTGGGAGGTGCGCCCGCCGTGGTCGGTGACGATCGCCGCAGCGCGTTTCATGATCGGCACCCAGTCCGGATCCGTGGTGGCGGTGACCAGCACGGCGCCGTCGATGAAGCGGTCGATGTCCTTGGCGCTGTCGATGACGCACACCTTGCCGGCCACCACAGCTTCACCGATGCCGAGCCCCGCGACGAGCTGGCGCCCCTTGCGCAGGATGCGATAGGTCTTGAGCGCGCCCGCCTCGCGCCGCGACTGCACGGTCTCCGGGCGCGCCTGGACGATGTAGAGGTCGCCGGATTCGCCGTCCTTCGCCCATTCCATGTCCATGGGCACCCCGTAGTGCCGTTCGATGACGCAGGCCCAGCGCGCCAGGGTGAGGATCTCCCCATCGTCGAGCACGAAGGCGGCGCGCTCGGCCCTGGACGTCGGCACGTTGCGGGTCGGCCGCTCGCCGTCACCGGCATAGATCATCTTGAGCGCCTTCTCGCCGCGCTTTTTCTCGATGATCGGCACCAGTGAGGCGTCGGCCAGCAGCGGCTTGAACACCTGGTAGGCGTCCGGATCGACGGCGCCCTGGACCACGTTCTCACCCAGGCCCCAGGCGGCGTCGATCAGCACCACCTGGTCGAAGCCGGTCTCGGTGTCGATGGAAAACATCACGCCGGCACCGCCGAGATCGGAGCGCACCATGCTCTGCACGCCGACCGACAGCGCGATTTGCAGGTGATCGAAGCCCTTGGCCTGCCGGTAGCTGATGGCGCGGTCGGTGAACAGCGAGGCGTAGCAGCGCCGGCAGGCATCGAGCAGCGCGCGCTCGCCGCGGATGTTGAGATAGGTCTCCTGCTGGCCGGCGAAGCTGGCGTCGGGCAGGTCTTCGGCGGTGGCGCTGGATCTGACGGCGACGTCGGCGTCCGCGCGGCCGCTGCGCCGGCACAGCTCGCGGTAGGCGGTGGTGATGGCGGTGGCGGTGTCCGGCGGCCAGTCGCCGCGTACAAAGGCGCGGCGGATGGTCTGCCCGGCTTCGGCCAGTGGCACCTTGCCGCTGTCGAGATCGGCAAAGGTGGCCGCGATCACGTCCTTCAGGCCGTTGGCGGCGACGAAGCCCCAGTAGGCCGCGGCGGTGGTGGCGAAGCCGGGCGGCACCTTCACGCCCTGGGCGGCGAGGCCGCCCACCATCTCGCCGAGCGAGGCATTCTTGCCGCCGACGCGCGCGACATCGCCGCGCCTGAGCGCCTCGAACCAGATCACCGGTGGGGTTGCGATCGTCATAGAGTACTCCTGCGGGTTGATGGTGGGTGGCGGGCTCCCGCAACCTCGGCTTAGAGCCTGTTCACGAGCTTGATCAGGGGATGCAGCGCAAGGCGAAACTGACCGAAAAAGCGCAGCACACCCGGCGTATGTGAGCATTTTGAGGCCAGTTTTAACGCCCCGTTGCGCCCTTCAGCGAGATCTTGAACAGGCTCTCAGGCCGAGATCATGCCATTGCGAACATAGCTTTCCTCGTACTGTA
>CBDDRG010000287.1:0-9861 GCA_965232975.1 uncultured bacterium
GCGACGCGGGCGCGGCGCTTGGCCGGGTTCGGGAACTCCTGCATCAGCCCGACCGCGCGCATGGTCATGAAGTCCCGATCGGCGCGCAAGCGGTCGGGGCCGTCGATGGGCAGGTTGTCGATACCGAGCGCGAGCCGCGGATCGGGCAACTCGCCGGCCGGCACCACCCCGTGCGCGGCCGCATCGAGCTGGGCGGCACGAGCTGCGAGCAGAGGCGTGTCGGCCGTGGCCAACGCCAGCGCGACGGCGAAGGACAGGGATGCGGGCGCCGCCGGTGCGGCGACCAGCGGGTTGAGCGGGGTCAGCAGCACGATGAACCCAGCACAGGCGCTGCGCCCAGCGCAGGCGCGGATGAAGGCAAGCATGATCCACCTCGTTGAGACCGGCTGGGAGCCGGATAGCCAGAACCGGGCGCCGCGCCCTGGAATCGGGCGGCAGCGCCCACAGACTCCAGGGGAGCCCGAGGAATCAACAGATCAAGGTGGCGGGGGGTCGCCAGATAGTGGCGGGGCGGGCGTGGATAGCGAGGGGAGCAGGCAACGCGAAGGCCGTAGCCAGCCTTGGCGCGAGCGCGGTGGCCATCGCGGCCGGCAGCAGCGGTGACGGGGTCGGCCCATCGACACCGATTTTGCACAGCTTGCCGGTCTCGGCCAGCGTCTCGGGGTCGTTGCAGCAGCGCGCGTCGGCAACCGCAGCGAGGGCTACGACAACGCCGGGCTGTTCCGCCGGACAGGGCGTCTGCGCCCGGGCGAGGGCCATTCCCTGCACTGGCAGCAGGCAGCACAGCAGGCAGACGAGAGACAACCGGAAGCGACGCATGGCGCTATTCTGGGCCCGGCGTCGCGTCAACGCCAGCGGATCACGCCAGCGGATCGGCGCGCCTACCGATGAAGCGAACTCCGCTTGTACAACCACCGAATTCTTTGCTAAAGATAAAAGGGGGCGCTACCTCGGGTAGCGGACGCGAAAATCAGGCGGGAGCAAGCAATGGGCGACGTCATACCGATCACCAAAAACAAGCGGCCCCACTACTACGCCTACCAGCGCAAGGGCGATTTCTCCGAGGGCGCGACGCTGATGCTGGCGCGCATGGGCCTGCGCTGGTGCCCCGAACTGCGCTGCTGGACCAACGCGCCCGAGCACTGGACGCTGGCCCAGATCAGCACACTGCTGAGTCCGGACGGGTTGCACCCGGACCAAAAATAAGGGGCGCTGCCTGACCGGCAACACACCTCAGCCGGGTATTTCAACAACCCCCTGCTCGACCAACTGCGCGATGCGGCTTTCGGCATAACCCAGCTCGCGCAATATCGCGGCGCCGTCGGCGCCCAGTTCAGAGCCGACCCGGGCGGGCACCTTGTCTGAGCCCTGGATCCAGAACGGGCTGTTGACCGCCTGGCCGCGGCCATGATTGTGGCCCTCGACCTTGATGAACATGTCATTTTGCAGGGCCTGGGGGTCGTCGATGACGTCCTCCATCGTCGCCACCACGCTGAAGGTGATTTTGTGGTCGCGCAGGCGCTCCCGCCACTCGGCGCAGGGCCGGGTTTTGAACACCTCGCGCAAAATGGCGCCCAACTCCTGCGCGTGCTTGAAGCGCGTCCTCAATTCGGCAAAACGCTCGTCCGTCGCCAGCTCGGGCCGTTCTATCGCCTTCAGGAAGTTGCTCCAGTGCTTGTCCTCCTGAATGACGATCAGCGATATCCAGCGCTCATCCAGCGTGCGGTAGTAGTTCACCAGCGCGCTGCCGGGGGCGGCCGGGTTCAGGCGCCGATAGGGCTTGGTGCCCGCCAATAGCCCAGCCAGCGCACTGGCAGCCGCCCACAACCCGTTGGCCATCAGACTGGTGCTGATTTTGCTGCCGAGACCGGTGCGCTCCCGTTGGTAGAGGGCGGTCATCACCGCCGCGTACATCGTCATCGCACTGGGGTGATCGCCCATCGCCGGCGCCGGCATCGCCGGTTCGCCATTGGCGGTGCGCACGGCGTCCATCAAACCGGTGCGCGCCCAATAGGCATTACCGTCGAAGCCCGGCGTATTGGCGTCATCGCCGTTTTCGCCGTAGCCCGTGACCTGCCCGTAAATGAGGCGGCGGTTTTCCGGCGCCAGATCGTCGTAGCGGATTTTCAGCCGCGCCAGCACATTGGGCGGGAAGTTGGTCACCAACACATCCGCCTCCCCGACCAGCTTGAGCAGTACTTCGCGGCCCTCGGAGGTCTTCAAATCGAGCGCGAGGCTGCGCTTGTTGCGGTTGTCCTGCTGCCAGGGATAGGCAAAGTCCGATTTCATGAAGGGCGGCGATTTATGGGCGTGGCGCAAGGGGTCGCCGAGCCCCGGCGATTCGATCTTGATCACCTCGGCGCCAAAGTCGGCGAGAATGGCGCCACAGCCGGGGCCGAAGACAAAGGTGGCTATTTCGAGAACTTTAATGCCACTGAGTAGCGGTGTTGAATGGGTCATTAGCGAGGCTCCCTGGTTGTTATTGCATGATTGTCCCCGGGCGGCGCTGCGCCGGGGTTGGGTTGAGGAACGCGGCAGCGGCGGTCACCGGTATCGCAGAGTCGCTACCGCATGGTCACGAATTCTTCCGCCGCGGTCGGGTGAATACCGACAGTGTTGTCGAAATCGGCCTTGGTGGCGCCCGCCTTGAGCGCGACCGCGAGCCCCTGGATGATCTCGGCCGCGCCCTCCCCCAGCATGTGGCAGCCGAGCACGCGGTCGGTCGCCGCGTCGACCACCAGCTTCATGAAGGTCTTGTCGGAACCGCCTCCCAGGGTCTGCTTCAGCGGCCGGAAGTGGGCTTGATAAACCCGCACCTCGCCGTGTTGTTCCCGCGCCTGGGCCTCCGTGAGGCCGACCGTGGCCAGATTGGGCTGGCTGAACACCGCCGTCGGAATGTCGGCATAACTCAGGGTGCCGGGGCCGCCCCGAAACAGGTGGTCGGCGAGCGCCATCGCCTCCTTGATCGCGACCGGCGTCAGCTCGACGCGGCCGATCACGTCGCCCAGGGCATAGATGGATGGCTCGGCGGTGCGGAACTGGGCATCGACGGCAATCGCGCCACGCTCGTCCGTCACCACCCGAGTGGTTTCCAGGCCGAGCCCGCGGGTATTGGGTTTGCGGCCGGTGGCGTACATCACGGTGTCGGCCGTCAGCCTGCGGCCATCGTTCAAAGCGATGGCCAATTGGCCCTCCGCAGGGTCGATACGCTCGATATCGGTGTTGAAGTGCAGATGCACGCCCTGCGCGGCCATGTCGGCGGCGAGGTGCCGGCGCAGATCGGTGTCGAAGCTTTTCAGGAACAGCTCGCCGCGATAGACGAGATGGGTATCGACACCCAGGCCGTTGAAAATGCCGGCGAATTCGACGGCGATGTAGCCACCACCGACGATAACGATAGCGGTGGGCAGCCGTTCCAGATAGAACGCGTCGTTGGAGGTGATGACGTGCTCCCGGCCCGGAAATGCCGGCACGAAGGGCTCGCCGCCGGTCGCGAGCAGGATGTATCTGCTGGTCAGGGTCGCGCCGTCGACGGCGACCGCGTGCGGCCCCCGGAGCACCGCCCGGCCCTGGTGCAACACCACGCCGGCAGTGTCGAGCAGGCGGCCGTAGATGCCGTTCAGGCGCGCAATTTCGCGATCCTTGTTGTCCCGCAAGGTCGGCCAGTGGAAGTTCTGTGGCGGCAGCGTCCAGCCAAAGCCGGCGGCGGCGGCGAACTCAGCGGGAAAAGCACTGGCATAGGCGAACAGCTTTTTGGGGATGCAGCCGACGTTGACGCAGGTGCCGCCCAGCGCCTGCTGCTCGACGACGGCGACGCGCGCGCCAAAGCTCGCCGCCACGCGCGCCGCGCGCACGCCGCCGGAGCCGGCGCCGATAACCAGCAGATCGTAGTCGTAGGTGGGTGCGGCCGTTGCGGACATGGGCTTGATCTCTCGAAGGGCGGCAGGCGAGCCGGCCAGGCGCCGGGCCGCGCCAGTCTATTGCAGGTTGTGCGGCGGTGCGACCGGGGCCCCGGCGAACCAGTTCAACTGGCTGCGCAAGGTCACCACGCCGCCGACGACCAGCAGCGTCGGCGCCGTCGCCCCGGCCGCGCGCACCGCGCCGGGCAGCGTCAGCAGATCGCCGACGAACACGCGCTGGTCGGGAGAGGTGCCCTTTTCAATCAGGGCCGCCGGCGTGGCGGCGGCGAGGCCGTGTTCGATCAGCTGCGCACAGATGGCTTCCAGTCCATTCAGGCCCATGTAGAACACCAGCGTCTGCCCCGGCGCGACCAGGCTCGGCCAGTCGAGGTCGAGGCGATCGTTCTTCTTGTGGCCGGCGATGAAGCGCACCGAGTGGGCGTGATCGCGGTGGGTCAGCGGGATGCCCGCGTAGCTCGCGCAGCCGGACGCGGCGGTGATGCCGGGCACCACCTGAAAGGGCACGCCGCACTCAGCCAGATGCGCGATCTCCTCGCCGCCGCGGCCGAAAATGAAGGGATCGCCGCCCTTCAGGCGCAGCACGCGCTTGCCCTGGCGGGCCAATTCCACCAGCTTGGCGTTGATGTTGTCCTGCGTGACCGGGTGTTCGCCCGCGGTTTTGCCCACATACAGACGCTCGGCGTCGCGGCGCACCAGCGCCAGCACGGCGGCGGATACCAGGCGGTCGTAGAGCACGATGTCGGCCTGCTGCATCAGCCGCAGCGCGCGAAAGGTCAGCAGATCCGGGTCGCCCGGGCCACCGCCGACCAGATACACCTCGCCGCCGCCGGCGCTGGTGCCCGCCGCGAGCTGCCGCAGCAATGCCGCTTCGGCCGCAGCGTGGCGCTCGGCGTAGACCAGCTCCGCGACCGCGCCCTGAAACACGCCCTCCCAGAACGCGCGCCGCGCCGCCGGGGCGGGAATGGCCGCCTTGGCCTGCGCGCGAAAGCGCGCCGCCAGCCCCGCCAGCGTGCCGAGACCGGCCGGCAGCAGGCCCTCCAGCCGCGTGCGCAACAGCCGCGCCAGCACCGGCGAGGCGCCGCCGGTACTGACCGCGATCTGCACCGGCGAGCGGTCGATGATGGCCGGAAAGATCACCGTGCACAGCGCCGGGGCATCGACCACATTGACCGCGATGCCCGCCGCCTGCGCGGATTGGGACACCCGGGCGTTCAGTGCCGGGTCGGAAGTCGCCGCCACCACCAGGGCTGCGCCGGCCAGATCGCGATCGCGATAGCGGCGCTCATGCACACGCAGGCGCGACCCGCGCACGGCGGCCAGTGCGCGCGCCGGTGCGCCGATTGCGGGCGCAACCATCGCCACGCGCGCGCCGGCATCCAGCAGCAACTGCGCCTTGCGCAGCGCCACCGCGCCGCCGCCCACCACCAGACAGCGGCGGTCGCGCAGGTTGTGGAACAGAGGGAGGTAGTCCATCAGCCACATCGCGCCGAGGGGCCAGTGGCGTGGATGCGCCCACGTCGGCGGCAGGCGTGAAAATCGCCGCAGTCGCTACACGAGCACATCGCCCGATAACCACCAGCCTCGTCTGCGGCGAATTCATCGATTCCAAAAGCGGCGATTGTCAAACCCTCTACTGTCAAACCCTCTACCCCCAATTCGTTGCTGACCCACCACATCCAGCGGTCGCTCTATTCAACGCCGCGCGAGCGCGCCAACCAAGCTCCCCGCCGCGCTCGTCTGCCATCCGGAATCCTCTGCGCGAGTCGCCAGTGTGTCCGCGTCATCATCGGTGAGTGGCGGTCGCGGCAGCGTTTGCCACCGGCTGTCCAGCATGAGCACTTTGACCTGCGCCTGGGTCGCGCTGTTCCGGGTCCAAGTCGGCATCGGCCCGCGGAGCGCCTGAAGTGAGGCCATCAGCGATCTGCTGGCTGGTTCGAGCCGCTCGCGATCCGCTGTGCTGACACTGTCCTTGAACATCAGATCGAACCGGGCTAGCTGATTCTCCGTCAGCCGTTCCTGCACCGCCCGCCGCTGCCCGCTATCCAGGACTGCGGCAAATTCCATCGGCGCTACGCAGGTCGCATCGACCGTCGCCCGTCTTGCTTGGGGTTGTAGTCGGCAACCTTGCCGGAACCGGCGCGCGGCGTCTGATCATCCCTCACGCCGCAGCCGACGAAGCTGCGCCAGATCTGGTCGTCCAGATCCTCGCGGTCGGTCATGAGTAATCGCCAAATCTGGTGTTTGAGAGTTTGCCAAGAAGCGGCGTATCGGGTTGCTTCGTGGTCGCGAACCGATGCGCCAACCCATGGCGATACGCCACCATGAGCGAGAGTAACCTTGTTGAACTGGCAGGTCGAGCAGAGCGCCTTGATCCGCTGACAGAGGTGCTGCGAGCCGGTCAATAGGGTCAGACGTGATTGATGTTGCACGGCTGGTCTAATCAATCGAGTCCGACCCTATGATTTCCTATGATTTCCGATTTCTTGATTTCTCTACGATTTACTATGATTTATGGCCCCATTGATTTCATTGATTTATTTTGATTTTTGACCCCATTGACTTCACTACGCGTTGACAACACCTACCCATTGCGGAAGCGGTTGCAGTTCGCCCTATACTCTTGCCTTGCACAGATCGAACACCCACATGGTTGCGAATTCTTCTCCAGACGAGCCGCATTCCTCAACAGAACGCGACCCTCCAGGCGCGTTGCACTACGGCAGGGCCTTTGCCGATGCGCTGCATGCCCGTCTGCGTAGTCACTTCGACAGCCTAGGCGACGCCAGCAAGCGGGAAGCGCCCCTGACCATCGGCCTGTTCGGCGGTTGGGGCAGCGGCAAGACCAGACATCTGCATCACTTGCGAGATCGTGTGCAGTCGCAGGTCGTCACTGGCGAGGGTGCGATCACTCTGCCGGTGCTGTTCAACGCCTGGCGTCACGAGGCCGAAGACCATCTGGTCGTGCCGTTGCTGAAGACCACGCATTACGCGCTGGAAAACTGGCTGAAAGATCAACTATCTGCCGTCGACAAATTCGACGATGTAGCCAAAGCCAGCCTCAGGGCGAGCGCCATTCAGCTCAAGGACGCCGCCCTCGCGCTGGCCGCCGGTCTCAAGGGCAAGCTCAGTCTGCCGTTATTGGGCGAGATCGAAATCGATGCCGGCGCCATGCTCGCCGAGGACGCGAGACGCCAGGCTGCGCGCAAGCCCAAACCCGCCGTCGCGCGCTGGTTCAAAAAGAACCTCGACCGCGATCTACCAGCAACCCGGCTCGATCGGCTGGACGCGATCTACCACGACTTCGAAACCCACATGCGCCAACTCACCGGCGCCGGCGCCGGTGGCGGCGGCAAGGGCACGCGGCTCAACCTGCTGTTCCTGATCGACGACCTCGACCGCTGCCTGCCGGAAAAAGCCGTGCAGATGCTCGAATCGATCAAGCTGTTCCTGGACGTGCCCGGCTGCGCCTTCGTGCTGGCGCTGGACGACGAAATTGTCGAGCGCGGCATTGCCCACCGCTACCGCGACTACCGCCAGGACGACCCCGCTTTCGACAGCATCGCCCATTCGCTGCACCCGGCGCGCTGGGAAAGCTTCCGCGCCCGCCACGGCAACGCCTCCGCCAATCCGGTCAGCGGTTTCGAGTACCTCGAAAAGATGGTGCAGCTGCCAGTGCAGGTGCCCCGGCCCGCGGCGGCCGAGGTGCACAGCTATTTGCAGCGGTTTTACCCGGCGCTGTTCGCCGAGTTGCCGCCCCAGCCGCAGCCCGATCCGCACGACAAAGGCGCACCAGCGCGGGATCGCAACGCGGCCGAGAACGCCGCCCGCGGCCAGTTGCTGAAGCTGATCGAACGCGCCGTGCCCGCCAACCCGCGCAAGCTCAATCGCGTTGCCGAGCTCTACGGCTTCTGGCTGAACGTGGCGGCGGAGAATCGCTGGAGCATTCAACAACCCGCGCACCGTCTGACGCTGCTGCGGCTCGCCATCCTGCAACTGCTGGCGCCGGATCTGTACCGCTTCGGCCAGCACCAGACGGCCTTTCTCGCCAAGCTGGAAAGCTGGCTCAGGGACGAACCACAAGCCCGTGTGCAGGGTGCGCTGGAGCGCCGACTCAAGGAGTTGCGCAATGGCTTTGAGCAGCAGCAATCGGCCGTCGACCTGCGCCAGCTCGAACGCCTGGACGAGCCGCTGCTGGCGCGCCTGCGCACGGCCCAGAATCACCGCAGCCAGTTCGACCCCTTCGACCTGCTGGACCCGGCCTCGCCCTGCGAACCGCTGCCCGCTTATTACCGGCTGGGGCTGGAACCCGCCGCGGTGGCGGCGGCCGCGACCGCAGTCGCCATGGGCGCGGCCAGGGTCATGGGTGTGGCGGGCACGGCGGCGACCACGGCCATACCTGCGGGAATGCCTACGGGAATACCTGCGAGAACGGCCGCGGGAATGCCGCCCCGACCCATTGCGGTGCTCGCCCAGCGGGAGCCATTCGTCGATCAGCTGCTGAGCGCCGATCCGCTCGCCTGGCGCACTGCGCTGGAGCAGGAAGCGACGGCACTGGACGGTCATGTTCTGGATGACGTCAGCTTCCAGGCGCTGCTGGACGGCATCACCGGCAAACCCGAGCATGTGACTCTGGCCTGGCTGGAACCGCTGGCACCCCATCTGACCACCGCGCAGCTACTGGCGCTGTACCGCGCCGGCAAGCTGCTGACCCGGCTGAATGCCGCCATCCCCAACGCTAGCCCGGAGCCGCCGCCATGACGACCGAAGAACCGACGCACCCGGTCATCGCTCGCCAGCAGTTGCGCGCGGCGCTGGAGCTGCTGGCCCGCCACGCCAACCCGCCGCAGCAGCCGGCGGTGGTGCCCATCGATATCGCACCGCTGATGGGCGAGGAGGTGCTGAAACTCGACCAACTCGACCTGCGCGGTGCTTGGTTGCGCGGTCTGCAACTGGGCGATGCGCGGCTGCCCGGGCCCGCACTGGTGCAGGGCTGTGAGCTGGAGGGTGCCACGGTGAGCGCCCGCATCCTGTCCCGTTCACTCGCCCCGCCGGTCGACGTGCCGGTTTGCACACTGGGGCATCGGGACTGGGTCAACGCGCTGGCGGTGCTAGCGGACGGCCGCTTCCTGTCGGCGGGCGATGACGGCACGCTCCACCTGTGGCAGCCCGACCACGCCGAGCCGCTGGCGCGGTTTGCCGGGCACGAGGGCGGGGTCAACGCGCTGGCGGTGCTGGCGGACGGCCGCTTCCTGTCGGCGGGCGATGACGGCACGGTCCGCCTGTGGCAGCCCGGCCGCGCCGAGCCGCTGGCGCGGTTTGCCGGGCACGAGGGCGGGGTCAACGCGCTGGCGGTGCTGGCGGACGGCCGCTTCCTGTCCGCGGGCGATGACGGCACGCTCCACCTGTGGCAGCCCGACCACGCCGAGCCGCTGGCGCGGTTTGCCGGGCACGAGGGCGGGGTCAACGCGCTCGCGGTGCTGGCGGACGGCCGCTTCCTGTCCGCGGGCACTGACAGCACGGTCCTGCTGTGGCAGCCCGACTGCGCCGAGCCGCTGGCGCGGTTTGCCGGGCATGAGGGCGAGGTCAACGCGCTGGCGGTGCTGGCGGACGGCCGCTTCCTGTCCGCAGGCGAAGACGGCACGGTCCTGCTGTGGCAGCCCGGCCGCGCCGAGCCGCTGGCGCGGTTTGCCGGGCATGAGGGCGAGGTCAGCGCGCTGGCGGTGCTGGCGGACGACCGCTTCCTGTCCGCGGGCGCTGACGGCACGCTCCACCTGTGGCAGCCCGGCCGGGCCGAGCCGCTGGCGCGGTTTGCCGGGCACAAGTACTGGGTCACCGCGCTGGCGGTGCTGGCGGACGGCCGCTTCCTGTCCGCGGGCGCTGACGGCACGATCCTGCTGTGGCAGCCCGACCGCGCCGAGCCGCCGGCGGCGTTTGTCGGGCA
>CBDDRG010000288.1:0-2672 GCA_965232975.1 uncultured bacterium
AGCTGACGCAGGCTGTGTTCACTTTGTTTACGACTGCCGCTGCGGTCGCCCACACCGGCGGCGTGGTCGGATCAACCGCGACACGTTCCGTCTCGCCGCTGGTGTTCGCCGGCGCGCAGCGCTACCACAGCGGCGGCATCGCCGGCCTGTCGTCCGACGAGGTGCCGGCCATTCTCAAGCGCGGCGAAGTGGTGCTGACGCAAGAGCAGTTCGCCAATCGCGGTCAGCCGGTGTCGGTGCAAATCGAGAACCGCGGCACGCCGATCAATGCGCAGTCGGCGGACGTGCGCTTCGACGCCGAGGCCATGGTGGTGCGCATTATCACCGAGGACGCGCAGCGCGGCGGCACCATCGTCAACACCCTGCGCCGGTCGCTCACACGCTGATGCGTAAAAGTCCCAACCTTCTCGTCAATCCGTACCGCATTCTTCGCGCAGAGGTTGGCGCCGGTGGGGGAATTCATGAAGTATTTGAGATCGACAATCTGATGGTTATTTCCTCGGATGGATTCGGCTGGGATCACGTTCGAGCCCGCGCTAAAGATCGTTGCCCGACGTGGGAGGAAATGGCGCATATCAAAAGCCTGTTCTGGGATGACGAAGAACTGGTTGTCCAGTTTCATCCGCCGAAATCGGCTTATGTGAACGCGGACCCATACACCTTGCACCTTTGGCGGCAGCAGAATGGTCGAATTGAATTGCCGCCGAAATTTGTGGTAATGGGCTTCATTGGCCCCGATCGTCTTGTTGAATATGAGAATTTAATGGGTCAGGCGGTGACCGGGTTCCCGGGAAACCGGGATGGCGATTAACGGTTGGCCGCGCGGTCGGCGAGTTGCCGTAGCCAGGCTGAGAGTGAGCGGCCGGCGCGCCCGGCCGCGGCGGTCCAGGCGGCCAGTTGATCGGGTCGGACCCTGATAAACACCCGCTCGCCAGCGGGATTTTCTGTCTTTGGGCGCCCTGGTTTCTTCTTCTTCATGCTGGAATTGTAGTCCGAACAAAAAATATTGACAATGCGGCCCGGGTGGATGATTATTATTGTGCGTACAGTAATTAACCACAACAACCAGGAGAGCGAACCATGTCTATTTTCATAGTGAACCCAAAGGCCACGGACAGTGATATCGACACCGCCTTTTCCGACCGCCTGACGCAGGCCCGGGGAATCTGCCAATACGCAATCAACAGCAGTATCAGCGGGAATGGTAATTTCTTGCCGAATACGTTCTGGGCGATCGATGAGCTGATCGGTGACGCCGAACAGCTGTACGAAGAGCTGAGCGACAGGGAAGCAAAGCGTGCCATCAAAAAACGGCAGGATGCAGCATGATCGGTGTTCCTCAACGAAAAGCTGAGGGGCGCACCGTAAGGCGCGTCCCTCTCCAGCGCCTTGTTGGGCGCAAGGAGACAAAATGAGGCCATCAAAGATTATACCTGGCACGCAACTGCTGATTACTCCGAGTGGCGGTGGCCAACGGAATATTGCTTTTTTCGTGCGCCGAATCCCGGCACAGGGCGGAAGACCGGCAAAAAATTATTTGCGCTTCCCGCGCTTCGCCGGTCTTGATGGGCCGAATGACGACGGCACCTGCGAGATGAGCGATTACGAGCTTTCACGCCGTGGCGTCTTTGCGCCCAACAGCCAAGGGGTCCATCTATGAGCGCCGTCATCCGTCGTATACTCGACCGGCGCATGGCGAAAGCTGAGCGCATCGCGCGGGAGTGGGCAGCCTCGATAATTGCAGAGGGCGGAATCGAGGATCCGGAAGCGTACACTTCCGAGGTGGTCGCAAGTTTTCTCGCTGCCGAGCGCGAGCAGCATGAGGAGGTCGCATGCAGAAGCGCCGTCATGTAGTCATGCTGCCCAGCACCGGAACGCCGCCGATCGATAGCCTCTTCTTGGCCGGCTCCAAGGTGCTGCTGCCCGAGTACCCGCGCGATCGGCGCACCATCGCATACCATGAAGCCGGGCACGCGGTCGTCTCTTATCTGCAAAACCTGCCGATACTCGGCGCGCGACTGCACGCCGAGCCACTAGACGGTGAGGCTGGAAGGGTCGATCTGAACCTGGACAAAATAAAATCCTCTGCCGCAGCGACTGCGGACAAAAAGTTCCCGCAAGCGATCATGGAATGCGCGGCCATCAATATCGCGACCATGTATGTCGCCGGGGTTATGACCGAGCTCCGGCTCCATGGTGTCGAGGTCAACGGCCCGCTGGACCTAGATTGGCGGGATTTTCAAAACGCCCGGACGGTGCTGCGGGATGTGTTCGGCGACGACGCACCACTGTACTTCTGCCAGCGCCTGGCCAGCGCGCTACTCGCTGACAACTGGGACTGGGTGGGGTGCGTTGGCAATTCGATATGGTTTTACGGGCCGGTCGACGTGGATGAGATAGGTCGCCTGCAGGTGCTTTGCGATGAACGCCCCGCATAGGGCATAAGGATCGGTGGCGCGGCTTGGTGTGAAACTGGCATCTGTACGCGTACAGATGCCACGCAAGGCGCTGAAATCAGAAACCCCGCCCACAATGTGGCGGGGTTTTTTTGCCGCGTGCAGCGGTGACTCTATGGTGACTTTCTGGAATAGAGGGGGCCGGTATTTATCCAAAACCCCTTATTTCTGGCTCCCCGGGACGGACTCGAACCGCCGACCCAGTGATTAACAGTC
>CBDDRG010000289.1:0-3003 GCA_965232975.1 uncultured bacterium
TTTTACGACTTCCCGGCCCGGCACTGGCAAAGTCTGCGGACCACGAATCCGATCGAGTCGTCCTTTGGCACCATTCGTCACCGCACGAAACGCGCGAAGGGCTGCTTGAGCCGTGATGGCATGCTGTACATGATCTTCAACGGCTTGCTCAGCGGGCTCAGAGCGCGCTGGGCTGAAGACAAGCGCGATATCAATTGGGAAGAGGCCGTGTCATTGATGCGGTTGATCGTGACGGATCCTGCATTTGAGATTCAACTGAGCGTCGCAGCTAGTGCGGGGGAACCATCGGTGCATTGGGTGGTAGGCGATATTTCGGGTCTCATCAACGCAGGTTCAAACGCCGAAAGACCGATGGCGCCAGAACTGCACTTGAAATGCATCGAAATCCTACAAATCGTGCTGGCAGTGATCAAACCGACAGCGGCCAGCACACCCAAGGACGCGGTGTTATACGCCGTCAACTCGCCGCGGGGAAAAGCGCTGGAGACTCTCTTCAATATGGCTCTGGCGATGCGGCGACACGAGATTGCAAGTCCTCAGGATTCCGGGCTCATGTGGGAGACGGTCGCGCCGATTCTAGATCGGGAATTGGTCAGCAGCGAATCCGGCCGAAACGCGGACTTCGCAGCATTGGGGGGCATGTATTGCTCGAACCTTCACTATCTGAACGCTGCTTGGGTCGAAAGCAACTTCGACCGGCTATTCTCCACGTCGAGCGAATCAGCCTGGAAATGCGCGGCGCAAGGATTCGCCTATCAACGCTACCTGTACGATTGGCTCTATCAGAAGCTCACGGCAGGCGGGCACCTCCGAAAAATGGTGTTCACCGAAGGACTGCCCGGTGCGGTCGCCAACAAAGCGCTTGAGTTTTTAGGCCTCGCCTACCTTAATGAACTAGAAAATCTAGGCAACGGCGGCTTGATGTCGGAGTTGGTTGTCACGTTAAAAACCGAGCAACTCGCGCACTTGTGTTGGTTTTTTTGGACCCTCCGGGACCACCAAAACAAAGCGCCGGCGCGCGCAACTCGAATACTGGAATTCTGGAATGACGTTTCAACCGCAATCCGCAATGGAGGCGAAGACAATTTCAAACTACGGTCAGCATTAAACCTTCTTGCTGTCTTCATTGATGACCTGACGCCGGAGATAACACAGGTGTGGATGGAAGCTGCACCGCATGCGCGGGCTCACCACCATGACCATGTCTTGACGGAAAGCCTCGCCCGCCTTGCCAAAAAATACCCAGAAGCAGTGGTAGCAGTTTTTAAGGCAGCTCTATCGGAATTTTTGCCAGACTTTGACCCTAAAAATATCATCCGATGCATTGAACAACTCGCCGCCGCCGGCCGGTCGGAGGAAGCCGAGTGGATATGTAACGAGTATGCCGAGCGGGGTTCCGGACTATTGAAAGACGCCTATATGACACTCCGCGCTAGTAAGCCTTCCCGTCCTGTCGCAGGTACTGATTCGGCAGAGTGAGAGCGTTAGCCTTTGCCCTAACGACAGCAATTGGCCCAGCGCATTCACATCGCTCGCGATGTGTTTTTTTCAAAATAAGCTCAGAACAAAATCGGAAAAATAGTGTGGTTATTGTGTAGTAGCTGGGGTCAGTTTTGGTCGCAAAGCCGCTGCGCCGCGGCCACATCCAGCGTGCCCTCGTAAATCGCCCGGCCGGTAATGGCGCCGAGAATGCCGGTATCGGCAACCGCCTTCAGCGCGCGGATGTCGTCGAGGTTGGTGATACCGCCCGATGCGATCACCGGAATGCCGGCCGCGCGCGCCATCGCCAGCGTAGCTTCGACATTGACGCCCTGCATCATGCCGTCGCGATCGATATCGGTATAGACGATGGCGCTGACGCCAGCGGCCGCGAAGCCGCGCGCCAGGTCGGCGGCGCGGACGTCGGTGATACGCGCCCAGCCGTCGGTCGCCACAAAGCCATTTTTGGCGTCGATGCCGACGATGATATGGCCCGGAAACTGACGGCACATGGCGGTGACGAACTCGGGTTCCTCAACCGCGCGGGTACCGAGAATCACATACTCGACGCCGGCATCCAGGTAGGCGGCGATGGTCTCCGGCGTGCGAATGCCGCCGCCGATCTGGATCGGCAGCTGCGGAAAGCGCGCGGCGATGGCCTTGACCACCTCCCCGTTGACCGGTGCACCGGCAAAGGCGCCATTCAGATCGACCAGGTGCAGCCGGCGGGCGCCCGCCGCCACCCAGCGCGCCGCCATACTGACGGGGTCACCCGAAAACACGCTGACGTCGTCCATGCGCCCCTGGCGCAGGCGCACGCATTGGCCGTCTTTCAGATCGATGGCGGGGATGATCAGCATGGGCGCAAGAGTTCCAGATTAGAGTGCGTGCCGACACACGGGTAACGCGTCGTTAACACCCGCCCCTCCAGCTCGCGAAATTGGCCAGCAGTTGCAGGCCGGCGCGGTGGCTTTTTTCGGGGTGGAACTGCACCGCGAACAGGTTGCCGCTGGCGAGCGCGGCGGCGAACGGATGGCCGTAAACACAGGTGCCGGCCACCAGCGCGCCGGCGGCCCGGACGTAATAGCTGTGGACAAAATAAAAGCGCGCGCCCTGCTCGACACCCTGCCACAGTGGGTGGGCAATGGTCTGATGCACCTGGTTCCAGCCCATGTGCGGTACTTTCAAGCGGGCGCCATCGTCGCCGCGCAGATCGGTGCCAAACACCCGCACATCGCCCGGCAGCAACCCCAGGCAATCGACACCGCCGTTCTCTTCGCTGTGGGTCATCAGCGCCTGCATGCCGACGCAAATCGCCAGCACGGGCTTGGTGGCGATGGCCGCAGCGACCACGGCGCCAAGGCCGAGGCGGTTGATTTCGCCCATGCAGTCGCGAATGGCGCCGACGCCGGGAAACACCACGCGGTCGGCACGCGCGACCTCAGCGGCGTCAGCCGTGATGACGACTTCGGCGTTGGGCGCGACCAGTTCCAGCGCCTTGGCGACCGAGTGCAGATTGCCCAT
>CBDDRG010000290.1:0-5804 GCA_965232975.1 uncultured bacterium
GATCAGCTTTCGCGATTTGTGGATGAAGGCGCAAGGCTACGTCTGAACATCGTGTGCGCCCGTCGCCTGAACCGCCGGATGCGGACCCGCACGTCCGGTGGTGTGGGGAGGGCTGACTAGCAGTCAGCCCTTACCCGATTATGCCTCTTTGCCAAGTGAGTTTTCCAGCTCTGAGATTTGACCAGGAAGCACATACAGATAGGCGATGAGGTAGTCGAGCAGCTCAACCATTTGCCGAGCAAGATCCTCTGTGGGCTCCTTCTCCTCGTCAAAGTGCGCCCCGAGGTTCCCACCGTCACGAATAGCATGAGACAAACTTCTAAGAGGCGCCGCGAGATCAAGAGTTGTTGCCGCGAGATCTATCAGCTTTATGAGATTTCCTTTGCGCTTGTCTTCTGGAAGAAGGTACTTGATTATCCCTTCAAGTGTGCGCCTGCAACATACCGAAGTGGCTACGAAGTTGCGCGAGTTGAATGCGTCAACTGTTGATACGAACGATCTCTTCAGCGGCTCCGGAACCTCGGCAGAGAGGGAGCTTGCCTGGAAGAAGCTGCGCACTGGCGGGTACATGTAGATGGCATCCGGCTCCCCGACAGCTCCGCGACTGTTATGCACTGCCCAGAAATGAACCACAGCTTGGCAGTTTGGGCATCCGCCGGAGCCAGACACCGCGCTACGAGGTTTGTCCTCATAGGGGCGGCTGATACTGAAAGTTACGCGCTCACCACAGTGAGGGCAGACGGTACTAACCGCACCCGGACTTCGTGGCGTTGTAGAGGCCCAACTACGGACAGATTGATTTGGTATCAGCTGCATCGCTGCTCCCCCAGAGGCATAACGTGCCGTTGAGCGGCGCCGGAGCGCGCAGCGCGGAGGCGTCCGCTCCAACGGCTGGTTAGGTGGCTGGTTCCTACTTTTTGGAGGATTCATCTTGGAATTTTTCAAGATATTCTTTGATGGGAAGAACCCGCATGAGGAACGCTTCGAGTGCTTTATGGAGCGTCTTTATCCAGTCTTCCGTTTTATCTGCTGTGAGAAATTCTAATAATTTAGGACTTATCGGGTCTTTCTGGTAGTGAAATACCCCGTTCCTAAATCTGCGCAATGCGTCCAATGCATCCGTATTCTTAAGCAGCTCGTCAATCGCTGGGTCTTGCATCTTTAGGTCGCGGTACCCTTCGATGACGACATATATGAGTCCGTAGAGCACTTCTAGGCGTAAGAACCGAGAATGCCAGACACCGATGTCGTGGAGCTCTCGTGGCATGTCCTTGGACTCTGCTTCAGCCGCGAACAATACATGCTTAATCGAATCCGCTCGGCACCAATGTCGGTGGAGTGCAATTAGCGTTGGGTCCATGGAAGCCACCTAACGTTCCCGCTCAGCCGCCGGCGTAGCCGGTCGGCTGCAGCGGGTTGTTAGCTGCCAGCCGCAACCGCATGACTTCGAAGCCTGTCTGATCGTGAACTTTCTGGTGCATGAGTTTGAAGCCCAGCTTTGCGTAGAATGCTCTGCCCAGCAGATTGCGCTCGAACACCTCGACCTCGAGTTCTCCTCGCAAGGCTCTAGCCCGATCCATGAGCGCCCGCCCGATCCCGGATCGATGGAGCTCTGGATCAACGAAGATGGCGCCCACTTCGTTTCCGAGGAGCGAAATGAAACCGACGACTTGCTTGTCCGCTACCCAGACCCATGTCTCTGCATTCGGCAGGTACACGTTGGGAATGTTGTGTCGCTCCAGTTCGAGAAACCCCTCGCTAAGAAACGGGTGCGCCACGGCCGAAGCTTGGGCCCACACGCTCAGCACATCCTCACAATCCGCTGGTTGGTACTTCCGAATCAACGTTGCCTCCGAGGCCGCCTGTGCAGCTAACAACCAATATACACCTTGACAGGTGTATATTTTTTTCCGCCACGGCGTATAACACCCAAAACGTCCCCAAATTTCCATTGATTTTAATCATGTTTAACCCGTCGAAGGGGGATGCATGTCTCCGCTCGACACACCTGCGCCAACATCGCCGAAACGGCTCGATCAAGCGCGCAACCGGGTTCGTTTGAAGCATTACGGCATTCGCACCGAGGCACAAAATGTGCCGTGGATACGGCGCTTTATTCTGCCCCAGGTGTCGCCCTACGCTGGCGCCTCGGGAACCCGCTAACGCGCCTCGACAGTAGCACCAGTCAGCGGCGCTTCACCATCAGCGTCAACCGCGAGATGCAGACCAGCGCGTCCCGATCGTCGCGAATCACGATTTCCCAGACATGGGTCGAGCGGCCCAGATGCAGCGGCCGGCCGGTGCCGTGGACGTGGCCGTCGGCGACTGCGCGGATATGGTTGGCGTTGATCTCAAGGCCCACGGGGTACTCCTGATCCGGGTCGAGACAGAGGGCGCCGCCGAGACTGCCGATGGTCTCGGCCAGCAGACAGGACGCGCCGCCGTGGAGGATGCCGTAGGGCTGGCGGGTGTGTTGATCGACCGGCATGCGCGCGACCAGATAGTCGTCGCCGATGGCGGTGAATTCGATACCGAGGTGAGTGGCGGCGGTGGCGCCGAACCCGTTGTTGAGCCGGTCCAGGGTCGGGGTCTCATGCCAGATACTCATGGAATGGCGTTCCTCAGTTGCGTTTGTGGGCCGGATACAGCGGCGGCAGATCGCGGTTGGCGGCGGCGGCCGCCGCGGGCTGCCGGCGCAGGCGCTCGATGGATTTTAACAGCCCGTCGGCGTCGAATGCGGCGCTGTCGCCTCCGTACAGGCAGGCGTCCAGTGCGCCAAAGCGAATGCTGAGATCGCTGCGAAGTTCGGTGTCGTTCGCCATTGCCGCCAATTCGCGCAAGCTGCCGATCCGCGTCTGCGGCCAGTGCGCGGCGGCCCAGGCGAGCAGGGCCTGGCGCAGCGCCGGCAGTTGGCGAGCGGCCGCGGCGACGCGGATCGCCTTGAACAGCGCGCCGTCATGCCGTGGTGGTGTTGCCGGGCCCGCGGCAGCGGCCACGTTCGGCCGCCGCCTGCCACGCCACCACAGCACCGCGAACACAATCGCTGCGCCAAGCGACAGCGCATTGCCGACCAGCAGCCAGCGCATCCACGCCGACGCGACGGGCGGTGTCGCCGAGGATGGCGAGCCGGATTCGTCGGCCTTGGTTGCCGACGTCGAATCGACCACCGCTGGCCCCGCGATGGCCGGGGCCGTGCCGGCGGCGGCCGCCACGGTAAGGGTTTTGCCGGGTAACAGGGCTTCCTCGGGCCGGTCGGTGGCGAGGTTCCACCAACGGACTTTGGTGGCGGGCAGGCGGATGGTGCCGGGCCGCGTCGGCACGATGGCGGTGGCCTCGACGCGCTGGCCGGTGATGCCCGTCGCGCCGGTCTGATTGTCGATCCTGGGCTGGTCGGGGTAGGCGCGAAAGCCGGCGCTGTCATCGTCCGGCCGGCTGGTCGCGAGCGGCGGCAACTGGGCGCCGGTCAGCCCCTGTGCTCTGAGCGTGATGGTGCGGGTGATAGGCTCGCCGACGGTCGCGGTGGTGCTGCTCCAGTGGTCGTCGAGCTCGACCTTGGTGCTCGGCAGCCAGGCCGCGCTGGCGGTGCCCGGCGGTCGCGGCTTGATGGTGAGGCGCTGTTCCTCCGACACCAGAGTCAGCTGCCGGCCGCTGTGGCTGAAAAAGCCGCCGCCGAAGGGATCGCTGGCGTCGGGGATCAGGCCGGTAAAGCGCACGCTCGGAATGGTCAGGGTGCCGCTGGTTTCGGCAAAGATCGCCAGTTTGATTTCGGCGACCCGGTAGCTGCGGCCGTCGATCTGCTTCTGGTACTGGCTTTTCGCGACCTCGAGCACCTGGGCGCCGGGGATCTCGATCGGGCTGACGCTGAGATTGTCGATGCCGACGGCGGTGTACAGCCGCAGCGTCAGCAGGATCTGCTCCTGGATGTAAGCACTGTTTTTGTCCACCAGAGTCTCGACAAAGGTGTTGTCCCGCCGCTTCGCACCAGTGGTCGTGCCGCCGGTGGTGGCGACCACCTCGATTTCCAGCGCGTCGCTGACCGCGCCCTTGAAGTTGAACGACGGGATCAACAGCTTGCCCTGGCGCTTCGGCAGCAGATTGAGCCGCCAGCTGGTGGTCGATTCCTGCTTGCCGTTGACGATGGACATGCGGCTCTGGCGGCTTTTGGCGACGATGTCGAAATCCCGCTCCAGCGCCGCGAATTCCGGTTCGCCGAAGATCACCTGGGCGCTGTAGGTCAGCGTCAGGAGCAAGGTTTCGCCGCCGGCGACCTGGGTGCGATCCACCTCGGCGGTGAGCTGGTCGGCGGCATTTGCCACCGTGGTCGTCAACCACAGACCGAGCAGCAACAAGGTTGCCGCCAGCAGGTGGCGGTAGCGATCAGTAGCCGGGAGCGCGCGCATTGCTACCAGGTCTCCGCATCGGATGGGGGGCTGTCCCGATCGCCGCGCTCGAGGGCATGGCGGCGGGATTCGTAATCGAATTTGCGCCGCAACAGGCCGCCGGGGTCGTCCGGCACCCGCCGCAGCCACTGCTCCAGCGCTTGCTGGTGTTCGTCGGGCGGGGTGTCGGCGTCCCTGCCCGCTGTGCCCGCTGCGCTCGCCGGCTGATCGGATCGCCCGGCAGCGTCAGCGGACTTGTGCTGGGGTTCCGCAGCGGCTGGTGGCGATTGATCCTGAGCAGACTGATCCGGGGCAGACTGACCCTGGGCAGACTGACTCTGGGCAGACTGACCTTGGGCAGACTGACCTTGGGCAGACTGATCTTGAGGTGGCTGCGATCGGTCGTCGGGCCGAGCGCTGCCGGGCGGCGATGCTGGTGATCCGTCTTCCTTGTCCGGGCGTTGATCTTTGGCGGCGGGGTCGTTGGCGTCTGCCGGTGTGCCGGTGCCGTCGCCCTGCTGGCTGTTTTGACCCTCGGATTTTTCGTTCCGCCGGGCCTGATCCTGTTGCCGCTTGAGCGCATCCTCCAGCAACTTTTTATTGAAGGTGGCGTCGGCCATGTCCGGTTGCTGCTTCAAAGCCTGAGCGTAGGCGGCGATCGCCTGCTCCAGCTTGCCGGCCTGGGCGAGGGTATTGCCCAGGTTATAGAGGCCGTCAGCCGTTTGCTGCTGGCGAAAGCCCTGCTCGGCCTGCGGCAGGTTCCCGCCGCGATAGGCGGCGGCCGACTTCCACGCCGGGTCTTCGAACAATTGCTGCGCCTGTTCGTGTTTGCCCTGCTCGAACGCGCGCATACCCTGCTGGTTTTGGTTCAGCCACAGATCGTCCCAGTCCAGCGCGCGCGCCGGGGGTGCGCTGAATAGCAGCGGTGCCAGCAGCCAGAGCGCGAACAGGTTGCGCCGGAAGCCGAGCACCAGCAGCGCGAGTACCGGCAGCACCAGCCAGAAGCCGCCGTCCTGCCAGGTGTCGAAGTTGCGATCGGTGGCTTTGGTGGCGCCGGTGCCGGAATCCGCCAGTGGTGCGGTCAACTGTTCGATGTCGCGGTCGTCGGCGCCCAGGGTGGCGTAAACGCCCCGGTGGCGGCCGGCGAAGGCCGCGAGCGCGTCGGCGTCCAGGCGGGCGATGGCGATATCGCCCCGTGCATCCTTGATAAAACCACCGCCGTTGAGGTTGGGGATGGGCGCGCCCTGCGCGGTGCCGACGCCCAGCACCGAAATCCGCACCCCTGGGTGTGTTGCCAGCAGATCGTCCATGGCCTCCAGGCGATCGGCACCGACGCCGTCGGTAACCAGCAGCACGTCACCCTTGGCGCGGCTGCCGGTGTCGGCGTTGGCGAGCAGCTCCAGCCCCCGGCTCAGCGCCGCGGCC
>CBDDRG010000291.1:0-5565 GCA_965232975.1 uncultured bacterium
TTCACGAGAGATTGGAAAGCCGCCATGAACCAGTTCGCGATACTCTACGAAGATCGCTTCACAGGGGCTCGCTCATGAAAAAATCCGGTTGAAGCGGAAAGAGACCAAACCGCCTCACACACAAAAAATCGGACAGCCCCCCAGGCGATGGCGCAGACTTTGAATTCCCGACGGCGCGATTGACTGCCGCGAATTAGTCGCTAGGCTCTCCCGGTCATAAAGCAAGGTCGAGGCTGCCTGGGATGCACAAGCTGTTCAGAACGTTGGTGTGGCTGCTGGTTGCCGTGGTCGGCGCCGCCGCGATCGGGGGGATCGCGTTGAATCGTGGCGAGAGTATCAATGCGCTCTGGTTCATTGTCGCCGCACTCTGCGTGTACGCGCTCGCCTACCGCTTCTACGCGGCCTGGATCGCCGCGCGGGTGCTGATGGTCGATCACACCCGGGCGACGCCGGCGGAGCGTTTGGACAACGGGCGCGATTTTGTGCCCACCAACCGCTGGATCGTGTTCGGCCACCACTTTGCCGCGATTGCCGGCCCCGGCCCGCTGGTTGGGCCAACGCTGGCTGCGCAGTTCGGCTATCTGCCGGGCACGCTGTGGATTCTGTGCGGCGCCGTGCTCGGCGGCTGCGTGCAGGACATGGTGATGCTGTTTCTGTCGACCCGGCGCGAGGGTCGCAGCCTGGGCCAGATGGCGCGCGACGAACTCGGGCGCCTCGGCGGCACGGCCGCTTTTGCCGGCACGTTCGCGATCATGATCGTGCTGATTGCGGTGCTCGGGCTGGTCGTCGTCAATGCGATGAAGCACAGCCCCTGGGCGACCTCGACGGTGGCCGCGACCATTCCGATCGCCTGCCTGGTCGGGCTGTACCTGCGCTACGTCCGCCCCGGCCGGGTGCTGGAGGCCTCGGCGCTCGGCGTCGCTATGTTGTTGCTGGCGGTGGTCGGCGGCGGCTGGATCGATCATCACCCCAGCCTGCGCGTCTGGTTCGACCACGATGGCCTGACGCTGGCCTGGTGGGTGATCGCCTACGGCTTTGCCGCTGCCGTGTTGCCGGTATGGCTGCTGCTGGCGCCGCGCGACTACCTGTCAACTTATGTAAAGTTGGGCACGGTGCTGCTGCTGGCGGTCGCGATACTGATCCTGCGACCGGAAGTCAAGATGCCGGCGCTGACACCCTTCATCGACGGCAGTGGGCCGATCTTCGGCGGCAAGCTGTTTCCGTTCGTGTTCATCACCGTCGCCTGCGGCGCGATTTCGGGTTTTCACGCGCTGATTGCGTCAGGCACTACGCCCAAGCTGCTCAGCAATGAGCGCGACATTCGCATGATCGGCTACGGCGGCATGCTGCTCGAATCATCGGTCGCGGTCATGGCGATGATCGCGGCCACGGTCCTCGATCCCGGTGTGTTCTTCGCGATCAACAGCGCCGCCGGCGTGGTCGGCGCCGACCCGGCGGTCGCAGTCGCGATGATTTCGTCCTGGGGCTTTCCGGTCACCGTCGAGCAAATGCAGCTCCTGGCGACGCAGATGGGTGAGGCCACCCTGTTCGCCCGCACCGGCGGCGCGCCCTCGCTCGCGGTCGGTATGGCGAGTATCTTCGGCAGCGCTTTTGGCCAGGGCCTGCTCGCGCTGTGGTATCACTTTGCGATCATGTTCGAGGCCATTTTCATTCTCACCACGCTGGACGCCGGCACCCGCGTCGGCCGCTTCATGTTGCAGGACATCCTCGGGAACCTCTGGCCGCAGTGGGGCCGGACTTCCTGGATGCCGTCGGTGCTGCTGACCAGCGCCATCGTGGTGTCGGGCTGGGGCTATTTTCTGTACATCGGTGTGATCGACCCCAACGGCGGCGTCAATATCCTGTGGCCGTTGTTCGGCATTGCAAATCAGATGCTGGCGGCGATTGCGCTCTGCGTCGCCACCGGCGTATTGGTCAAATCCGGCAAGCTCAAATACGCCTGGGTCACCGGCTTGCCGCTCGCCTGGCTGGTCGCGGTCACCAGCACCGCGGCCTGGGAGAAACTGACCAGCACCGACATCCGCATCGGCTTCTTGGCCGGGGCACAGGATCTTGCGGCCAAGCTGGCCGCTGGCGCGCTACCACCCGAACGGGCAGAGGTTGCGCCGCAACTGATCTTCAATCTGCATCTGGATGCGGCACTGACGCTGGTCTTCGTGTCCCTGCTGTGGCTGATCCTGTTCGATATGCTGCGTGTCTGCGGCCGCTATCTGCGGGGCAAACCGGTGCTGCCGGTGTCGGAGTCGCCGCACCGCCCGAGCCGTCTGGTCGAAGACTGGGTGCGCGACTGATGCGCGTCGCCTGGCTGCAAACAAGCTGGCAGTTTGTCCGCCGCCTGTCCGGCGACGATGCCTATGAGCACTACCTCAGCCGACGCGCCGTGCACGACGCTCAGTGCGGGCATGCGGAAGCCGAGAACGGGACGAATAGTGCGCCGCTAAGCCGAAGCGACTTCTACCGGCAACGGCTGTTGGCGCAATGGAGCAGTATCAAGCGCTGTTGCTGAGGGGGAGCGGGTGCGCCACTGCGGCGCCTTTGGCGCTAGATAATTTTGCGGGTATGGCCATGAGGGGAGGGAGGCGACAGGCCACGGGTGCCGGGCTACACTGATTTCGCGCATGGCTTTTGCGGCTACTCCCCATAACGCAGGAGAACAATAATGAAATTCGGCGCGTTCATGATGCCCAACAACCCCCCCGAGCGCGGCATAGCCGCCGGCCACCGCCACAACCTCGACTACATCGGCTTTCTCGACCGCGCGGGCTTCGACGAAGTCTGGATCGGCGAGCACTACACCACACCCTGGGAGCCCTGCCCGTCGCCCGATCTGCTGATCGCGCAGGCCATCGACCGCACCGAGCGCATCACCTTCGCCAGCGGCGCATTTCTGCTGCCGTATCACCACCCGGCCGAACTGGCGCAGCGCATCGCCTATCTCGATCACATGACCCAGGGCCGGCTCATCGTCGGCGTGGGCGCGGGCGGCTTTCCCGGCGATTGGGCCATGTTCGACGTCGATGCGCTGGCGGGCCAGAACCGCCGGATGATGGCGGAAGCGCTCGCCATCATGATCCGCTTCTGGACCAGCGATGGCCCCTTCGAGCATCGCGGCGAATTCTGGACCGCGCGCCGCCCGGCGGACGAGTCGCCAACCCGGTTTCACCTCAAGCCCTGCCAAAAGCCGCACCCGCAGATCGCCATCACCGCGCTGACCCCGGGCTCGCCGAGCCTGCAACTGGCGGGCGCCAATGGTTACCTGCCGGTCTGCCTCGGCCTTGGCGACGGTTACCTGCGTGCCAACTGGCGTGTGGTCGAAGAGGCCGCCATCGGCGCCGGGCGCATCGCCGACCGCGGCGACTGGCGTCTGGGCCGCGACCTGTTCATTGCCGAAACCGATCGCGAGGCGCGGCGTCTTGCCATTGCCGGGCCGATCGGGCGCGTGTGGCGGGAGTATCTGCTGCCGCTGTTTCGCCAGTTCGGCATGATGGGCGTGATGAAGCACACCCCGGATGTCGCCGACAGCGACGTCACCGTCGAATATCTCGCCGATCACAACTGGCTGGTGGGTTCGCCGACGACGGTTGCCGACAAGCTGGCGAACTTGCAGCGGGAGTCCGGCGGCTTCGGCTGCCTGTTGACGATGGCCTATGACCATGTCGATCAGCTGACGCCCTGGCGCGAATCCAAACAGGCGCTGATGACCGAAGTCGCGCCCCTGTTCAGGTGACGGGCGGTTCAGGTAACGAGGCTGTAAAAAAAGCCTCAAAAACAATCATTCCCGCGGGGGTGCCGTGCCATGTGATCCAGCGCGGACACAATTGCGAGCCGTGCTTTTCTGCCCCTGACGACTTCAGCTACTACCTTCAATGCCTGCGCGAAGCCTGCTTGAAACACCAAGCCGCCGTGCATGCCTACGTGCTCATGATCAACCACGTTCACCTGTTGATCAGGCCCAGGAAACCGACGGCATCTCACGAGTGCTACAGACGGTGGGCAGACGCTACGTTCAGTACGTCAACGTCAGCTACCGGCGCAGTGGCACGCTGTGGGAAGGGCGCGACAAGGCCAGCCTGATCGACACCGAGCATTACCTGATGTGTTGCTACCGCTACCTCGAACTCAACCCCGTACGAGCCGGCATGGTCCGCAAGCCCGCGAACTATGTCTGGTCCAGCTTCCAGGCCAATGCTCATGGCAAGGATGAAGGGTTGACCCGGCCCCATGAGGTCTATTTGGGGTTGGGTCGCAACGCTGCGGACCGGTAACTGGCATACCGCGAACTATTCCGGCAGGAACCCGATCCGGTCGACGTGCAAAGCCTGCGCATGGCGATCAACCTCTGCGTTCCGGTGGGCAACGATCGCTTCAAGGCCAAGATGGCGCGCCGACTCGAGCAGCGGATCAGCTATCGACCGCGCGGACGGCCCAGAAAGGAAACGTCGGGTTGAGCAGAGCAGCAGGAGCCACTGACCTGAATATTTACTCCGACCTTTTTTGCCGCCCCTTTTACCGCCCCTTTTACCGCGGCGACGCTTAGATGCTTGCAGTTTTCGCAAAGCGCGCTATCATCCAGCGGTGAACGGCACGCATCGCAAGACACTTGACCGCATCTGGGCTGAGCCAGTCAACGGTAACCTCGAATGGTCACGCATCGAGTCACTCCTCAAGGCGGTGGACTGCCGCGTAGTCGAAGGATCAGGATCTTCGGTTACGTTTGAGTTTCAAGGTAGCAAGCTGACCTTACATCGTCCCCATCCTGGTAAGGAGGCCCTGCGATATCGCGTACTGGCAGTTCGAGAGTTTCTGCGAAGAATTGGAGTTGAATCATGAACAACACAATGAGTTACAACGGCTACAGGGCTAGCATGATTTTCGATGCGGAAGACAAGATCATTGTTGGCCGAGTACTCGATATTGATGACATTATCTCCTTTCATGGGGAGTCCGTGGCTGAATTTGAAGCCAACTTTCATGCTGCGATCGAAGACTATATCGCCGCCTGCGCCGAGCTGGGAGGCAAACCCGATAAGCCGGCAAGCGGGAAGCTTATGTTGCGTATATCACCTGAGATTCATGCTGCCGCTCTCAAGGCGGCTGCAAAGAGCGGTGTGAGTTTGAACAAATGGGCGGAGAAGGCGCTGGGAACTGCGGCACATTAGCCAGCGGAAATTGAAACCCAACGATGCTGAAGCCTAACCCTCAGGTCAAAATCAATGGCAAATCAATCGAGTCTGACCCTGTTGATGATTTTCACGGCGATCAGTGGCAAGAGCTACTGGCGGCTGAGCAAGACGCTGGCGACGAATAGCGGAATGACGAACGAATGGTTGAAGCAACAGGGATTGATCAGCTGTCGCGATTTGTGGATGAAGGCGCAAGGCTACGTCTGAACATCGTGTGCGCCCGTCGCCTGAACCGCCGGATGCGGACCCGCACGTCCGGTGGTGTGGGGAGGGCTGACTAGCAGTCAGCCCTTACCCGATTGGGCCTTACGTTGCACCCACTGTGGGTCGTACCAGGTAGCGTTTACACTGAACAGAAGCC
>CBDDRG010000292.1:0-3011 GCA_965232975.1 uncultured bacterium
CGATCTCAATTTCGGCCGCTACCTGAACTGGTCGCGGCCATTCACGCCCGCCAATGCCAAGCCGGCGCTGCTGGCCTTTCGCGGCGACGTCTATGCGGGTCTCGGCGCCGACAGCTTCACGGCGGCGGACCTGCGTTGGGCGCAGCGACATCTGCGCATTCTCTCCGGGCTGTACGGCGTGCTGCGCCCGCTCGATTTGATGCAGCCGTATCGGCTTGAAATGGGCACTCGCCTGACCACCGAACGGGGCAGAGACCTGTACGAGTTCTGGGGGGAGCGCATCACCGACGCCCTTGACGCCGAACTCGCGGAGGACGAAAAGCCGGTGCTGGTCAATCTGGCGTCGGTCGAGTACTTCAAATCGGTGCAGCCGGCCCGGTTGCGCGCCGCGGTGATCACGCCGATCTTTCAGGACTGGAGCGGCGGCCAGTACAAGGTGATCAGCTTCTACGCCAAACGGGCGCGCGGCATGCTGAGCGCCTACATCATCAAGCACCGCCTGCGCAGTCCCGCCGCGATAAAACAGTTCAGTGGCGGCGGCTACGCCTTCGCCGCCGCCCGCTCGACGGCGCGGGAATGGGTGTTTGTGCGCAATTCGGGGGAACACCATGCCGGCTAAACCGTTTTCCCAGGCTTGCGAGAACAACCGGGCGCCCATTCTGGACGTGCTGCTGCGGGTATTCGCCGACTGCCGCGATGTGCTCGAAATCGGCAGCGGCACTGGTCAGCACGCCGCCTGGTTCGCCCCCCGGCTGCCCTGGCTGGTTTGGCAGACCAGCGACCTGCGGGGGAACCACCCGGGTATCCGAGCGTGGTGCGACGATTGCGCCGCCCCCAACCTGCTGCCGCCCCTCGACCTGGATGTCGATCGCCAACCCTGGCCGGTCGGTCGCAAAGATGGCGTGTTCACCGCCAACACCTGCCATATCATGGCGTGGAGTAGCGTCGTCAATCTCTTCGCCGAGTTGCCGCGAGTGCTTGTGCCGGGTGGCGTGCTGGCGATCTACGGCCCCTTCAACTATGGCGGCGAATTCACCTCGGCCAGCAACGCTCGCTTCGATGGCTGGCTGAAGCAGCAAGGGGCTCACCAGGGTATCCGCGCCTTTGAGGCGGTCGACGAGCTGGCCGCGGCGGCCGGGTTGCGACTGCTCGAAGACCATGCGATGCCCGCCAACAATCGCCTGCTGGTGTGGCGCCGGACGTAGCCGAGCTGCTGTCCCGACCGCTGCCGGCACTGTTGTAGCAACCCTTATCCTCATTGCGGAGATCAGAATAATGAACGATTTCACTGCGCGCCTGGCGCGCTTCGCCCAAGCGGTGGAGGCCCGCGACGGCGACGCCTTCGGCAGCCTGTTCACGCCGGACGCGGTATACCATGACGCCATTTACGGCGCCGTCCACGGGCGCGCGGCGATCGCCAAGATGCTGGTCGAGGACTGGTACCGGGATGGCGACTGCTGGCTGTGGGACATGCACGAGCCGGTGTGCGATCAACAGCGCGGCTACGTGCGCTACACGGCGAGCTTTCGCTCGCGCAACCGCTTCAGTGATGGCAATCGCATCGTCGCCCTCGGCGTCGCCATGTTCAGCTTCGCCGATGGCCTGTTCAGCAGCTACCACGAGATCGCCAACGGCACACCCGCGCTCTGGGATCTCAATGTGCGCGGCGAGCACCTGGAGCGCGTCGTCAGGCGCATCGCGGACGCGCAGCGCGCGAGTCGCTCGTTGCAGTACCACTATGCCGGCCAAAGGCCCTAGAATGAGCCACTTATGGGCTTGGCGTCAGAAATGCGCCAAAGCCCGCCGTTTTTCCCGCGATCCGCCAAGGGTTGCCTGCTGCCGGTTCGCGCATATCCCCTAATCATCAACCGCTAATCGTTTAAGAGGTAATTACCATGGCCGCAAACCAAGCAGTGGGCAAGCTAGCCAAGGGCGAGAATGTCGCCCGCCTGAGCGCCTTCGACCCCAACTACAAGAGTGACAAGCCGCAGTCGTACTACGACGAGATCAAGCGGAAGTTCGCCGAAGAGCGCGATCTGCGGCTGAAGTACCGGCCCGAGGGCACCGCCCAGTACACCTCCGACCTGGACGGTGACCTGGCGCATTTCGGCGAAGATCCGTACGGCGGCAACTTCACGCCGCGCGAAGCCCTCAACGACACCGTCGAGGTGCTGTTCACCGGCGGCGGCTTCTCCGCACTGCTGTCCATCGCCCGCCTGCGCGAATACGGCGTCAAGAGCATCCGCATCGTCGAGCGCGGCGCCGATGTCGGCGGCACCTGGTACTGGAACCGCTACCCGGGCGCCGCCTGCGATGTGCCCTCCTACGATTACCTGCCGCTGCTGGAGGAGCTGGATTACATACCCAGCCGCCGCTACGCGCGGGCGCCCGAAATCTATGAGCACTGCCGGCGCATCGCCAAGTACTACAACATCTACGACCTCGCGGTGTTCCAGACCACCGTCACCTCCACGGTGTGGCATGAAGAGGAAAAAATGTGGCATGTGAAGACCGATCGCGGTGACCACATGCGGGCGCGTTTCGTGGTCTGCGCCAATGGACCCATGGCCAAGCCCAAGCTGTCAAAAATCCGGGGCATCCCCAGCTTCAAGGGAAAATCCTTCCACTCGTCACGCTGGGATTACGACTACACCGGCGAAAACCTGGAAAAGCTGAAAGGCAAGCGGGTTGCCATCATCGGCACCGGCGCCACTGCGGTGCAGGTGATCCCCGAAGTCGCCAAGACCGCCAAGGAACTCTATGTGTTCCAGCGCACCCCCTCGTGCATCGACGTCCGCGACGACTGGGCCACCGATCCCAACTGGGCGCGCAAGCTGAAGCCCGGCTGGCAGGCAGCGCGCCGCCAGCGCGCCATCGATGGCTCCGACCCGCACGCGTCCAAAAAGTCCGGGCGCACCGATCTCTCGCCCGAGGAGAAAGTCCGTCGCCAGGAGAACGCCAATATCGACTATGTCATGTGGCTGCACAGCCGCATCGATGAGATCGTCGAG
>CBDDRG010000293.1:0-3137 GCA_965232975.1 uncultured bacterium
TGCCAACTCGGCCAATGCCCTGCTCAAAACCCTCGAAGAGCCCAGCGCGCGCACCCTGCTGATGCTGGTCAGCCACCAGCCGGCGCAGGTGCTCGCCACCGTGCGCAGTCGCTGCCGCCAGCTGCGGTTTCCGCTGCCGCCGCCGGCGCTGGTGCTGCCGTGGCTGGCCGAGCGCTGCGGTGACACCGAACCCACCCTGCTCTTGCGTCAGGCCAATGGCCGCCCCTTGCGGGCGGTTGCTCTCGCGGCAACGGGCCTGCTCGCCCAGTTGACGCAATTCGCGCAACTGCTGGACGCCGTCGCCAACGGCGACACCTCGGCACTGGCGGCCGCCGAGCGCTGCCACAAGGAACCCGCCACACCCCTGTTGGACGGGTTTGAAACCCATCTCCATCAGCGCCTGCGCGCCACCGCCCTGGGCGGCGACGCGCCTGACCGGCGTACCTTCTGGTTTGTGGATCGCCTGCAGGACGCGCGCCGCCGGCTACTGGCTAGCCCGAACCTGAATCGCCAGTTGTTATGGGAAGAATTGCTGCTCGACTGGCGGCGGCTACATGAGGCAGCCAGGCCGGGTTGACCCCCGCGGGATCCCGTGGGAGATTCCGACAGGCTCCTGGGAGCCTGTCGGACTTGAGCGTCCGTAGCGAGGGAAAGGCCGATTTGAGGCAGATTTTGGGCAAATTTTCGGCGAATAGTGGGGTTATTCAACGAAAATTTGCCCAAAATATGACCAAATTCGGCTTTTCCGCAGTAGGACAGTCTCAAGTCCGACAGGCTCCCAGGCTTTTTTAACGATTGACGCGAGGGCACCAATGGACACAGGCGGGGTGGCACTGCGCAGCGGCATCTTGCACCTGGCGCTCAAAAGCGCCGAGGAGCTGTATTCCTGCTACATGCCGCAGATCAAAAACGGTGGCCTGTTCATTCCGTCGCGGCGGGACTATCAATTGGGCGACAAGCTCTTCGTCCTGCTGGAGCTGATGGACGAAGCGGAAAAAATTCCCCTCGCCGGCAAAATCGTCTGGATCACCCCCAAGGGTCTCGGCAGCGATCGCCACCCCGGCGTCGGCATCCAGTTCCCGGACAACAGTGCGCAGTTGGTGGCCAAGATCGAGACCTATCTGGCCGGCATGCAGGTGGATCGCCCCACCTTCACACTTTGATACCGCGCCCAGGTTCCCGGCCGGCCGCGGGTGGCGCTGTGCTAACATCTGCCACCTCTCGGCGCGAGGAACCCGGCATGACTGGCCACGACCACCTGTTCATCCGTACCTTTCCGGTGGGGCCGCTGCAGTGCAACTGCTCGGTCATCGCCGATACGCTGACCAAAAAAGCCCTGGTGGTCGATCCCGGTGGCGACGCCGAGCGCATCTTGCAAGTGCTCGCCGAGCACAGCTTCAAGGTCGTCGCCATCATCCACACCCACGCCCACCTCGATCATGTGCTCGCCGCCGGCGACATCCAGAAGGCCACCGGCGCACCCATTCACCTCCACGCGGGCGACCAATTTCTGTGGGACGCCGTGGAGCGCCAGTGCGCGAGCTTCGGCATTCCCTATCGCCCACTTCCGGCCCCGGATCAGTATTTGCGCGATGGCCAGGATTTGCCCTGTTGCCGCGGCGTGGTGATCCACACCCCGGGCCACACCCCCGGCTCGACCAGCTTCTGGTTTGCCGACATGAAGGTGCTGGTGGCCGGCGACACGCTGTTTCAGGGCAGCATCGGCCGCACCGATTTCCCCGGCGGCAGCTTTGAACAAATCCAGAAATCCATTCGCGAACGGCTCTACGCACTCGACGAGGACGCCACCGTCATCACCGGCCACGGCCCGAGCACGACCATCGGCGATGAAAAACACGGCAACATGTTTGTCCGGGCCTGAGCGCCCGTCCTGGAACCCCCCGTGCGCCAGCAGTTGAACACCATGCTCGACCTGCAGGAGGCGATCAATTGCCAAATTGATCCGGCCTGGATCGCCCGCGACTTCCCGTGGTACCGCGCCATCTGGATCGAATGCGCGGAACTGCTCGACCACCATGGCTGGAAGTGGTGGAAGCAGCAAACTCCCGACGCAGAGCAGGTGAAGCTGGAACTGGTCGATATCTGGCATTTCGGCCTCAGCCTGCTGTTGCAGCGCGGTCTGCCCCGCGACCGGTTGCTCGCCGAGATCGAACACCAGTTGCGGGAACCCTGCGCAAGCGCGGACTTTCGCGTCGAGCTGGAGCACTTCGTCCAGCAGGTACTGGCGACGCGAGATTTCGACGTCGCCGGTTTCGGCCGCCTGCTGGCGGGGGCGGGGCTGGGTTTCGACGATCTGTATCTGCGCTATGTCGGCAAGAATGTGCTCAACCGCTTCCGCCAGGATCATGGCTACCGGGATGGCGGCTACCGCAAACTCTGGCACGGGCGCGAGGACAACGAGCATCTGATCGATGTGGCGGAGAAGCTCGATAGCACGAGCACCAACTTCCAATTCGATCTCTACCAGGCGCTCGCCCACCGCTATCGCGAGTCGGCCGTTTAGCAGGCTGTTTCGACGCCCCAATCTCGACCCAGCAGGCGCGCACGCGGTCACCGCTTTTCGTGCCGAAGCTCGCCGCAACCGGCGAAACTTCAGCCGGTTTCGGAGGTCTTGGCAGGGTAGCGACTGCGGACCTAACCCAGGAGCAGGCATGCCGCCCTCAGCACCCCACCGATTCGAATATAATGGCGGCGCGGCTGGCGCAGTGCCGCCAGCCCACGTCCCCAAGAGGTTCCCATGCTGCGCAAAATCCTGATCGCCAATCGCGGCGAGATCGCGGTGCGCATCATTCGCGCCTGCGCCGAGATGGGCATCCGCTCGGTCGCCATCTACTCCCACGCCGACCGCCACGCGCTGCACGTGAAGAAAGCCGACGAAGCCCACTCCATCGGCGCCGACCCTCTCGCCGGCTATCTGAACCTGCACCAGATCGTCAATCTCGCCGCCGCCACCGGCTGCGATGCCATCCACCCCGGCTATGGCTTCCTGTCCGAGAATGCGGCCTTTGCCGCTGCCTGCCGCCAGCGCGGGCTGTGTTTCATCGGCCCCAGCGCCGAGGTCATCCGCCGCATGGGCGACAAGACCGAGGCGCGCCGGGCGATGATTGAGGCGGGCA
>CBDDRG010000294.1:0-2942 GCA_965232975.1 uncultured bacterium
CGGCGCTGGCGGCCTTGACGCGGCGGGTGAAGGCCAGCTTCGATCCCCGGGCCGTGCTCAATCCCGGCCGCATGTATTCCGATAGTTAGGCGCTCCCGATGCAGACCCACTTCACCGATTCGCAACGGACTGAGCCCGGCATCCGCATTGCCGAAGCAGTGCTGCGCAAATGCGTGCACTGCGGCTTTTGCACCGCGACCTGCCCGACCTATCGCATCACCGGCGACGAGCTCGAAAGCCCGCGCGGGCGCATCGCGCTGATTCAGGATCTGCTCGAAACCGGCGCCGCGCCGACGCCGCTGACGGTAGCGCACCTCGACCATTGCCTGTCGTGCCTGAGTTGCGAGAGCACCTGCCCCTCGGGCGTGTCCTACCGCCGCCTGATCGATCAGGCGCGCGAATTGATCGAGAAAAAATACCAGCGCCCGCTGTTCGACCGGTTGTTGCGCGCGCTGCTGGCCTGGCTACTGCCGAAGCAGGGCTGGTTCAGATTCGCCCTCGTCGCCGGGCGCTGGAGCCGGCCGCTGCTGCGCCGGGCCGGGCGGTTCTCGTTACGTATCGACGCACTCACGCGCATGGTGCCCAGTGATTTGCCGTCCACGAGCACTGCCATTCGGCCGGCAACTTACCCGGCCGAAGGAACTGAAATCAGGAGAGTCGCACTGATGACAGGCTGCGTGCAGGGCGTGCTGGCGCCGGACATCGATGCCGCCACGCTGCGCCTGCTGCGCCGCCACGGCTGCACGGTCGTGGTGCCGCCCACCGCTGCCGGTTGCTGCGGCGCACTGCCTCATCACCTTGGCAAGGGCGCGCCGGCGCAGGCGATGGTGCGGCGAAACCTCGAAGCCTGGCGCGGACTGGTGCGCGCTGATTCGCCCTCGGCCGTGGATACCGTGCTGATGACCGCCTCCGGCTGCGGCTCCCACCTGAAGGATTACGCGCATCTCCTGCCCGACGATGGGGACGCCGCCGAGCTTGCCCGTCGCGTAAAGGACCTGTCGCAACTGCTCGACGAACTGGCCACGCAAACGCCGTTGCGCGTGGTTTCCGGCATCGGCGCCGGCGTGACGCTGGCTTGGCAAAGCCCCTGCTCGCTGCAACACGGCTTCAACGAAAAAAGCGCGCCCATACGGGTGCTGCAAGCCTGCGGTTTCGACGTGCGCGAGCCGCAGAATCCGCATCTGTGTTGCGGCTCCGCCGGTACCTACAACCTGCTGCAACCCGCATTTGCCGAGCGCCTGGGCAGGGACAAAGCCGACGCCATTGTCGCCACCGGCGCCACCATCGCAGTCAGCGCCAACATCGGCTGCATCACCCAGTTGCAAGCCAAGCTGGCCGGGACGGGTAGTGGGCGAGCATCCATTCCGGTGCTGCATCTGGCCCAGATTCTGGACTGGGCCACCGGCGGCGAGCGGCCGACGGCGCTCCGCGGCGCCCGCCCTTAACGCTGACATCGCCCGCGCAAGCGACGCCCCGCGCGCACTTGTACACCAGCAGCCAACTGCCTATGCTGGCGCGAACCTACCGCGAGGGCGTTAACCCATGCACGAAAACACGGGCTCGGCGCCGGCGCGCTGCAGCGGGGTTGGCGAGTTGCTGGAGCGCTGGCTGTTGGCGCGTCAGGAGTTGTTGGTGATCTATGCCGAACTCGCCGCAATCAATGAATTCAGCGACAACGACCCCGAGCAGGGCGCGCGTGTCCAGGCCTTCAGCCAGGCATTGGTGGATTATGTGTCGAGCTGGCACTACGAGGTCTACCGGCGCCTGCTGCGCGAGGGTCAGGAGCACCTCGACGGCGCCAGCCTGGCCGCCGCAGACGCGCTCTTCCAACAGATCGCACCCACCACCGAACAAGCGTTGGATTTCAACGACAAGTATCTCGCCGTCGACGACCTGTCCAGCCTTACCCGGGATCTCTCCCAACTGGGCGAAGCCCTGGGAGCCCGTTTCGAGGCGGAAGACCGAATTATCGCCAACCTGCACACCGCCAGTCAGCGCGCTGCCGCGCCTTGAGCGGCACCCCGGAGTCGGCGTTTGACATCTTCAGAATCAGCTAGTTACAATCGGCCGGCAATTTCCGAGGTCAATTTGCGCCCGACGGCGGGCGCTGGCCAGCCGACCGTCGAGAGTTAAGTGACGGGGCGCATCTTTGGGGGGAAGTATCCATTTACGACCGGCTCTGCGTGACGAGAGCGGCATCCGATCCATAACCGACCAAGTTTTGGTGGTCAAAGGAGACAAATGATGAACAGAAAGGTGCTCGCTCAGGGCGTTGTCGCCACCGCTTTTGCGTTCGCCATCGCCGCACCCACGCTGGCTGCTGGAATTGGCTGGTACGCGGGGGCCAGTGCCGGGGAAACTTTGTTCGACCAAGCGTGCGACGACATTTCCGGCAGCTGCGACGACACCGATTTTGGCTGGAAGGCTTTTGTCGGTTATCAGGCCACCCCGATGTGGGGTCTTGAGTTGTTCTACACCGACCTCGGCAAGCTGTCCGCTCACGGTGGTACGGTCAAAGCGGAGATGGAAGCACAGGGCGTGGGTATGTTTGCGACCGGCACTTGGCCCCTGGGGGGCGGTTTCGACGTCTTTGCCAAATTCGGCGCCCTCAACTGGGACATTGACAGCAAGTTTTCCGACAGCTCCATTCCCGCTTCGGTCTCCCCGGACTCCACCGGCACGAATCTGGCGTTCGGGGTTGGCGCCCGGCACTCCTTCACCAGCAATTTCGCCGTGCGTGTGGAGTGGGATCGCTTTGACAATGTCGGTGACAACAACACCGGCGGCGAGGGCGACCTCGATCTGATCACCGCCGGGGTGGTTTACTCTTTTTAGTTGACCGGTGGTTAGCTGACTGGAGTCAGTCCCCCGCTGCGTCGGACGAATCGGTTTGTAAATGCTCGGTTAGCGGGATCCCCTCACCACCAAAACCCACCTGATCA
>CBDDRG010000295.1:0-13487 GCA_965232975.1 uncultured bacterium
AGCATCGAACGGTGCGTATCGGTCAGCGTCAACGGCGCGCGCTTGGTCTTCCCGGCCATGTCCGACTCCTGAGGGGACTCGGGAGAACATCATGCCACCAGTGGATATATGTGTAAATCTATTATTGGAATGGAGTACTAGGGCATTGCGGGCCGGGCAATGGCGCGGCTCACTTGGCGCGAAGGCACGAATGCGCCGCTGCGATCGCGGTCTGCCCGCGCGCAAGTGCGCGCCGCCCAGGCCCAGAAAGTGGTGTACAGAACTGCCTGCGGCCTGGACTCCCGCGTGATGCCGTTGTCTGATTGGCGGCGTTGGGGGTGACGAAACGCGGCACTAAGCCAGCGCTCCATGCGAATCAACGATAAACCGGAAAGCGCGCGCAAATGGCCAGCACCCTGGCCTTGACTTCGGCGATGACGCGCTCCGCCGTACCGGCTTCCAGAGAGTCCAGCACATCGCAGATCCAGTGGGTCAGCTCGATCGCTTCGCCCTCCTTGAAGCCGCGGGTGGTGATCGCCGGGGTGCCGACGCGCAGGCCGCTGGTGACGAAGGGCGAGCGCGGATCGTTGGGGACGGCATTCTTGTTGACCGTGATGTTGGCGCTGCCGAGCGCGGCATCGGCGTCCTTGCCGGTGTAGCTGCGGCCGATCAGGTTGACCAGCATCAGGTGGTTGTCGGTGCCGCCGGAGACGATATCGACGCCGCGCGCAGCGAAGGTCGCCGCCATCGCGCGCGCATTGGCCACCACCTGCTGTTGATAGACCTTGAACTCCGGGCTCAGTGCCTCCTTGAAGCTGACCGCCTTGGCGGCGATGACGTGCATCAGCGGGCCACCCTGACCGCCGGGAAACACCGCGGAGTTGAGCTTTTTCTCCAGTTCCTCGTTGGCTTTGGCGACGATCAGGCCGCCGCGCGGGCCGCGCAATGTCTTGTGGGTGGTCGAGGTCACCACGTCAGCGATGGGTACCGGGTTCGGGTAGCAGCCGGCAGCCACGAGACCGGCGACATGGGCCATATCGACGAACAGCCAAGCGCCGACCCGGTCGGCGATCGCGCGAAAGCGCTGCCAGTCCATGACCCGCGAATAGGCCGAAAACCCGGCGACGATCATTTTGGGCCGGTGCTCGACGGCCAGTGCTTCGACCTGATCGTAATCGACCTCGCCGGTGGCGGCCTTCAGGCCGTACTGCACCGCGTGGTACATCTTGCCCGAGAAGTTGGGCTTGGCGCCGTGGGTCAGGTGGCCACCGTCGGCGAGGCTCAGGCCGAGAATGGTGTCGCCGGGCTCACACAGCGCCTGATACACGGCGGCGTTGGCCTGGGAGCCGGAGTGGGGCTGAACATTGGCGTAGGCGGCGCCGAACAGCGCCTTGGCGCGCTCGATGGCGAGCTCCTCGGCGCGATCGACGTACTCGCAGCCACCGTAATAGCGCTTGTGGGGGTAGCCTTCGGCGTACTTGTTGGTGAGCACCGTACCCTGCGCGGCCAGCACCAGCGGGCTCGCATAATTCTCCGACGCGATCAGCTCAATGTGTTCTTCCTGGCGGCGCTCCTCGCTCTGGATGGACTGCCAAAGTTCGGGGTCAAAGGTGGCGAGGCTCAACTGGCGGTCAAACATAGTGACGGGCTCGGGCGTGAGGGGGACTGCGATTTTAACGGAACCAGCATCCGGGGCCTAGCCGATGGGCCGCGATGCCGCGCTCGACGAATCAATTGTGCAGGCCGTACACCTCGCGCCGGGCGAGGAAGGCATCGACATCGACGGCCATGACCAGCAGGTCGTGCGGCTGACCGTTGCGATCCTTGACCTCGTGGGCGAGCAGCGCCTCGGGATGGAAGCCCAACTCCTGAAACAGTTTGCGCGCGCCGGTCTGATCCAGCGTCATGCGGGCGACCATCTTCTCGATGCCGCGCGCCAGCGCGAGTCGAAAGACCTCGCGCACCAGGATCCGCCCGATCCCGCTTTCGCGGCGCTCGGGCTTTACCATGACCCGCAGCTCTGCGACATGGCGCGACCAATCGTAATCACTGACGGTGAAAGTGCCGTAACCGGCGATCTCGCCATCGATTTCGGCGATCAGGGTGGCGGTGAGGCCGGCCTCGATCTTCTCGACCCACCCCGCCACACCCACTGCGTTGGTGATATTGCGCCGCAGAAATAGCAGATCGTGAGCCGGCAACGAGCGCGCGAAAGCAAGTATTGCATCGGCGTCCGCACGGGACATCATCCGCAGCTTCGCGGTGCCGTGGCGCAATGCGATGGTTTTCGGAAACGTGTTCAAAATTCCTCCTACCTCTTTCGATCGCTGATAGATTCCATCTCGGATGGCGAGCGCTGAATGCGTGGACGCCGCCAAAGCACTACACCGACTTCGCTCCCAGCCATTCGTTGAGCTGCGGCCACAGCCGGTAGATGGCGTTGCCGCCGGCGACCAAGCTGACGTGGCCGCCCTTGAGCACGATCTCGCGCTTGTCCTTGCTGGCGACCAGGCCGACCAGGTCGGCGGACGCCGCGGTCGGCACGATATGGTCGTGCTGGGCGGCGACATGCAGGAAAGGCACGGTGATGTTGCCGAAATTTACCCTTTTGCCGTTGATTTCCAGCTCATTCCTGACGAGCTTGTTGTCACGCAGGAAATCCTTGAACAATTGCCGCGCGGTTTCACCGGCCATCGGGATCTGATCGGTGGACCAGCGCTCGAAACGGTAGTGCGCCTTGACGAACTCGTCATCGGTGACGTGATCCAGCATCTTCATCCGCCCCGCCGTGCGCTGCAGTGGCCGCAGTGCCTGCAACGCGGCGTCGATCAGGGAGGCCGGAATGTTGCCCACGCGATCGACGATCTCGTCGATGTCGAAATTGTCGCTGTCCGCCCACGCCTTGTAGAGCTTCATGCCGGCGGCGTTCACCGGCGTCGTGAAGCAGGCGAGGTTTTTGACCGTCCCACCGGGGTTGAGGGCGCTATATATGCAGGCCATGGTGCCGCCCAGGCAATAGCCAGCAAGCGACACCTCGGTTTCACCGCAGTCGCGCGCGACTTTGTCGAGACAGTCGGGTAGCAGGTCATCGACATAGTCGTCCAGACGCAGGCCCTTGTGCTCGGCGCGGGGCACGCCCCAGTCGAGCAGATAGACGTCGAAGCCCTGCCTGACCAGGTATTCGACCAGGCTCTGGCCCCGCGTCAGGTCGAGGATGTAGTAGCGGCTGACCAGCGACATGACCAGCACGATGGGCACCCGGTAGAGCTCGTCGCACACCGGTCGGTAGCGGTAGAGCTTGAGCGTGCCGCGGGTATAGATGATGTCCTTAGGGGTCGCACCGAGGTCGAGCTCGAGCCCTTCGAGAGGTTTCAGGCCCTCGATGTTGCGCGAGAGAACTTTTTCGACGACCTCGCGCAGCTTGTCGTTGTCGCGAGATGGTTGCTCGGCATCGCGGTTGCTGGTCACGGGCAAGTACCCTCTCTTTATGGTGTCAGGCACTAAAATGGCGCTGCCGGGGTTATCGGGCACTGGAGTTAGGCCGCTGGCCCGTCAAGGGTGGCGTCGGGTTTTGGCGGCGGCTTGCGGGTGCGCCGCTCGCCGGTGGCAGGTATGGCGGCGTCGGCAATCACCGTGCGCGCGGCCAGATCCTTGCGCAGCAGGTGAATGGCGGAGGTCAGCGTCGCCAGATTGTCTTCGACCTCGCTGAGGCGATCGCGGATGCTGATGACATCGACCCGCGACGGCAGGTTCAGATTGGCCAGTTGCTGGCCGACCAGCTCGGTGAACATGTTCTGGGCGTGCAGCCACTCCTGGAAATAGCGACCGAACTTCTTGCCGACGCGCTCATCGGCCATCAGCTCCGTGAGCGCCTCGCTCCATTGCTTTTCGGATTTCTGATACCACTCCCGCCATATGCGCATGGGCTCGATAAAGGGTTCGTCTTTGGCTGCTGTCATAACGCAATTGCTCCGTGGATTTCGCTACTTATTGTCGTCAGGTCGGGTTGCACGATTATTACCGCGACCTTCGGCGGCGGCCCGCTTGGTCGCGGGGGGCGCGTCGACAACCGGGTCATCGGACATCTCAGCTGGATCATCGTTCAAAGTCGAGTACATGAACTGTGCCAGCGTGCTGCGGTGCAGCTCGACCAGGCGCAGCCAGTTGGTCAGAAACATTGAACCAGCCGTGGTAAGGCTGTACATGCGACGCGCCGGGCCATCGGCCGAGGTATCCCACAGGGACGAAATCAAACCCGTCCGCTCCATCTGGCGCAGGGTGCGGTACAGGGTGCCACTGTTGTAGGTGCCGAAACCCGCCTCCTCCAGCTTTTTGGCCAGCTCATAGCCGTACCCAGACCAGTTCTTGAGCAGCGCCAACAGGTGCGCCGTCAGCATTTCACCCGGCAAGCGGGAATCGGTGCCCGGCTTTTCTTTAGTCATTTTACGCCTCCAAATTTGTTATTGACATTTATATGCACTTCGCATATAAATGTCAATAGCGCCGCGCTTGATTCCATTCCGGCAGCAGGCGTCACCCTGATACAGCCCACGCTGCAATCGTCAACTCATCCGCAGAGGAAACCGCCATGAACGACATCAAACCGACCCCCAAGCCCACCGCCGCCAAGACCGCGAAGGAAAACACTGAGCTGTTGCGCTATATCGACGCCCTCGTCGCCAACCAAAAAACGATCGCCCTGGCCCTGGAGAACACCCGCCAACAGGGTATCCGCCTGAGCGATGCCGTTGCCAAGCGCGTCAGCAAAAACCAGGACGAGGCGCTAAAGCTGGCGAAGAAACTCAGCTTATCCCCTACCGCCTACAAGGACAATGTCACCGCCATCATGGAAGCTGTGGTCAGCACGCAAACCCAGTCCATCGATATCTTCAAGGCGATGCTGGCGGAGCAGACGGAAATGCGCGAGGAGCTCCGCACCACGTCCAAGTCGCTGTTTGACGGCACTCGCGAAGTATCCAAAGCCGCGCTTGAGCTGACCAAGGCCTGGGCCGAAAAAAACCCGGTCGCCGATGTGGTCAAGCAATCATTCGACTCCGCCAGGACTGCTGCCACCAAATTCGCTGGCAAACTTTATGGCGAAGAAATGGCCTGAGCGTTTCGGCCCCGGCGAGGGAGCCCCCGATGCCAGTTCGCGGGCTCCCTTTTTTTGTCGATAGCAACTGCGCGCAGTTGTGGTAGCTTCGCCGCCTTTGGCCGCCGGAGTGGCGATTCTTGCGAGGTAAGCACTTGGAGTTGACAGCGGAAAACGACGAGCCGGGCGCCGTCACCGATCGGAACGAGGCGATGGAGCTGTTGCTCGAACACCTCGAGGACGACGCCGACGACGGCCCCTTTGCCCACGATCCGTCGATTGAGGCCACCTACACGCCACTGTGGCGCGAGGCGCTGTGGCCGGTCGAGCTGATGCGGCTGTATTGCAGCGGAGTGTTCTGGGGTCACGATGTCGAGCACGGCGACGGCCAGCCGGTGCTGGTCATCCCCGGTTTTCTCGCGAACGACATCATCATGTTGCCGATGCGCCAGTGGCTGATCCGCATCGGTTACCGATCCCACGCCGCCAACATCCTGTGGAATACCGATTGCCCCAACAAGACCGCGGAAGATCTCGCGCGTCAGGTCGAGGCCCTGCGCCGCGAGGCCAACCGCAAGGTCATGCTGATCGGGCACAGCCTCGGCGGCATGCTGGCGAAGTCCGTGCTGCAGAAGATACCCGACGCCATCGACCGGGTGATCACGGTCGGCTCGCCGTTTCGCGACATCGTGCAGGCCCACCCCAGTGTGGTCGGCATCTGGGACTACCTGAAAGTCGGTCAGGGCCGGTTGATAGGGCGCAACCTGCACGCGTCCTGCGGTACCGGCTACTGCACCTGCGACTTCGTCCGCCACATGATCGCGCCGATGGCGGTAAAAGTACCGCAATACGCCATTTACACCCGCAACGACGGCGTCGTCGGCTGGCAGAGCTGCGCCGAGGAGAACCCGGCGCTGAACACCGAGGTCAACAAATCCACCCATATCGGGCTCGCGTTTCACCCCGATTCCTTTCGCGCGCTGGCGAAACTGCTGGCGCGCCCCGGCTGAGCACTCCGCGGGATCGCCACCGGCGCTGGACGAACCGCGAGCGCCTCGCTCAGCCCGGAACCACCGGCAGCAGCAGGTGGGATGGGTGCGCCGCGTCGTGGTGGATCCGCTGGAGCGCTGGCACGAAATGCGTCGCCGTCATCGGTGCCTCACCGCTATTGGGGTTGCGGTCATAGCGCGGAAAATCGCTCGAGGTCACGATCACCCGCAAACGCTCGCCGGGCGCGAACACCATGGCCGTCGCCCACAGATCAATCTCCCAGGGCAGCGCGGTTCCGGGCACATAATTGCCGCCGCTCGCCCGCAATTGGTGCGATGCGCGCAAGACGCCGTCGCAGACATTGAAGGTGCGGCCATCAACGCGCACCACGCACAGCTTCACCACCCAATCGGTATCGGCGCCGCTGGTGCTGGCGTGGATGACGCCGGTCACTGGCCCGGTGATTTCGAGAGCCGCGGTCAAGGGTGCTGAGGTGTAGACGAGAATGTCCCGCCGGCCCAGGATCGGCGCCTGATCCACCGGCCCCGGCGTGTACTGGGGCGGCATCAGCAGGTTGCCGCCGCAGGTCGGGCAGGGGTGTTCGGGGTCGTAGACATAGCTGTCCGCGGTCTCGGCAGCGCCGGGCAGCGCGGCGGCAAAGGTGCCGCCCGCGCCCAGATACCAGGGCGTGTACCGGGTGCGCGCCAGCGGCCACTCCTGCTCGTCGCGCCAGCGGTTGACGCCCTGAATGAACAGCCGCACCGGCGCCTCGCGCTCGATGCCGTTGGCTTCACCCTTCAGCCAGTGGTTGAACCAGTGCAGTTGCAGCGTGGTCAGGTCTTCCTTCAGATCGACGAAGAGCCCGCTGGCGCGAAAGCCGAAATCGATCTGGCCGACCAGATTCAGGAACATGCCGTGGGACCAGGGGCCGATGACGATGCGGGTGTGGCTGCGCGCCTCGGCAGTCGCCGCACTCCGTTTCATGCCGGTGAAATTCTCGAGATCCGAACCCAGCAGCAGATCGTGCCAGCCGGCCAGGATCAGCGCCGGCACCTTGACTTGTTCGTACCTGCTGTGGAGCAGCATGGCGTCCGTCCAGGCGTCGGGCGCGGTGTGCTTGAGCAACTCGTAGAGAAAGGGCACGAAGCGCTGGTCTTCGGCATGCCCGGCAGGCAACTCGGCAAACGGCCGATGCCTGATCGTGGCGGCGAAATCATCCATCGCGGCCACCAGCTCGACCAGGCGCGCGCCCATTTCGGGCAGCGGCTTGCCGGAGCGGAACAACGCGCCCATGCCGATGGTGCGCAGCGCCCAGCTCGCCAGCGTCGCCACATGCAACGCGCCGCCGCGCCAGAAGTGGTTGCGCCAGAAATCGTTGGGGGCGGTGGTCGGCGAAATCGCCTTCAGCCCGGGGTGGCCCGACACCGCGCCGAGCCAAGTGGTGCCGCCCATGTACGACAGTCCGTAGCAGCCGAGGTTGCCGTCCGAAAACATCTGCTGCGCGGCCCATTCCAGGGTATCGGCGCTGTCGCGCTCTTCGTCGCGATAGGGGAAGAACACATCGCCATCCGACGCCCAGCGACTGCGCACATCCTGGATAACCACCGCGAAACCGGCAGCCGCGGCGCGCACCGGGTCGAGGGTCAGTGCCGTGATCAACCACAGTTCCTTGTTGTAGGGCGTGCGCTGAATCAGCACCGGATGGCGATCGCCGTCGGCCGGGCGGTAGACGTCGGCGCGCAACACTACGCCGTCGCGCATGGTGACGGGCACGTTCTTGTCGATGATGACGCTCATGATTGCTTACTCCCATGCAGAACGGAGGCTCAGGATCCTGAACAGCATCTCAGCGCGATATCCGCACCAATACCTCAGGCTCGGGCATCGGGATGGACATCGAAACTGAAGTTCAGGAAGCAAAATATCGGCCCGTTAGAGGCGGGCCACCGGCCCTGAAATTGTCGCTGAACTGTGTTGCCAGCCGAGGAAGCAGCGGGATCCCACACCGGCGCAGGTGAGTTCGCCCAAGGTTGGTTCAGGCGCGCGCTCCGAGGCGGACGCGAATCTTGTCGAAGTTGAGCAGCAGATAGATCGCCGTGGCGACGTTGCCAATGACTAACATCAGCACACCCCAGACCACCGCTTTCGCGAACGAACCCTCTATCAGGTAGATGACCACGGCGAACAGCAGCAGACCGAACATGAAGTCCAGCGTGATGATCAACGGCCAGGGCTCCATGATCGACAGGCTGCCGAAAAAGCTGCTGAACGTCGGCTCGGTGTAGAAACCCCAAATAGACAAGGGCACGAAGACGGCCATGTAAATCAGGATGGCCTGTTTGGACTTTTCCATTGCATTCTCCTTCGAGGGCTACCAGGTAGCGGGTGAGTCGTTATGGTGGCAATGCCGGATCATGATCCCGCCCCCTCCCGGTGGTTGTCAATTTGGGGCATCCGTATCGCCGGCAGGCGCCGTCACCACCCCACCGGGCATCGCCGGCGAGTTGTCGATCCAGGGCTTACCCGATCATCACCAGCAAGCCGCGCGGCGTCGACAGTGGCGGGTTTAATCGGCGCTGGCGCCAATTTGGCGCTTGGTGCCTGGCGATCCAATCAGCCGCGCATGCCGGCCTGGGCAGAGCCCGGGTGCAGGCTTGACACCGCCGAGGGGCGCGCATTCATGCGCGCATACCAGGGCGCGATATTGGTCAGCGCGGGGTTGAGCGGTTGGCCGACATCTTTGGCGAAGTCGAGACAGCAATAGAGCACGATATCGGCGAGGCCCAGCTTGCTGCCGCCCACATATTCGCGCCCGGCCATCAGGCCATCGAGCCAGACCAGCGCCGCGGCCGCCTTCTCTTTCAATCCTGGCGCGGCTTCGGGAATGCAGTGCACGCGATCTTTGAACAGCCCGTAGCCTTCGGCGTAGCGAAACCCGTTGTACATATGCTCGGTGATATTCAACTCGACGCGGCGCAACCACATGCGGTTGACAGCGCGCTCTTCCGCGGTGGTGCCGATCAACGCGGGCGTGGGGTGCTTTTCTTCGATGTACTCGCACATCACCACAGTCTCGGCGATAACAGTGCCGTCATCCAACTCGAGCGCCGGCACCTGCCCCGCCGGATTGCGCGCCGTAAACGGCGCCTTGCGGTTTTCGCCCGCCATCAGGTCGAGTTCTTCGCGAGGCAGAGTCACGCCTTTTTCGGCCAAGAACATGCGCACGGCGCGGGGGTTGGGGCCAAACGAATCGATGAGTTTCATGGGCAAGCTGTCCTTGTGTCGTTGGGGGTAGAAAAGCGGCGACGCGGGTATTTTTTGCGTGGGCGGGCGGGGGTTAGAACCTGACAAACAGCGGCTCCGCCCGTGCGCGCAAATCGGGCGGCATGGCGATGGCCTTGCGCGTTTCGAAGTTGAACAGGGTGCCGGTGGTTTCGACGGTGGCGGCCGTTGCACCGCTCGCGGCGTGGAAAAACCAGTGGAAGAAGCGCTGGGTTTTGCTGTTCATGGTGCGCAGCCCGCTCTTGGTGATCAGCGCATCGCCGGCGCGCAACGGGTGCTGGAATTCGATGTTGTATTCGAGCGCCGCGCTGCCGAGGCCATTGGCCTTGCGGTAGGCCGGGGTCAGGCCGTAATGGCGTTGCAGATGGGTGACGGCGTCCGAACAGCGCGACATGAAAAAGCGCGGGTGCAGTTCGCCGCGCAGGTCGCACTCCCAGGGTTCGATGGTGCCGCAGGCGGTGTCGATCAGGTTGTATTGAATCGCAGTCGCCAGATCGCGCCGCGGCGGCTGGGGCAGGGCCTCGCGCGGGCGCAAATCGGCCGGCGGCTCGACCATCAGCGCCTCCGCAGCGCGTTGCGCATGGTGCGGAAAATCCACCGCGATACCGCGCACCCTATCGACCAGTTCCAACTCGATGACAAAGCGCGCGGCGACACCATCGGTCTCCAGATTGAGCATTTCGCTGAAGGTGGTGAGCCTGCTGCCGGCGAGCGCGAAGATGCCCGTGAACAGGGTGTAGGTTTCGCCGTTGCGCAGCTCGCGCATGAACAGCACGCGCTCGGCGCGGTGCAGCAGCGCCAGCTCGGGATCGGCGCCGAGCCCGAGCAGCGCCTGCAACTGGCCGACGGTCTCGGTGGAGCGCGCCAGGTAGTGCTGCACGTTCATGTGCGCCATCACATCGCACTCCCAGGCTTTGACGTTCGCCCGCACCGTCGCCACCATCTCCCCCATCGAACTTGCTCCGCGGTCGGCTTGCTAGGGCTGGGTCAGGCCGCGAGGCCCAGCAGCGCGGCAGTGTTGTTGCGCATCACGTTGCGCACCTGGGCGTAGTCGAGACCTTCCAGGCCATCGGCGAATTCGAGTGGTTCGGCGAGGCCCTCCGGGTGCGGCCAGTCGGAACCGAACAGCGCCACGTCCGGGCCCACCGACGCAATCAGCTCGCGGATGTTGTCCTCCGGAAACGGACACACGCGGATGCGGTCGAGAAAGATCCTGCTGGGCTTGTCGTGCAGCGGGCCAAAGGTGAAATTGGTGCCGGCGATCTTGGCCGACTTGTCGAGCTTGCGCAGCAGTGGTGTGACCCAAGACGAGCCGTTTTCGATGGACGCCACGCGCAGGCGCGGGAAGCGGCCGAACAGGTTGTGCATGATCAGCGCTGCCAGCGTATCGGTGACCGGCCGCTCCATCATGCCGATGACATGCTGGAACGCGGTGACGCGGTGGTGCGGCGGGCGCGGGTTCTCGCCCCAGGCGGCCGACACCAGCTCTTCGAAACCAGCGTTGCCGAGGTGGAACGACACCGGCACCCCGGCCTCCTGACAGCGCGCCCAGAACGGGTCGAAATACGGGTCGGCCGGCGAGCGGCCATAGATGGGGCCGGAGATCAGATTGACGATGCGCGCACCCTGGGCGAGCACGCGGTCGAGTTCGGCGACGGCGAGGTCGATATCCACCAGCGACAGTTGCGCCGCGCTGAAGATGCGGTTCTGGTAGTCCCAGCCCCAGTCCTCCTCGAGCCAGCGGTTGAACGCGCGATGATTGGCCATGACCACCTCGGGGCCGTGGTCGCGCAACTGCATTTCGACGCCCACGCCGAGCGACGGCAGAAAAATGCCGGCCTGCACGTTGTAGCGGTCGAACCAGCGTAGCCGCGCCGCCCGATCCATGGACTCCGGCAGATCGAAACAGGAGATCGGATCGGCCGCCAGAATATGCGCGCCCTTGGGCTGATCGCTGCGATAGAACGCCTTGTACGACCCCGGCTTGCCGGCGTGCTCGCCGGGCGGCGCGCTGAAAAAGCTCAGCCGCTCGCCGCGCACATGCACCTGGGCGTGGCGGCTCAGGCCGCGCACGACCATCACGGCATCGTCGCGGTAGCGCGCTTCCATGTGCCGCGTATAGCAGTCGTCGGGTTCGTAATAGTGGCAATCGGCGTCGATCAGCGGGTAGTCGATCAGCGCGCGCGGGTCTTTGGCGTCGCGGCTGGTAGGAACCGACTTGGGGGCAGAATTTGCAGCGGCTGGCGATGCCATGGCGACATCCTCCTGGGTCTGGGCGACGAGCGCGGGGTGACCGCAATCTTGCCACGCGGGCGCCATCTTCACCAATCGCCTTCACCAATCGCCTTCACCGATTGCCCGCGCGCCCTGCGCTCCGGCGCCAGCGCGCAGCAGGCCGATGGACATCCCCTGCCGGTCGCGCATAATCAATTCCGCCGTTGCCTGCATTAAAACCCCAGGCCTTTACCCAGCCACCGCTACCGGGAGCTTAATAACATGAGAAAAGTAATGATCGCCGGGGTCGGCATGACCCCCTTTGGCAAACACCTGGATGCCACCATCCGCAGCCTGGTGACCCAGGCGCTCAACGAGGCGATGGCCGATGCCGGCACCAGCGTCGGCCAGGTGGACACCATCTTCTTCGGCAATGCCGCCGCCGGGCTGCTGACCGGGCAGGAGATGATCACCGGCCAGGTCGCGCTGCGCGAATCCGGACTCATGGGCAAGCCCATCATCAATGTCGAAAATGCCTGCGCGTCGGCCAGCACCGCCGCCCATCTGGCATGGCTGTCGGTGGCGTCGGGACAATCCGAGGTGGCACTTGCGATCGGCGCCGAGAAGATGACCAACGCGGACAAAATGGTGCCCTTCCGCGCGCTGATCGCGGCCATGGATCTGGAGCAGATCAAGGCCGAAACCGGCTCCGACGACCCGCTCACCGCCGGCACCGCGCCCGGCCGCTCGGGCTTCATGGATGTCTACGCCGGCAAGGCGCGCAAGTACATGCAGCAGACTGGCGCGACGCCTGCCGATTTCGCGCTCGCTGCCGCCAAGGCGCACCGCTTCGGCAGCCTCAACCCAAAGGCGCAGTTCCGCAATCCGCTCAGCGTCGAAGCCATTCTCGCCAGCAAGACCATCGTCGATCCGCTGACCATCGCGATGTGCTCACCCATCGGCGACGGCGCCGCCGCGCTGGTGTTCTGCTCGGAGGAATTCGCGCGCCGCCACGGCTGCGACGCCGTCACCGTCGATGCGCTGGTGCTGGTGTCCGGCCTGCCCGGCGGCGAGAACTGCAACGCGCGCGCCACCGCCAAGGCCTATGCGCAGGCCGGGATCGGGCCGGAGGACATCGACGTCGTCGAACTGCACGACGCCGCCTCGCCCGCCGAGCTGATCTACATCGAGGAACTCGGCCTGTGCAAACCCGGCGAAGGTATCGCGATGATTCGCGAGGGCCAGACCGACCTCGGCGGGCGCGTGCCCGTCAATACCAGCGGCGGCCTGGTCGCCAAGGGCCACCCCGTCGGCGCCACCGGCTGCGCGCAGATCGTCGAGTTGGTCGATCAGTTGCGCGGCCGCTGCGGCGCGCGCCAGGTCGTCGGCGCCAAGGTCGCGATGGCGCAGAACGGCGGCGGCTGGATCGAAGACGACACCGCCGCCACCACGTTGACCATCCTCAGCCGCTGATTGCTGGCGGCTGATTGTTACCGCCATAACGATAAGGAGACCCGCCATGGCCACGCTCGAACAACGCATCCAACTGCTCGCCGACAAGGATGAAATCCGCGAACTCACCGCCCGCTACTGCTACGCCGTGGTGCGCCAGGATTCCGCCGCGCTGCTCGCCATGTTCTGCGACGACGGCGAATTCCAATTGCAACAGCAGACCTGGCGCGGCAAGGACGAACTGCGCGATCTTTACGTCACCAAGATCGGTGAAGTCACGCCCAAGCCGTTCATCCAGAACCACGTTATCCAGATCGACGGCGACACCGCCACCGGCAACTGTGCCGTCGAGATCCGCATGGTGCAGGACGGCAAGGCCGTCACCGCCTGCGGCCACTATGACGACAGCTATCGCCGTGTCGGCAGCGAGTGGAAATTCGCGCGCCGCCAGTTCAATTTGTACCACTGGGTGTTGTTG
>CBDDRG010000296.1:0-10892 GCA_965232975.1 uncultured bacterium
GTTTCGCGGCTGAACACTTTCAGGTCAAGTCCCTGGCCAAGCCGCTGGAGCCGCTGTTGACCCCGAACCAGGACGTCTATCTGCGCCACAATGTCCGCCTCGGCATCGAACAGGCGCAGTTCGCGCTGTTGCGGGAGGAGCAGGAGATCTACACCACCAGCCTGGACAAAGCCGAGAGCTGGCTGCGCACATACTTCAGTGGCAATGCCGATGCCGACGTGGTGGCTGAGCAACTGGCGACCCTCAAAACCCAGGTGGTGGTGCAAAAGCTGCCAGATGTGTCCGCGTCGTTGACCGCATTGCGCGACTACATCAACCGCCGCCACCAGCGACGCGCCGCGGCCGGTGCGGGCATGCCCCCTGCGGAGACCGCCCCAATCGAGCCTGCCCCAACGGAGACCGCCCCAACGGAGGCTGCTCCAACGGAGGCTGCCCCAACGGAAACTGGTCCGGCGGACGCACGGCCTATGGATAATGCCCCAGTGGACAGCGCCCCATGAGAAGGGGTGTGTTGCTGGTCGCGTTGGCGACCCTGGGGGGCGGCCTGCTGTACCTGCTGATGGAGCAGAACAACGGCTTCATTCTTGTCGCGGTAGGCACTCAGGTCGTCCAGATCAGCCTGTGGCTGGCAGTCCTGATAGTGGGGGTGGTGATCCTGCTGTGGCGTGTGCCGGGTTGGCTGGCCCACCGCCTGGCGCGCGCCGGTATCCCGGTGCGCCGCAGCCGCCAGTATCGGGCGCGGGCCTGGTACCGCGATCGCACGACCCGCGGTCTGACCGAATTTTTCGAGGGTGACTGGCGCCGCGCCAAGGCATCCCTGGAAAAGGCCGCCGTCCGCTCCGACATGCCGCACATCAATTACCTCGCTGCCGCCAATGCCGCCACCGCCTTGGGCGAGTGGGACGAGGCGCAGCGCCTGCTCGCCGAGGCGGGGTTGACGACCGCCGACGGCGAGCTCGCCCGCGCGCTGCTGGAGGCTCGCATGCACGCCAGCGCCGGCCGCCCGCAGCAGGTGCTGGACACCCTGGCGGCAGTGCGCGACCGCCATCCGCGGCAACCCCTCGCGCTGGCTCTGCTGGCGCAGGCGCATCGGGCGCTGGCCGACTGGGATGGTCTCGCCAAACTGTTGCCGCGGCTGAAAGACGCCAAGGTCTATTCCGCGGTCGAGCTGGAAGCGCTCGAAATTGCCAGTCATGGGGGCAGAATCAGGCAAGCCGCAAAAGTCGGCCCTGACGACGCGTCGGGCGAGCGCCTGCGCCGGGTCGAGGAGCTGTGGCGATCGGTGCCCAAACCCCTGCGCAACGAACCTGCCGTAGTCGCGAACCATGTCGAGGCGTTGCAGAGCCTGGGCGAGGGCGCGCGCGCCGAAGCCGAACTGCGGCGCTATCTGGGCGAGCACTGGGATGCCGACCTGATGCTGCGCTACGGCAGGCTCAAAGGCGCAAATAGCGCGCACCAATTGACGGCTGCCGAAAGCTGGGTTCAAAAATGGCCAGACCGCCCCGAGGTGTTGTTGACACTCGGGCGCCTGTGCATCGCCAACCAACTCTGGGGTAAGGCGCGGGATTACCTGGAGCGCGCCCTGCGCCTGGAGCCCTGCGTCGACGCTTACGGTGAACTGGCGGCGCTGATGGAAAGGATGGGTGAGCGCGAACAGAGCAACCACTATTACCGACTCGGCTACCGACTCGGCTTGCAACACTGCGGCAGGTAAGCGGCGCGGATAACAATAGCGCGGCCCACAGCCTCCACAATGCAGCTACAACGCAGCGGTTCGCGGGTGCAAAAAGCGCTTCCCGCGTACCTGCCTCGCCACCAGCTACTGCGGCATGTGCCGCATCAGTAGCGAATAGTGATCCTGCGCCGCCAGGCCGATCCCCGCCGGGATCGGCAGCCGCACGATATGGCCTGAACCCGGCGCGGCGCCGATGGCCTCCCCGCTCTTCTTTTCCAGTGCGTCCAGCCGGAAGCTGTGGTTGCCAGCTGGCGTGATCAGTTCCAGCGTATCGCCGCACTCGAAGCGGTTCTTGACCTCAACCGTCAGCCAGCCGGCGGCGTTGTCCACATCGACGATTTCACCGACGAACTGCTGGTTGGCGTTGGTCGAGACGCCCTGGTCGTAATTTTGATAGTCCTCGGGCACATGGCGGCGATAGAAGCCCTCGGTGTAGCCGCGATTGGCCAGGTGATCCAGCTCGACCATAAGCCCGCGATCAAAGACCTTGCCGGCGACCGCTTCGTCGATGGCGCGGCGATAGGTCTGGGCGGTGCGCGCCACATAGTAGTGGGACTTGGTGCGACCCTCTATTTTCAGCGAGTGAATGCCCATTTCGATCAGTTGCGGAACATGCTGAACAGCGCGCAAGTCCTTGGAATTCATGATGTAGGTGCCGTGCTCGTCCTCGTAGGCGGGCATCAGATCGTCCGGCCGGGTGGCTTCCTGCAACAACAGTAACGGGCTCTCCTCGGGCGCGGGCTCCGGCGCCTCGGCGGCGGCCACCGGCGTCCAGGTGGCGACCGGCGCCATGGGCACTATGTCACCGGCCTCGGTCTGGCGGGCGTCGTGGGCCTGGTACTTCCAGCGGCAGGCATTGGTGCAGGCGCCCTGGTTGGGATCGCGGTGATTCATGTAGCCGGACAGCAGGCAGCGCCCGGAATAGGCGATGCAGAGCGCGCCGTGGACGAAGACTTCGAGTTCCATTTCCGGGCATTCGGCGCGGATTTCGGCGATCTCGTCCAGCGACAGCTCGCGCGACAGGATCACCCGGCGCACGCCCTGCCGGTACCAGAACTTGACCGACGCGTAGTTGACCGCGTTGGCCTGTACCGACAGGTGGATGGGCAGCTCGGGCCATTGGTCGCGCACCAGCATGATCAGGCCGGGGTCGGCCATGATCAGCGCGTCGGGCTGCATCTCGACCACTGGCGCCATGTCGCGCAGATAGGTTTTCACCTTGTTGTTGTGGGGCGTGATGTTGCTGGCGATATAGAATTTTTTGCGCTGCTTGTGCGCTTCGGCGACCGCCTCGGCCATGATGTCGAGGTGGTTGAACTCGTTGTTGCGCACCCGCAGGCTGTAGCGGGGCTGACCGGCATACACCGCGTCGGCGCCATAGGCGAAGGCGTAGCGCATGCTTTTGTAGCTTCCGGCGGGGGACAGCAGTTCCGGGGTCATGGCGGCGGGTCGTCGGTGTGGCGGGCCGCCAGTTTACTCCAGCCCGGTGCGCGTCGGGCTTCTCTATGTCGCGCTTCTCTATAATGCCAGCTCGGCTGGATTGGCATCTCGATAGCAATAGGACGCACGGCGATGACGACACTAGGCACACCTTTTTCCGCGACCGCAACCAAAGTGCTGCTGTGCGGTGCCGGCGAACTGGGCAAGGAAGTGGCGATCGAGTTGCAGCGCCTCGGTATCGAGGTCATTGCGCTCGACCGCTACGCCAACGCGCCCGCGATGCAGGTGGCCGACCGCAGCCATGTGCTGTCGATGCTCGACGGCGCCGCGCTGCGCGCGGTCATCGAACTGGAGCGGCCGGACTTCATCCTGCCCGAAATCGAGGCCATCGCCACCGAGATGCTGGTCGAGCTGGAGCGCGAGGGCTTCAAGGTCATGCCCACCGCCCGCGCTGCGCAGTTGACGATGAACCGCGAGGGCATCCGCCGCCTCGCCGCCGAAGAGTTGGGTCTGCCGACTTCGCCCTACCGCTTTGCCGCCACCGAAGCCGAATTCGCGGCCGCAGTCGCGGCCATCGGCATGCCCTGTGTGGTGAAGCCGATCATGAGCTCGTCCGGCAAGGGCCAGAGCCTGATCAAGACGGCAGCCGATATCGCACACGCCTGGCACTACGCCCAGGCCGGCGGGCGCGCCGGTGCCGGCCGCGTCATCGTCGAGGGCTTCGTCGATTTCGACTACGAGATCACGCTGCTGAGCGTCCGCCATCGCGACGGCACCAGTTTTTGCGCACCCATCGGCCATCGCCAGCAGGATGGCGACTACCGCGAATCCTGGCAGCCGCAACCCATGAGCGCGCGCGCGCTGGCCGCCGCCGAGGACGTTGCGCGCAAGGTGACCGACGCCCTCGGCGGCGCCGGCATTTTTGGCGTCGAGCTGTTCGTGAAGGGCGATGGCGTGATTTTTAGCGAGGTGTCGCCGCGCCCCCACGACACCGGCATGGTGACGATGATCTCGCAGGATCTGTCGCAGTTTGCGCTCCATGTGCGCGCCATTCTCGGGCTACCCATTCCCAGCATCCATCTGCACGGCCCCTCGGCGTCGGCCGCGCTGCTGGTCGAGGGCGATTCATCCACCCTGAGCTTCGGCCGGCTCGAATCCGCACTCGCCGAGCCCGACACCCAGCTTCGCCTGTTCGGCAAGCCGGAGGTGGCGGGGCGGCGACGCATGGGCGTCTGCCTGGCCCGCGGCAACTCGGTGGCGGAGGCTAAGGCGAAGGCCATCGCCATGGCGGCGCAGATTGACATCGTGCTGTAGCCGCGAGGTGCGCCGGACTGAAGAATGCTCTGAATCAGCGCGTCGGCGTCGTGTCATGCAACATTGTTTCTGTAATTTCCCTCCCATTCCCAACCCCTCCAAGGAGATCCGAAAATGAGCACTAGTGCATCCAGAGAAGCGTTTGATCCCGTTGCTTTGAGACAAAAATATGACGAGGAAAGGGCGAAGCGTCTACGCCCCGACGGCAATGAACAATATCAGGAGATGAAAGGGGAATTTTCGTATTTTCTTGAAGATCCATACGTCGAAGAACCCATCGACCGAGCACCCCTAGAAGACGAAGTGGAAGTGGCTATTATCGGCGGTGGCCTTGGCGGCCTGTTGGCAGGTGCGCGCCTGCGTGAAGCGGGCATAGAAGATATTCGGATGATCGAGAAGGCATCGGATTTCGGTGGCACCTGGTACTGGAACCGCTACCCCGGCGCCGCCTGCGATATCGAAGCTTATACTTACTTGCCGTTATTGGAAGAGTTGAAGTACATACCCCCGCGCAAGTATTGCGATGCGCCGGAAATCCTGAAGCACTGTAGAAATATTGCCGAAAAGTACCGGCTCTATGACAACGCCTGTTTGCAAACAGAAGTTAAGAAGATGATTTGGGATGAAGCGGCCAGGCGATGGACGATTCACACCAACCGGGATGACAAAATAAAGGCGCGCTTTGTCCTTATGGTCAACGGGCCTTTGAATCGCCCAAAACTCCCGGGCATAAAAGGCATCAATGATTTCAAAGGCCACACGTTTCATACCAGTCGGTGGGACTATAACTATACCGGTGGCGATGCCCATGGCAATCTCACGGGCCTGAGAGACAAAAGAGTCGGCATTATCGGCACCGGCGCAACTGCCGTCCAGTGCGTGTCTTATTTGGGCGAGAGTGCCAAGCAATTGTATGTGTTTCAGCGCACCCCGTCGGGTGTTGATCCCAGGAATGACCACCCTACAGATATGGAGTGGGCTGCCGGCTTGAAGCCCGGATGGCAGGTACAGCGGCAAAAGGATTTCACCGCCATATTGACCGGTCGGGGAGGGCGCCGCGGCGAGATCGATCAACTGGATGAGTTCGATGATGCCTGGGTCGAGATGGGCAAAATTTATCGCCGACGCATGCGTGAAGCTGGAAAAGAGGTACCAAAAAGCGAAGTCGCCAGAATCTATGAGCTGGCCAATTTCGAGAAAATGGAAAATATCCGCAAGCGGGTCGACGACATCGTTAAAGACAAGGCAACGGCTGAAGCGCTTAAACCCTATTACGCCTTTATGTGTAAGCGGCCCTGCCTGGACGATCGATACCTGGCCACCTTCAATCGTGAAAATGTAAAGCTGGTTGATACCAAAGGGCGGGGCGTCGATTCTGTTACGGAAAAGGGTGTCGTCGTTGATGGCGTGGAATATGAGCTGGACTGCCTTATTTTTGCCACTGGTTTTGAGGTGGGCACCGATTACACCCGTCGCGCCGGCTACGATTTAATCGGCGTAGACGGCGTTAGCCTCGAAGAAAAGTGGGCCAAAGGGATGATCTCGTACTATGGAATACATAGCCATGGCTTCCCCAATTGCTTTCTGATCGGCAACGGGCAAGCATCTTTTACCGCCAACTATCCCGATGGTCTGGACGAAGGCGCCAAACACATCGCCTATTTGGTGAGGCATTTTGTCGAAAACAACATCACTCGGGTAGACACCACTGAAACTGCCGAAAAAGAATGGACCGCTGAAGTGGTCGGCACCGAGGCCCGTGGACCAATGGGCGGATCGTCCTGTACACCGGGTTATTACAACCTGGAAGGGCGGCACGACCCCAGGGCCAGAAATAACCAACCCTATGGCGGCATGATGGGCGCGAATAAATATTTCGCTAAATTAGCGGCTTTCCGGGAGGGCGATAAGATGCCGGGCCTGGTGATTTCCTAGGGTCTGTTAACAGTCGAGGTTAGACTGCTGTTCGAACGCGTTGACGGAATTGGCGGGTCATAACTGAATCTGGTGTTCACAGGAACTGAAAAGTAGCGGTGTATCTGGTTGATTTGTATCGCTAAGCAAGCCGGTACACAGATACACCGCTATGAGCGAGAGTAACGTCGTTGTCAAAGAATTGGCGGGCCGGAAGGAAAATCCAGTCAGCCTGACCGAGATGCTTCTTACCGCTTACGCTGCGCTCGCCAGTGTGCCGCGAGTCCTTTGAGCCCGCCACGGCGCGGGGATCGTTACGTAATGTAGGACCCGAATCAACGAAAAATCAGGCCGTTGGCCCAGCGCCGACGAGTGAGGGGAGCGCGCCATGAAAGCACTGGTTGTCGGAGGTACCGGCCCGACGGGGCCCTTTATCGTCAATGGTCTACTCGCACGCGGTTACGACGTGTCGATTTTTCATCGCGGCACCCACGAGATCGTCGAGATCCCGCCCCAGGTCGAGCACATCCATGGCGACCCGCACTTTCTCGAAACCATCAATGCGGCGCTGGGCGACCGCACTTTCGATCTCGCCGTGGTTACCTACGGCCGCATTCGCCATCTGGCGCAGGCATTGGTGGGCAGGGTGGGCCGCTTTGTCAGCGTCGGCGGCGTCGCCAGCTACCGCGGCTATATGGATCCCAACGCGCTGTTTCCGGTAGGGGCGCGGGTGCCGCTGAGCGAGCAGGCCCCGGTGGTCGATAGCGAACAGGAGCATCGCTTTTCCTACCTGATCGCGCAGACCGAGCAGGCGGTGCTCGAGCATCACCCGACCGCCGCCCACTTCCGCTACCCCCAGGTCTATGGGCCCTACCAACTGGTGCCGAGGGAGTGGAGCATCCTGCGCCGCATCCTCGACCGCAGGCCCTTCATCGTGGTGCCCGAGGACGGCCTGACGCTCTCGACCCATGGCTATGCCGGCAACCTGGGTCACGCCGTGTTGCTGGCCGTCGATCAGCCCCGCGCCTCGGCGGGGCAGATTTACAACTGTGGCGACGAGGAGCAGTTGACGCTGCGCCAGATCATCGAGGTGATGTGCCGCAAAATGGGATACCCGATGGAGATCATCGGCATGCCTTACCGCATTGCCCACCCGTCGCGGCCCTATGCCCCCGCCACTCCGCACCACCGCGTCGTGGACTTGCAGAAAATCAAGACCCAACTCGGCTATCGCGATCCCTGCCCGGTGGTCGAAGCCCTGGGGCTGACGGCGGACTGGCTGCTCACCAACCGGCCGGAGCCGGGTGGCGAGCTGGAACAGCGCTTGCAGGATCCGTTCGACTATGGGGCGGAGGATCGTCTGGTGAGCGCCTGGCGGGACAGTCTGGACGCGCTCGCCAGGATTCCGTTCACCGTCGCGGGCGAGCGTCCCCACCCCTATGCCCACCCCAAAAAGCCGGGGGAAAAGGATCACCGCAATCGCTGAGCCGCGGTATAAAAAATGCTTAAGTTTCTTATCAACCTTGAGTAACTGCATGAATATATTGGTTATTGGCTCCGGCGGCCGCGAGCACGCACTGGCCTGGAAAATCGCCCAAAGCCCCCGGGTCAGCGCGGTTTACGCGGCCCCCGGCAACGCCGGCACGGCCAGCGAACCCAAAGTGCAGAATGTTGCTATCGACACTGACGATTTTGCGGCGCTGGTCGATTTCGTCACCGCGCACAACGTCGGCCTGACCATCGTCGGCCCGGAGGCGCCGCTGGTCGCGGGCATCGTCGACCATTTCGAGGAGCGCGGTTTGCGCATCTTTGGCCCGCGCCAGGGCGCCGCCCAACTCGAAGGCTCCAAAGCCTTTACCAAGGATTTCCTCGCCCGCCACGGTATTCCGACGGCGGCCTATCAAAGCTTCACCGCATTGGCGCCCGCGCTCGCCTATCTGCGCGGGCGCACCCTGCCGATTGTCATCAAGGCCGATGGCCTCGCCTCAGGCAAGGGCGTCGTCGTCGCGACCTCGCTGGAAGAGGCTACCCTCGCGCTGGAGGGTATGCTCGTCGGCGGGACTTTCGGCACCGCGGGCAGATGCGTGGTCATCGAGGATTTTCTCGCTGGCGAGGAGGCCAGCTTCATCGTCATGGTCGATGGCGAGCATGTGTTGCCGCTGGCCACCAGCCAGGATCACAAGCGTGTCGGCGACGGCGATACCGGGCCCAACACCGGCGGCATGGGCGCCTATTCGCCGGCGCCGGTGGTCACCGATGTCGTGTTCCAGCGGGTGATGAGCGAGGTGATCATGCCGACCGTGCGCGGCATGGCGGCCGAGGGCAACACATACCGCGGCTTTCTGTATGCGGGTTTGATGATCGACGCCGCCGGCGCGCCCATGGTCATCGAATACAACTGCCGCCTGGGCGACCCCGAAACCCAACCCATCCTGATGCGCCTGCAAGCGGATCTGGTCGATCTGTTTGAAGCCACCCTCGACCACCGGCTGGCCACCACAGTCGCGCACTGGGATCCGCGCAAGGCCGTGGGTGTGGTGATGGCGGCTGGTGGCTATCCCGGGGAATACCGCATCGGTGATGTCCTCACCAGCCTGCCGGCGGAAACCGCTACCACCAAGGTGTTCCACGCCGGCACTCAACTGCGCGGCGGCGAGATCCAGACCACCGGTGGCCGGGTGCTGTGCGTGACCGCGCTCGGCGATACCGTCGCGGCGGCGCAGCGGGAAGCGTACGAATGCGTGCAACAGATCGCCTGGGAGGGCGCCTTTTGCCGCACCGATATCGGCTTGCGGGCGATCGTGCGGGAACGCCAGGAACTTCAGATTTAAGCTGCAGTCTTCGCTGTCACGGCGTGCCCCGCGCGGTAAATAACCGCGCGGGGCACGTGTTGAAATACCCATGGTATTCGGTTGACAGGTGCAATAAGCTCATCGGTGACAGTCTTTATTCGACGCCCGCGTCTTGCGCCGATTTGTTATCGACGGCGTCTTGTGCGCGGGTGCAGCGAGGGCAAAGCTACAACCATTCAATTAGCCACCAAAACAGACATTCAACAGGTACAGGGCTGCCCTCGACGGCAGCGGGAGAAAAGGCAATGACGTACGACATAGTGATCAAGAATGGCACCGTCATCGATGGTTCCGGGTTGCCGCGCTATCGCGCCGATGTCGGCATCAAGGACGGCAAAATCACCCATATCGGCCGCATCCGCGACGCCGCCAAACAGGTCATCGACGCCACCGGCCAGGTGGTGTCGCCCGGCTTCATCGATGGCCACACCCACATGGACGCCCAGGTCAACTGGGACCCACTCGGCACCTGCTCGGTGTGGCACGGCATCACTACCGTGGTCATGGGCAACTGCGGTTTTACGCTGGCGCCCTGTGCCGCCAAAGACAAGCACCTGGTGGTGCGCAACCTGGAACGCGCCGAAGACATCGCCGGCGAAGCCATGGAGGCCGGCATCGACTGGACCTGGGAAACCTTCGCGCAGTATCTCGACACCATCGAAGCCCTGCCCAAGGGCATCAACTACAGCGGCTACGTCGGCCACTCGGCGCTGCGCACCTACGCCATGGGCGAACGCGCGTTCAGCGAGGCGCCTACGGCTGCGGAGATGGCAGCGATGAAAGCGGAGCTGGAATCGGCCATTCGCGCCGGTGCCATCGGCTTTTCGACATCGCGCACGCGCAACCACCAGACCCCGGATGGCCAGCCCGTGGCCAGTCGCATCGCGACCTGGGACGAAGTGCGCGAGCTGGTCGGCGTACTCAGCGATCTCGACACCGGGCTGGTCGAGATTGCCAATGAGGAGGTGGGTCGCGACCCAGTCGCGCAGCGCGACTATCAAGTGCGCCTGCGCGACCTCGCTGTCGAATCCGGTCGCCCACTGACGTTCGGCATGTTCAGCAGCCGCCGCGCGCCCGACATCTGGCCGCCGTACTTCGCATTGCTGGACGAGACGGCTGCGTTGGGTGGGCGGATGTTCATCCAGGCCCACAGCCGCGCGCTCAATGTGCTGATGTCGTTTGAAACCCGCCTGCCGTTCGACAAATACCCGGTGTGGAAGGAGCTGCGCAAAAAGCCGCTGGCAGAGCAGGAGACAATGTTGCGCGACCCCGCGATCCGCGCCCAACTGGTTGAATCTGCCAAGGGCAACCATTTGGAAAAACAAGGCGTTGGCGCTGAAATGCGGCATCCGGATTACGAGTGGTTGCTGATCATGGACACCATTCCCGGGCCCCACCGCACCGTTGCCGAAGTGGCGCGGGAGCGCGGCAAGGATCCGGTCGAGGTCATGATCGAAGTCGCGCTCGAACACCACCTCAAAGTGTTCTTCCGCCAGCCGCTGTTCAACGAAAACCAGGATCATGTGCTGGAGATGATGCGCCATCCCCGCTCCGTGGTGACCTTCTCCGACTCCGGTGCGCACGTTTCCCAGATCATGGATTCGTCGCTGCAAACCCATGTGTTGAGTCACTGGGTG
>CBDDRG010000297.1:0-4474 GCA_965232975.1 uncultured bacterium
ATACCGCTCTGCCATTCCGCCTCGGGGGTTCGCCGGCGCCGACCGGTAGTTGGCGCGCCGCTGCTCAAGCTGGTAGCGGCGAACCGCCCGCAAATGTTCGGCCAGCGTAGCGGAAAACTGGTGGCTGCCGTCGCCGCGGGCGACGAAATAGAGCGCGTTGCCCGCCGCCGGCTGGAATGCAGCCTGAATGGCGGCCGCGCCAGGGTTGGCGATCGGCGTCGGCGGCAGCCCGCTGACCAGGTAGGTATTGTAAGGTGACGGCGCCTGTAGATGATCGCGCGTCAAGTTGCCCTGAAAGGCATCACCCAGGCCGTAGATGACGGTGGGATCGGTTTGCAACGGCATCTTGTTTTGCAGGCGGCGGACGAATACCCCGGCGATCTCGGCGCGCTCGGCGGCGGCGCCGGTCTCCTTCTCGATGATGGAGGCCATGATCAGCGCCTCGTAGGCGGACTGGTAGGGCAACTCCGGCGCGCGCGCGCGCCACAGCGGGGCAATGAGGGCGCGGGTGTGGGCCACGGCGCGGCGCAGCAGGTCGAGGTCGGTGTCCCTGGCCGTGTATTGATAGGTGTCGGGTGCCAGCCAGCCCTCCGGGTGGCCCTGTTCGATGCCGAGCAGCTGAGCGACTTCGGCGGGGGTCTTGCCCGCGAGGGTCTGGCTTATTTTGGGCTGCTGGCGCAGCAGGCGCAGCCAGGCGGCGAACGTCCAGCCCTCGGGAAAGGTGACCTGATAGCGGATCACCAGCCCGCGCTCGAGCTTGTCGAGCAGTGCGCGCGGCGTGTCGCCCCGCGCCAGCGCGTATTCGCCCGCATGGATGCGTTCCCGCCCGGTGGCGCGCACATAGAGCCGCAGGGGCAAGCCCAGCGGAATCAAGTGCTCGGCTTCGAGCCGGCGCAGCACGCCGCCCAGGGTATCGCCGCGGGCGACTTCCAGCCGATAACCGGGCGTGGATTGATTGTCGGCGGCGGTCGGGTCGGTTGTCGCCGGCGGGGGTTCAGGCAGCGCCAGCGGGCGGTCGAGGGCGCTGTCCACCCATAGGTAGCCGAGTCCGGCAAGCGCGGCGGCTGCCAGCGGCAGCAGAAAGCCCAGCAAAATCAGGCGGCGAAGCACGGTATTTGCGCGGCGAGCAGCGCCTTGATCGCGGTGGTGTCGGCGCCCTCGGGCCAGTGCCCGATGCCCTCCACCACCGCCACCGGACGCACGCCGGCGACCGCATTGCAGATAAACAGCTCATCGGCGGCAGCGAGTTGCGGCAGCGTAATGGCGGCGGTGGCGACGGCGATCCCCAGGGCCGGCAATACTCGTGCGCACAGATAGGCGCGCATGACGCCAGCGACGCCGGCGCGCGTGGTAGCGGGCGTCAGCCACTGGCCTTGGCAATGCACGAAAATATTGCTGCTCAGGGTTTCGATCACTTCGCCGCGGGTGTTCAACAACAGACCGTCGTGGCCGTCGGCGAGTTCCTGGGCGGCCAGCACCTGATCGAGCCGGTTCAGGTGTTTGATGCCCGCCAGCCGGGGATTGTCGGGCAGGACATAGACGCAGGGTTGCAGTAGCGCCGCCGCCGGCGCGGTGACGGGCGGGAAATACTGGATCACATGGTTGGCTGCAGCGGCCGCCGGCGCGCGATAGCCGCGCGGGCCGATACCTGCGGTGACCATTATTTTGAGTACGCCGTCGGCGGGCACCAGTGCCAGACATCGGCGGAGCTGGGCTTCGAGCACGTCTGCCGCAAGGGGAATCCCCAGCCGGGGCGCGTCGGTGGCCAACCGGTGCAGGTGATAGTCCCACAACGGCAGGTGGCCGTCGGCCAGGCGCGCGGTTTCAAACAGGCCGTGGCCATAGTGGAGGCCGCGATCGGCGAGTGGCAGGAAGGTGCTGGGGACGCCGTTGACGAAACTGCTGACGGCGGTCATGGTCAGCGTTGGGCGCAGGTATGGGAGCGCAGCACGATCACCGCCGGTGGCAGCAACAACCGCGATGCCGTCGGCGCGGGGCCGGACGGCGGCCGGCGCGGGTGGGATCAGCCCAGGTGGATATTGATATAGTCGATGGCGCTGCCCACGGTGGTGAGCTTTTCGGCCTCCTCGTCGGGGATCTCGGTGTCGAATTCTTCTTCGAGGGCCATGATCAGTTCGACGGTATCCAGCGAGTCGGCGCCCAGATCCTCAACGAAGGAGGATTCCGGCTTGACGTCCTCCTCTTTTACCCCCAGCTGTTCGGCAACCATTTTGATGACGCGTTGTTGAATGTCGCTCATGGCAATTTGTGCTCCTGTCTGGAAAACCCGGCTGAGTGGATCCGGCTGAGTCGAGTTCGGCGGTGCTCTCGATCCTGCGACCGACGGGCCGCAGGCGGTAAAAAGCACCTCTAGGTGGTCGCGGCGGCGCATTTTACCCTAAAACCAATGCGCCGCCACCGGTTTTCTGTTTAGCGGCATAAATCAATAAAAATCAACTTGTTAGCTCATATACATGCCGCCGTTGACGTGGATGGTCTCGCCACTGATATAGCTGCCACCGGCGCCGGCGAGGAACACCACCACCGCGCCGATCTCCTCCGCCTGGCCCAGGCGGGCGAGGGGGATGGAGGCCAACATGGCCGCCCTGCTAGCCTCCGGCAGTTCCCGTGTCATGTCGGTGTCGATGAAGCCGGGCGCCACGGTGTTGACGGTGATATTGCGCGAGCCCAGCTCTTTCGCCAGCGCGCGCGCGAAACCCGCGACCCCGGCCTTGGTGGCCGCATAGTTGGCCTGCCCGGCGTTGCCCATGCTCCCCACCACCGAACTGATGTTGATGATGCGCCCCCACCGGGCTTTGGTCATGCCCCGCGCGCAGGCCTTGCTCAGGTGGAACACCGCGTTCAGGTTGGTGTCGATGACGTCGGCCCACTCGTCGTCCTTCATCCGCAGCAACAGGTTGTCGCGGGTGATGCCGGCGTTGTTGACCAGAATCAGCGGGGCGCCAAACTGGGCGTTGATGTTCTGCATCATTGCGGCGATGGCGTCGGTGTCGGTGACGTCGAGAGCCATGCCGGTGCCGCGCAAGCCCTTTTCCCGCAAGCGTGTCGCGATGCGCTCGGCGCCCGCGGCGGTGGTTGCGGTGCCGATAACAATCGCGCCCGCCGCGCCCAGCATGTCCGCAATGGCGGCGCCGATGCCCCTGCTGGCGCCGGTGACCAGCGCTACCTTGTCCTCGATGCCCATGTCATTTCACCCGTGAAGTGTCGGTGATGTCTTGCCCGCCGGGGCGGCGCGATTGGCTGTGCGCGAGCGCCTGCTCCAGGCTCACGACATCTTCGGTGGCCAGGGATTCGAGCGCGCGCGCGATACGTTTATTGAGCCCGCTCAGCACCTTGCCCGGCCCGCATTCGACGGTGGTGGCGATGCCCGCTGCGGCCAGCGCCGCGACCGAGTCCACCCAGCGCACCGGGCTGTAGATCTGCTCGACCAGCAGGCGCTTGATCGCCGCCGGATCGGTCTCGGTGCGGGCGTGCACATTGTGCACCACGGGAATGCGCGGTGCGGCGAAACGGGTATCCCGGATATGTGGGGCCAGGCGCTCGGCGGCGGGGCGCATCAGCGTGGTGTGGAAGGGTGCGCTGACCGGTAGCGGCAGCGTGCGCTTGGCGCCGGCCGCCTTGCAGGCGGCGATGGCGCGCTCGACGGCAGCCACATGACCGGCGATGACCACCTGTCCCGGCGCATTGAAATTGACCGCCGCCACGACTTCGTCAGCCGCCGCCTGTGCGCAGCAGGTGCGAATCAATTCCTCGTCCAGCCCGATGATCGCCGCCATGGCGCCGACGCCGGCCGGCACTGCGTCCTGCATGAACGCGCCGCGCAGGCGCACCAGGTTTACGGCGTCGGCAAAATCGACCACCTCGGCGCACACCAGCGCGGACCATTCGCCGAGGCTGTGGCCGGCGAGCAGAGCCGGCGCGGCGCCCCCGCGCGCATGCCAGATCCGCCACACCGCGACACTGGCGGTCAGCAGCAGCGGCTGGGCGCGCTCGGTCAGGTTGATGTCGTCCGGCGCACCTTGTTGCGCCAGTCGCCAGAGGTCGTAGCCGAGCACCGCCGAGGCCTCGGCAAAGGTGCGCTCGACCAGGGGGTATTCCCGCGCCAGCTCGGCGAGCAGGCCAATCTTCTGCGACCCCTGCCCGGGAAAGACTAGCGCAAGGTCGTGCGCGATGGTCATTGCGTGCTCCCAACCCCTTAAATGGTTCGTGATTGCGTCCGCGTGCGGTGGTCGGTGACCGCGGTCGCGGTCAGCTATGGGCCACAGCGGCCAAGCGCGCGCCGATCAGCGCCGGAGTGTTGACCACCGCCTCCCGCGCCGCGACCTCCAGCGCATTGGCAAAGCTCGCCCGATCGGCGCTGCCGTGGCTCTTGATGACGACACCGGCCAGGCCGAGCAGGCTGGCGCCATTGTATCGGGACGGGTCAAAGCGCTGCCGCAGCCGGCGCAGTCCC
>CBDDRG010000298.1:0-8371 GCA_965232975.1 uncultured bacterium
CTCATGCTTGTCGGCCAGATCGGCCGGCGGCGCCGGGCGCACGGCGCGGCGGCCCGCGGCGAGGCGAACCGCGCAGATCGCACCGCGCTCGCTCACCGCGTCGCCCGCCGCGACATGGAGCCGGTGCACGACACCGGCCACCGCCGAACGCACCGGCAACTCGCCGTCGGCAGTTAACAGCAGGCCGATCGATGTCCCCGGCGCCAAGGTCGCGCCCACCCGCACGTCGAGACGGGCAACGGTCGCGGCGACGGGGGCGGCGATGGAGACGAAGCGGCTCATGGCGAGGATTCCGATCGCGCGGAGTTCAGTCCACCCTCCCCGCGCTGTTATTGGTTATGGACGATTGCTGGCGTTCGCACCGGCAATGGTCATTGTAACGGCGAATTTCGGGGCGCCCGCAGCCCCATCCCCGCCCTGCGCGCATCCTCGCCGGCGACTTCCCGCGATGCAGAGCTTGGCGGACACGGTCGCGATGTCGTCGCGGCGTTGCGGTAGACTGATCCGCAGCGCCCGACTCACCTTAACCCTTTCCACGCAGGGCGCCACTCAGGAGACGGTCATGATCATTCGCAAGGGATTTATTGCCGGCATTGCGCTGGTAGCACTCGCCACAGGCTTTTCGGTACAGGCGGCGGACGGCACCAAGCGCGACATCTCGCCCGGCATGGGTATGGGCATGGGCCCAGGTATGGGGCGGGACAAAAACGTCAAGATCACCAAGGCGCAATTCCTGGAACAGGCCGAGGCTCGTTTCACGCGAATGGACATCAATAAGGATGGCGTCATCGACGCCAGCGATCGCCAGCAAATGCGCGCCCGCATGAAAGAATGCATGGAGATGATGGATGGCATGGGCATGATGGGCGGCGGCAAGGGCATGATGGGCGGTGGCATGGGCATGATGGGCGGTGACAAAGGCCCGATGGGCAGCGGCAAGGATGCTGCCGATGCCAAGGAGCACGAGTCGCACCATTGATCAACGGCGAGCCAGGCGTCGCGCGACCGGGTGCGCCAATGGCCCGGCCGCGGCGTTGCGAATTCTGAGTTGGCTGACACAGGGATCGAGGGACACGGCCATGGCAACAGACCCCGTATGCGGCATGCAGGTGGAGCCCGCGCAAGCCGCCGGCACCGCCGACCACGCCGGCCACACCTATTACTTCTGCTCCACCCGCTGCCAGGGGCGCTTCGTGGCTGACCCTGTGCGCTTTGCCGGCGCGCACACCACGCCGGATAAAAAAGATGCCCACGGCGCCGCGTGCCACCACCATCAGAACGCGCAACAGAAATCCGCGCCGGATGCACCGCCGGCAACGACCGACGGCACCCTTTACACATGCCCCATGCACCCCGAGGTGCGCCAGGACCACCCGGGCGACTGCCCGATCTGTGGCATGGCGCTCGAAGCGCTGGTGCCGGCGGGCGATGGTGCCGACAACGCGGAGCTGAAGGACATGACGCGCCGCCTGTGGCTGAGCGCACCGCTGGCGGCTGTGGTGGTGGGCATCGCCATGGGCAAGATGCTGCCGGGCCTGGGTGAAGCGCTGGCCGGGTTCGCCGCGCCGCGCACGCTGGTGTGGATCGAAGGGCTACTGACCACGCCGGTGGTGCTGTGGGCCGGGTCGTTCTTCTTTGTCCGTGCCTGGCGCTCGCTGGTCACGCGCAATCTGAACATGTTCACGCTCATCGGCCTGGGCGTGGGCGTGGCCTATGGCTACAGCGTGATCGCGGCACTCGCGCCGGGTCTGTTCCCGCCGGCGTTTCGCGGCCATCACGGCCTGCCGGAGGTGTACTTCGAGGCCGCCGCCGCGATCACCGCGCTGGTGATCCTGGGCCAGGTGCTCGAACTGCGTGCGCGCAGCCGCACCGGCGCGGCGATCAAGGCGCTGCTGGGGCTGGCCCCGAAAACCGCCCGGCGGCTCGACGCCGACGGTGGCGAACAGGATGTTCCGCTGGACCAGGTGCAGGTGGGCGACCGCCTGCGCGTGCGCCCGGGCGAGAAAGTGCCGGTGGATGGAACGGTGCTGGAAGGGCGCAGCGCGGTGGACGAATCCATGCTCACCGGCGAGCCCGTGCCGGCGGAAAAGACCGCCGGCGACACCGTCATCGGCGCCACGGTGAACGGCACCGGCGGTCTGGTGATCGAGGCCCGGCGGGTGGGTGCGGACACCATGCTCGCGCAGATCGTGCACATGGTTGCCGAGGCGCAGCGCAGCCGCGCGCCGATCCAGAAACTCGCCGACTCGGTGGCCGGCTGGTTCGTGCCGGTGGTGGTGGCAGCGGCGGTGCTCACCTTTGCGGTGTGGGCCATGGTCGGGCCGGCGCCGGCGCTCGCTTACGGGCTGGTCAACGCGGTGGCGGTGCTGATCATCGCGTGTCCGTGCGCGCTGGGGCTGGCCACGCCCATTTCCATCATGGTCGCGACCGGCCGGGGCGCCGGCTTCGGCGTGCTGTTCAGGAACGCCGAAGCCATCGAGTTGCTGCGCGACATCGACACCCTGGTGGTGGACAAGACCGGCACCCTCACGCTGGGCCGGCCAGAGCTGGTGACGGTCGAGGTGGCCGGTGATTTTGTGCAGGCAGATTTGCTGGCGCTCGCCGCCAGCCTGGAGCGCGGCAGCGAGCACCCGCTGGCCGCAGCCATCGTGCGCGGCGCGCAGGCGCGCGGCGCGACCCTGACCGAGGCCACGCAGTTCGAGTCGATCACCGGCAAGGGCGTGCGCGGGCAGGTGAACGGCCGCGCGGTGGCGCTGGGCAACGCCGCGCTGCTGGCCGATGCCGGCGTGTCGCCGGGAACGCTCGGCGAGCGCACCGAGGCCCTGCGCGCACAGGGCCAGACGGTGATGTTCGTGACCGCGGACGGCACGCTTGCCGGTCTGGTCGGCGTCGCCGACCCGATCAAGGAGTCCACGCCCGAGGCCATCACCGCCCTGCATGCCGAGGGTCTGCGCATCGTCATGATGACCGGCGACAGCGAAACCACGGCGCGGGCGGTGGCCGGCAGGCTGGGCATCGACGAGGTGATTGCCGGCGTGTTGCCGGACCAGAAAGCCGCCCGGGTGCGCGAACTCCAGGCCCAGGGCCGGCGCGTGGCCATGGCCGGCGACGGCATCAACGACGCCCCGGCGCTGGCGCAGGCGCAGGTCGGCATCGCCATGGGCACCGGCACCGACGTGGCCATGGAAAGCGCCGGCGTGACGCTGGTGAAGGGCGATCTGCGCGGCATCGTGCGCGCGCGCAAGCTCAGCCGGGCGACCATGGGCAACATCAAGCAGAACCTGTTCTTCGCCTTCGTCTACAACAGCCTGGGCGTGCCGGTCGCCGCCGGGGTGCTGTATCCGTTCTTCGGCATCCTGCTGTCGCCGATCATCGCCGCGGCGGCAATGTCGTTCAGCTCGGTGTCGGTGGTCGGCAACGCGCTGCGCCTGAACCAGGTGCGGCTGTAACTCGCGGTGGGGTGTGGCCAGCGGCGGCCACCTTTGGCGCCGAGTATGTGGCCTGCGCGGGTTCCGGCTTGCTTTCCCCGCTGGCGGGGCACCGTCGCGGCCGATCCGGCTGGCTAGCCGGGAACCAATGAGCACGCCCGCGCTCGCCCGTGCAGCACCACTGCCAGTGCTGCTGCGAAACGAGACGTGCTGCGATGCTGACTTTTGGCCAACACCGCATCCGACCGGGATCGGCGATCTTCTAACCCAGGCGAGCCCGATGTGTTTCTCCGCAACAGCAAGTTTCATCGCCGGCACCGCCCTGCTCGGCGTCGGCGCGGTAACGGTGCGCGAGGCGGCCCGCAAGAGCGAGATGCCTTTTGCGCTGATCCCGGTCTTGTTCGGCCTGCAGCAGCTCGTCGAGGGGGGCGTCTGGCTCGGCTTCCGCGTCGACGCGCCGCTGCTCAACACGTTCATGACGCAGGTGTATTCGCTGTTCTCGCACGTGCTGTGGCCGATCTATGTGCCGCTGGCGGTTCTGCTGCTGGAGCCGGTGCCGTGGCGCAGACAGACGCTATCGACATTCCTGTGGGTCGGCGCCGCAGTCGGTCTGTATCTGCTCTACATGCTGATCCGGTTTCCGGTTCGGGCCGAGGCGGTAGGTGGCCACATCCTGTATGTGTCCCCGCATTATTACGTTCCGGTCGTGATGGGGGCTTATCTGGCGGCGACCTGCATCAGCACGTTTTTCTCTAGCCACAAGGCCGTGGTGGGGTTTGGCGCGGTGGTGCTGCTGGCCTTCTTCGCCGCCTACGGGTTCTATGCGCTGTGGTTCATATCCGTGTGGTGTTTCTTTGCCGCGATACTGAGCGGTGTGGTGTATCTGTACTTCCGAACCGGCCGCAGCCGCGTCGTGGCGGCATGACGCCGATAGCGAGCAAGGACACCGGATGGCTGGAATGGCCCCGCCTCCACGAATAGTGGCCAGCCCTGGCGACCGCGATGGGCGAGCTTGCGGCCCCGGGGCAAACCGGGGGGTGAGCGCCGACCTGACCCGCATCGAACTCAAGGTCAATGTGCCCGCGAGCGAGGTCGGCAAGATCGAGCTGGACGGTCCGGCGCGGGTGCGCGTGGATGCCTTTCCGGAGCGGTACTTCGAGGCCCGCGCAGCGCGGGTGGACCCGCGTCCCCGGTTCACCCCCAAGGACATCCACATGCCCGACGTTGGCGGCGGTGGTCATCCCGCAACAGTTTTCCCGCCAGCGCGCCCGCGGCGCGCCCGCAATGCCGATCGAGCACCGCCCGCGCGTCTGTCGTCGTCGGCGGTGGCCGGATTCATCACCGGCCAGGTGCTGAGTGTCAGCGGCGGGTACAGCATGATCGGGTGAAAGTGCGTGCCGTCATACGCGGATCGACTGGGGGACAGATCGACTCGCGCCGCGGTCGTCGGGTGGGCCTCAAGGCGTCGCCCGCACCAGTCGCAGCCGGGTGATTTCAGAGGGCGCAAAAAACCGCAGAGGTGGCCCCCAGTAGCCAGTGCCACGACTGGTGTACACCCAGAGCTCATGCAAGCGATCCAACCCCGCGACGAACGGCTGCTGCATGGGGACAAAAAAATTCCAGGGCAGGAACTGCCCGCCATGCGTATGCCCGGATAGCTGCACGTCAAAACCGGCGGTGGCGGCTGCGGCAGCAGAACGCGGCTGATGCGCCAGCAGAATCCTGATCGCGACCGGATCGACACTGTGGACCGCGGCGGCCGGATCACTGCGATGGACGGCGTCGAAATGCTCAGCGCCGTAGTCGGTGACGCCGCCGATCAACACGTGCTCGCCATCGTGTTCGACGATGGCGTTCTCGTTCAGCAGCACGCGCAAGCCCAGCCGCCGCCATTCCGTCAGCCACTCGTCGACCCCGTGGTAGTACTCGTGGTTGCCGGTCACGCAAAAAGTACCGTGCCGCGAACGCAGCCCGGACAGCGGTGCCACGTGCACCCCGAGCTGCGCGACACTGCCGTCGATGATGTCGCCGGTGATGGCAATCAGATCGGCGTCGAGGCTATTGACACGACCCACGATGGCGTCCAGATAGCCGCGGCGAATGGTCGGGCCGGCGTGGATGTCGCTCAGTTGCACGATGGTGAACCCCGCCAGCGCCGCCGGCAGATCGATGATCGGCAGCTCCACATCGACCACGCGGGCAAGCCGACGGGCGTTGACCAGACCGATCAGGCTGACCAGCAGGCTCAGCGCGACCACGGCCAACGCCGAGCTGTTACGCAGCTGCGCGAAGTCCAGGGGGCCGGGTTGCAGGAAATTCCACGCCAACGCCACGCCCAGCAACAGGTCGCGCAGTACGCACAACACCAGCAGCGTGGAAAACATGCCCATGGCCAGATAGCCAATCCAGGCTAGGGCATTGGCGACACCCACCCGCAAGCCGCTCAAACGGATCAGCAGCGGCGCCGGCGTCAACAGGCTGGATGCCAACAACCAGCCGGCGCCGACGGCGAATCCGCCCGGTCCCAATGCCAGCGCGGGCAACAGGCGCCAGGCGATATAGCCGTGCAACAACAGACTGAGGGCGGTGATGAACAGGTACGGGTGTCGGCGCATGGCTCCGATAGTTGTACTTTGCCGGCCGAATTCAAGTGGCTGAGGATCTTTGGCACGGAATCGACGGTAGTGGGCGGCACCTCGACACGGGTGGACGACCTGCTGCGCGGCGGTTATGCCGCGGTCACCGTGCTGGATCTGTCGGCGGCGGCGCTGGCGAGTATAGGAAATTCAAACGCCCTTTTCCGCCAGTCTGGCGAGCAGGCGGTGGTCGCGCAAGCGCCGGTTTGGGTGGGGATCGGACATCTGTGAGTGGGATTTCGGCATCGCAGGGCCTCGCAGCAGCGCAGTCAGCAGCCATTCTGCGCGGATACCCGACAGCTGGCCGAGCACAAGCCTGCGGGATCGTGGCCGCATCGCATTGCGATTTCGCCGTCGGCTGTGCGGCCGGCGGGGTGTAACGCAGCCACAGCCGTCGATGCCCAGGAGCGTTCCGTGCTGCGCCTCACCGCGCCGGAAGGACGCGCAAGGCCGCGCGCCGCCGGCACCGTAGCGACCGCGCTGGCGGCCGCGCTGCGCTCCGCTCGCCATGTTCCCGAGCGCACGCTGCTGTACGCGCTGGTGCAGGCGCGCTACCCGGATTTCATTGCTCGTCTTGCCGCGGAAGACCGCTCGCTGCCCGAGTATGTGCGCGAGGAGTTCGAGGCGTTCCTGCGCTGCGGCGTGCTCGACCACGGCTTCCTGCGCGTGGTGTGCGAGCAGTGCCATGCCGAGCGGCGGCTGGCGTTCTCCCACAAGAAGCGCGGCTTCGGCCCGAGCTGCGGCGCGCGGCGCATGGCCGAGAGTGCGCGGCATCTGGTGGAGGAGGTGTTCGGCGCGCGGCCGGTGCGGCAATGGGTGCTGAGCTTTCCGCACCCGTTGCGTTTCCTGTTGGCCAGCAAGCCCGACGCCATCGGCCCGGTGCTGGGCATCGTGCATCGCGTGATCGCGGGCTGGCTGTCGGATCAGACAGGCATTGAGCGCGCCAGCGCGCAGTGCGGCGCGGTGACGCTGATCCAGCGCTTCGGCAGCGTGCTCAATCTAAACGTGCTTTTGCACATGCTGTGGCTCGACGGTGTGTACGAGGCAACGACGCGCAACCGCAGCGCAAACCACGCCTGCACCGCGCCCGCACCCAGTTCCACACAGCTCACGGCGCTGGCCCGCATGATCGCGAATCGCGTATGCCGGCATCTGGCGCGCAAAGGCTGGCTCGAAGGCGAGGGCGAATCTGCATTTCTGTCCGAACGTGCCGCCAGCGACAACGGCATGGACGCGCTGCGGACGAGTTCAATCACCTACCGCATCGCCATCGGGAAGCACGCCGGGCGCAAAGTTGTCACCCTGCAAACGCTGCCCGGCGACGACGGTCCGCTGGAAGGCGGCACCGGCAAGGTCGGCGGATTCTCGCTGCATGCCGGCGTGGCAGCCGAAGCGCACGAAAGCCAGAAGCTCGAACGCCTGTGCCGCTACATCGCGCGCCCGGCGATCAGCGAGAAGCGACTATCGATCTCGCCCCAGGGCAGGGTGCGCTACCAGCTCAAGACCCCGTGGCGGAATGGCACCACCCATGTCGAATGGGATCCGGTGGACTTCATCGCCAAGCTGGCGGCGCTGATCCCGCCACCACGCGCCCACCTCACCCGCTTCCACGGCATGTTTGCGCCGAACGCGAACTTGCGTGCGCTGCTGACGCCATCGGGGAGCGGCAAACGGCCTGCCACCGACCCGGAATCGACCGACGCCAACGCCGACCACCGCACCCCCGACGAGCGCCGCCGCGCGATGACTTGGGCGCAACGCCTCAAGCGGGTCTTCAACATCGACGTGCAAGCCTGCGTCCACTGCGGCGGCGCGGCGCGCATCGTCGCCAGCATCGAAGAACCCACAGCCATCCGCGCCATCCTCGCCCACTTCCAAAAGCACGGCGCGCTGGAGCAGGCGCACTACCGCCCCGCCCCGCACCGCGCGCACCGCCCGCTGTGGCCGCGTGACACCCCGCCGGCCGCACAGCCGACGGCGAAATCGCAATGCGATGCGATGCGGCCACGATCCCGCAGGCTTGCGCTCGGCCCGCTGTCGGGTATCCGCGAAGAATGGCTGCCGACTGCGCTGCTGCGAGGCCCTGCGATGCCGAAATCCCACTCACAGACGTCCGATCCCTACCCAAACCGGCGCTTGCGCGACCACCGCCTACTCGCCAGACTGGCCCGCGGCGACGGCAGCCACCAGTTTTCCGCTACGCTGGCCGAACATTTGCGGGCGGTTCGCCGCTACCAGCTTGAGCAGCGGCGCGCCAACTACCGGTCGGCGCCGGCGAACCCCCGAGGCGGAATGGCAGAGCGGTAT
>CBDDRG010000299.1:0-7199 GCA_965232975.1 uncultured bacterium
AGAATTGGCGTCGCCTGCGTGGTTTTGATTACCTGGCGAAGGTCATAACAGGCGTAAAGTTCAAGGATGGAATTGAGGTGACAAAGTCAATCAGGAACGCTGCTTAAATAACTCGTAAACACCAGATTTGACAATAACTCAGTTTTCTCAAAGTCGTACCGTACCGTTTGGTTTGCCTGATAGCATGTCATCGGCCGAAGGGAAGCATCATGCTTCAACTGGACTAAATGATTTTCAAGTTCACGAAGTGCGGATTGCTCATCAGATAATGCGGATTTTATATCAATAATATCTCCCTTAATTCTGGTAGCCTTAATCGTATCAATGTCATCGGATAGAGCATTAGCCAACTTTGTTAACGTTTCCTTCTCTATATATATCGCAGTAAGCTCTTCTTGCCACTGCCTAAGCAAACCATTGTAGTCGCTCTCAGTTGTGGGCATTAACGTCAAGTTTGATATGCTCCCTGAGTTTGTTGGAAACATAAGCACAACGTTCCCACCTTCTTTTCTACCGTTTATTACAAGGTCTCCAAAAAGCCTATCAACGGTTAAGGTAATAGCATTTCCGTCTGCGGTTCCGCGAAGAGGTAACGTATCGCTGTCCATGCGTCCATTACCATCTGGTTCGGCAATGATAAGCGAACCAGATACGCTATCTTTGGTCTGTATTAGAGTTAAAAGAAATATCTGATGCGGCCTCGAATCTGCTACAAACGTTCCGGTAAAGTTATTTTGGCCGCAGCCAGCTAGCAAATTCAAAATCGAAACTAAGCAGAAAACTCCTGCTAAGGTTGTTTTTTTCAAGCCAACTCTTTTCATGGTCTGATATTCCGCCTAACGTGGAAGTGAGAGGCCTGCGCGTATTTTCGCGCAGGTCCGCTCGACTGAAAGGTTATGCATCTCTGCGGACATGCGCATTGTGGATTATCGGGTTGATGCCGTCGAGATGCCCGACATTCTTTGCGAAGGAACGGACGTTACAGTTGAATTCGATATTCCCATCGAGTGCTATCGGATTTTCGGGATGCTTCGCCGCCTGTTTAGCCGCACCATCAGGAATTGTCCCGCGAATGTAGAGAGAAGCTATTTCGCCAGAGCGAATTTTTTGTTTCTTTAAGATCGATGCATCCATCGTGGAACCGCCAAGCCAGAATCGAAAGCTGGCGCGATCCAACTCGACGGGAAATGGCGAGAGATTAATTGCCAGGAGGTGCAGAGAGAAGGACGCCGATTCACCAAGATCGACAACCGCCGAATTGTGACGTGGCCGAAGATCGACGTAGACCAACTGCGCCAATTTCTCTTGCGTGAAATACCGGCGAAGAAGAAAACCAGGAAGCCAGCGCAGCAAACGCCAAACGCCCTGAATTGGGATGGTCTCAAGTGCCATGCGCGGTCATCAACCGAGATGCATAACGTCGCCATTGAGCGGCCGAGCGGGCGTGCGAAGCACGCTCGCGAAGGTCCGGCTCGAATGGCTTGTTATGCACGGCGGGCAATATGGTGACCGATGGGATCACTCGCTACCCAGTCGATGAACAGCACAAGGACAAGGAGAACCGCGATAAGAAGCGCGTTCACACCGAATAGGATCGCACCAAAGCCGGCAAGATAGAGCAGGTTGATTACGATCCACCAGACGCGCCTTGAATCAAGACTAGATCTCGTAAGGACATCGACAGCCAGCCAGACGGTAGATAAGAAGAACGCCACGAGCATGAATGCTGCGACCACCTTTGGATACTCCAGAAAGTAGATCGCGGGCGCCCAGAGCATCCATGAGAGATAACCGAGAACGAGCCCAATTTTCGCCAAGCGTCGTGCTCCCGTGTCATCCTTGAATTTGCCGGATTCGATGTCAGCGAAAAAAGCGCTGTCATCGTGCATCATTTTTCCTCGGAAGAAGACGAGAAAAAATGCGATCGCTAGGCAATACACCGATGATTGGCTGAATACCCCTTCCAACCACGACCTTCGGTCAGCTTCAAAAAGAACAGCGAGCTTCGCAAGCACAGCCAGCATCGTGGCGACTGATACGCTGACGTTCAGACGATCAAGCACGACAGTCTCCCATGTAGTGCATAACTATAAATAGACACCCGAAAGTCGTCTCCGATTGAACCTGACCGCCTAACCCCACACGAGCACCTCCACCGGGGTGGGATCATAAGCATTGCACGGATTGTTGAGCTGCGGGCAGTTCGAGATCAGCACCAACACGTCCATTTCCGCCCGCATTTCGACGTATTTGCCGGGGCCGGACAGGCCGTCGGCGAAGGTCAGCCCGCCTTCGGGCGTTACGGGCACGTTCATGAAGAAGTTGATGTTGGCGCCGATATCGCGTTTGTCGAGACGGCCGTCTTGCGCGCAGGCGCGCAGAAAGCTGTCGCGGCAACTGTGCATGTGGCGGGTGTGGTGGCCGTAGCGCACGCTGTTGCTCTCCTGCGCGCAGGCGCCGCCCAAGGTGTCGTGGCGGCCGCAGGTGTCGGCGGTGATGCGGAGCATGGGCGCGCCGCGATTGGAATACAGCACGCTGCCGGTGGTCAGGTACAGGCGGCGCTGGCGGCACAGGGTGCGCTGGGCGTCGTAGCGCTCGCGCGGGTTGGCGGCGCTGAAGAACAGCGTGTCCACGGCCTGATTGCCTGCCAAATCCAGTAACCGCAGTGTCTGCCCCGCCTTCAGCTCGCCGAGCCAGGGTTCGCCGGCCGCGATGGTGGTGCGCGCGATGGCGGTGGCGGGATCGAGGTTGCTGCTAATCAGGGTTGTCATTGCCGTCCCTCACAGATACAGCTTCTCGGTGTTTTGAAATCCGCGTTCGTTTTCCGGCCGCGAATTGCGGCAGCGATCAGCGACGCTCGCGTCAGCCCGCTGCCGGCGCAACCTCACCGGCCTGGGTGCGTAAGCGGGCGCGGGGTCGAGCGGGTGTGGCAGCGCGGTCAGCACCACCAGCGTGGCCATGGGCGCGTACAGCTCGACATAATCGCCGGCTGCCGAATTGCCGGGGTGAAACTGAAATTCGCCGTCGGCATCGACGCCGACCTTGCTGAACAGGTTCAAGGTCATCAGCAGATCGGGCGGGCCGAGATTCCACTTGCCGAGCTCGACCAGCAGGTTGTCGGCGCCGTTGCGGTGAAAGCCGTTGCGCAAATCCTGATAGCTGCCGGCGCCGTATTTGGCTGCGACCTCGGCCGCGGTGAGCACCCCGCACAGGCTGTCGTGCCAGCCGCAGGTGTCCGCGGTGCTGGCGGCGAGCACGCCGCCCATGTCCGAATACAGGCAGTGGCCGGCGGTCAGGCGCACCGTGTGCTGGCACTTCAGCGTATCCGGCAGGTTCAGCCGCTCGCTGTGATCGCGCGCGCTGAACAGCAGCAGGCTGACATTCGCGCCACCCTCGATGTCGGTGATGCGCAGCAACTGGCCGCGTGCGAGCACGAAGGAAGTGTGGCCGCCTCCCGGCAGGACTTCTTCGTCAAGGATCGGAAAGCGAGTGGAAGCGTCGTTCATGGGGTTTGCCACCGGTCTCGTTTGGAGTGCAACGCGGCTCGCAACGCAGCTTGCGGCGCGAGTCGCTCGGGGTCAACGCGGCGCGGTCAGCGCGCTGCTGAGATGTTCGGGCAGCGCCGCCCTGGCGGCGCGTCGATCGCGCAGGGGAATATCGTAAGTGATACGTGCGCCATAGGCATTGGGCGCCTGGGGATCGACGCGCACCTTGTCGAATACCAGCAGCCGGGTACCCAGGCTGAAACCCTCGGACAGATCGTGGGTGACCATGAACACGGTCACCCCGGTCTCCCGCCACAACGCCAGCAGTAACTGCTGCATGTCCTTGCGGATGCCGGGGTCGAGGGCGCCGAAGGGTTCGTCCAGCAGCAGTACGCGCGGCTTCACCACCAGCGCCTGGGCGATGGCGAGGCGCTGCTGCATACCGCCCGAAAGCTGCGCCGGATATTTGCCGAGCGCCTGACCCAGACCGACGCGGGTGAGCAACTCCGCCGCCTGGGCGCGCGCCGCGCGCTTGGCTTCACCCCACAGCCTGCCGCAGAGCTTGGCGCGCGGCAGTTCGAGGCCGAGCGCCACGTTGTCGAGCACCGACAGGTGCGGAAACACCGAGTAGCGCTGGAACACCACACCGCGGCTGGCATCGGGCTCCGCCGCCAGCGGCTCGCCGGCAAGGCGAATGCCGCCCCGGCTTGGCCTTTCCTGACCCAGCAGCAGACGCAAGAAGGTGGATTTGCCGCAGCCGGATGCGCCCACCAGGGTGCAAAAATCGCCGGCCGCGACGCTCAGGTTCAGCCGCTCCAGCACCACCTGATCGCCATATTCCTGCCACAGGTTGCTGATCTCGATAAACGCCGTTGCCGTGCTCACGACCGGGCACCGCCCGTCACCGAACTGTGCCAGGGAAAACAGCGCTTGGTCAGCACCCGCAAGCCCCAATCCATGATCCACGCCAGCGCGGTGATCCAGATCACATAGGGCAGGATCACATCCATGGCCAGATAGCGGCGCACCAGAAAAATGCGGTAGCCGAGGCCCTCGGTGGCGGCGATGGCCTCGGCGGCGATCAGGAACAGCCAGGCCGAGCCCAGCGCCAGGCGCAGCGCGATCAGCAGGCGCGGCAGCAGTTGCGGCAGCACCACGCGCAGCATCAGCGTCCAGGTGTTGGCGCCCAGCGTCTGCGCCTTGACGATGAGTTCGGGCGGAATCTCCCGCGCCCGCTGCTCCAAGTCACGCGCGAGCACCGGGGTGATGCCGATGACGATCAGCACCACCTTCGACAGCTCGCCCAAACCGAAAACGATGAACAGGATCGGCAATATCGCCAGCGGCGGAATCATCGACAGCACCGCGAGCAACGGCGACAGCGGCGCGCCGAACACCGGCACCGCGCCGGCGGCAAGACCCAAACCGAGGCCGAGCGCGGCGCTGATGGCAAGGCCCAGGCCGAGGCGTTGCAGGCTGGCGCCGGTGTCGCGCCAGAACAGATAGCCGCCGCTGCGCTTGTCTGCGGTGAAGGCCAGGCGCTCGACGGCGGCGGCCATGCTCGCGCCACTCGGCAAGAGTTTGTCGTTGGGGTTTTCGGCCAGTCGCGCGGCGGAGCCGAACAGGTAGGCGGCCAACAGCAGCGCGAACGGCAGCAACGCCAGCAGCAGGCGCCCGCCCCGCTCGGGCTGGCGGTTGATCAGGCGCATCGCGGGGCCACTCGCAAACTGCCAACGGCGCGGGGGCGCAGGAGTCCGTCATCGCGAGGCGCCGGGCGCCGAGGCGATCCATGGCGCGCGATGCTTGCGCCCGCTGTCGTGCTGCGCGCCCCCGCTGTGGCGCTGCGCGCGGGCGCCCGCCTACAACTTGCCATCCGCCGCCATCTGCATGTAGCTCGGGTCAAAACGCAGCTTCAGGTTGTCGGCATTGCCCTGGGTGACGCCGTTGGCGAAGCCCATGCCGACCACGCCCGCATCCTTGGCGCCCTCGCCGAGCAGGCCGTGGGCGAAGGAGAACTGCGCGACCTTGGCCATGGTCACCGGCAGCGCCGGGCTGGTCGCGAACGCGAGCGCGTCCTTCGCCGTGTAGAACATCAGCGTCGCCGCGAGCTGGGCCTCATAGCCGGGCAGATCGGTGCCCGACGCCCTGGCCATGTGCTCGCGCGCGGCCTTGCCTGCGGGCGTCGGCGCATTCATCGTCGCCATGATCTCGTACCAGGCGCCGGTAAGTGCCTTGCCGAACGCCGGGTTGTCGGCGAGGGTCTTGGTGTTGACCACCATCAGGTCGATGATCTCACCCGGAATCTGGCTCGAATCGAACAGCTTGGTGACCTTGGGCACCTTGAGCACTTCGGCCAGCAGCGGGTTCCAGGTCACCACCGCCTCGACATCGGCGGTGTTGAAGGCGGCGACCAGGTCGGCGTCGGAGGTATTGACGATCTTGAGGTCTTTCTCGGCCAGACCGACGGTTTCGAGCGCGCGCGCGAGCAGATAGTGCGACACCGACAGCTCGACCAGGTTGACCGGTTTACCTTTCAGATCGGCCAGCGTCTTGCCCTCCCCCTTGAGGACGATGCCGTCATTGCCGTTGGAGAAATCGCCGATGATCAGCGCGGTCGAATCCACACCGGCGGCAGCGGGAATCGTCAGCGCATCCATGTTGGTCATGGTGCAGCCGTCGAAGCTGCCGGCGGTGTACTGGTTGATCGATTCGACATAGTCGTTGATCTGCACCACGTCGATGCCGATGCCGTATTTCTTCGCCCATTTGGCGACGATGCCCTTGGCGGCGCCGTATTCCCAGGGCATCCAGCCGGCGTAGATGGTCCAGCACACCTTGAACGAGGTTTTGGGCGCAGCCAGCGCGGGGGTGCTGGTCAAGGCCAGCAGGCTGGCGAAAGCAAGGGCGAGCAACATGGTTTTGCGCATGGCAATCTCCGCTAGATGGGGCGATCGGCAGGGCGGTGACGCGAGACTGCGGGCGGGCGCCGCTGCGGGCCGCAAATGTTAAGCGAGGGGCGTGCCAGCACGGGAAATGGCCGGAATCAGCGAGGGTCAAACAGCAGTGGCGGCCGATTGCGCCATCACCGGGCAGTGCGGCGGCTGACGGCGCACCATAACAGAGCTAACCCGGCGTCGGCGCGCCTGATTGGTGCGCAACTCAGGCCGTCGTCGGCGCCCGCGGTTTGCGGCTGGCGAGACTTGCGAATGTGGTCAGTGCGGCGGCACCGGCGAAGGCACTAATGCTGGCGTTGTACAGCACCAGGCCGAAGATGCTGACACCCAGCGCGACCAGCGCAATGCCGCGGCGGCGGAACACGATCGCCGCGATCGCCGAGCCGGCGCCGAATCCGCCGAGGGCCTGCAAGCTGATCAGCGCGCCAACGGTGGTGCGCAGCGCGCAGACGCCATCGGTGCGGCGGGCGCAGACGCCCACCAGTTCGACGGACTCCATGACCCCGTAGCGCAGCCCCAGCGCTGCGCCCAGGCTCAGCACACCCGCCGCCAACATCGGGGTCAGCGGCGGCAACGGGCTCGTTCGGCTCTCCCGCCACAGCGGCCACGCGAGCGCCACACAAATGGCGACCCAGATGTCAGCAGCTGGTCTTCCACGAACTCCGTCGGGACGTGTCCCTCCGTGCCGTGCTTCATCGAGTAGGACAGGGCCAGCGCATGCAGGCCGATAGCTGCCCTGCATCGCCAGACCTTGCGCACC
>CBDDRG010000300.1:0-2930 GCA_965232975.1 uncultured bacterium
TGCATCGCCCGGTTTTGAAACCGGGCGCGGATTGAAACCCCGACGCCTCCCCAGTGGCGACGTGGAATTCCCGGCATCGCCCGGTTTTGAAACCGGGCGCGGATTGAAACGGGCGCCGTGACCATCGGCACCGCAGACGCCGTGGCATCGCCCGGTTTTGAAACCGGGCGCGGATTGAAACATCGAGACTGCGCTTGCGGAGTCCGTCGCATACTGCATCGCCCGGTTTTGAAACCGGGCGCGGATTGAAACTATTGTGCGACGCACGGAGGCCGGCGCGCAGCGAACCGGGGATATTGCCGCCCAACTGGGGGTGCCGGTGAACAGTCTCGGCCCGGTACGCGCCAAGCTGATCAGGAAGGGCATGGTGTATAGCCCCGCCCACGGTGACATGGCGTTCACCGTGCCACTGTTCGATGAGTTCATGCGCCGCGCGATGCCGGAGTTCCATCGCTGATGACTTTCCGCATCGCCGCCGCGCAGGAGCAATTGAGCGCAATCGCCCCGAAGTACCTGAATCGCCTGGCCGACCTGCTGTTTGTCGTCGCCCGCACGCTGGCACAGGAGGGCGGCGGCGATCAGGTATGGCTGCCGCGCAGCGCGCGCTGAAGCGACGCCGTGGCTACCCGGAAGCGTCGAGTTTGGCACGCGGAGCGGTTACGGTGGGCGCCCCGCCGCCGCTCCGCAACCCACTGGGCCGCGCGGGTTGGCGGCAGATTCAGATTGCACGCACCTGGGCACAAATCTATGATGACCGCCCAGTCGCAAGCAGGGCCTGTTTGAGTGCCCTTGCCGCCACGGTATGGCACTGTAATTGCTATGACATCTGGTTCCGTGACAATCTCTCGGGGCCGAACCGCAAAAGATCTGGAGTGCCGCCATGCCACTGAAAAAGCTGAGGCGCCGACTGACGCTCACGGACGCCGTGTTCTTCTATCTGGAAGCCCCCAAGGCGCAGATGAATATCGGCATCTGCCACCTCTATCAGGGGCATATCTCTCGTGCCGAATTGATTCAGCATCTCGCCGCGCGCATGCACCTGCTGCCTCGCTATCGCACCAAGGCGGTGTTTTCGCCGTTTCGCCTGGGTCACCCGACATGGGAGGACGACCCCGGCTTCAACCTCGACAACCACGTCGAGGAGCGTTATCTGTCGCCGCAGGCAGATGACAGGGAGCTCGCGCGGGTTTGCGGCGAACTGGTTCAGCCCTGGATGGATCGCGATCGGCCGCTATGGCGGCTCGTCCTGTTGCAAGGCCGCCCCGACGGCAACACCGCCATCTTCTGGGAAGTACACCACGCCATGATCGACGGCATATCGGCGGTCGAGTTGATTCATGTCATGCACGATCTGGCCGCCGACGCGGTGCCTCCGGCTCCGCCCAGGACGCCCTGGCAGCCCCGGCCAGTGCCGGACAAGCTCAGCCTGGCGCAGGACGCAGTTCGTTCGCGGCTCCCGGAAACCCTCGCCTGGTTGATCGACCAGGTGTTCAGCCTGTTCCGGCCCGCCAGGAAAGTCCGGGATGTCTGGCTCATGCTGTCGTCCATCGCCAGAGGCGTGCGCGCTGTGTTCAGCGCGGTGCCACATTCGCCGTTCACCGGCGTCAAGACCTCGGGCAAGCGCGAGGGCTTGTGGGTGGAGTTCCCGCTGTCCGCGGTGGCGGCCATCCGCGCCGCTTTTGGTGGCTCCGTCAACGACGTCGCCATGGCCACGATCGCGGGCGGGATGGGTCGATACATGCGCGCTCACGGCTACCCCACCGATGGCGTGGTGTTACGCACCCTCTGCCCGGTCAGCCTGCGTGAGGAGGACGAACGCGGCACCCTCGGCAACATCATCTCGACGGTCGCGCCACCTGTCCATGTCGGCATCACCGATCCCGAGCAGCGGCTAGCCGCGGGCAAGGCGGCCATGGATCACATAAAACAGGAGCACCATGCCAAGCTCGTCAACCGGGTCTTGCTGCTGGCCGACCGTTTGCCGCCGGCGCTGCAACCCTTCCTGCTGCCGCTGTGCATCAACGCGATCTCCCCCCGCATCGGGAGCTTTGCGTCGAACGTACCCGGCCCGCCGGTCCCGCTGTATCTGGCCGGGCACAGGCTGCTGCGCATGTCTGGCATTGCGCCCCTGGTGCAGGGCACGCCCCTGTTCAACGGGATCATCAGCTATGAGCGGAACCTGATCATCACGCCGACCCTCGACATCCAGTGCATACCCGATGGCTGGTTTTATGTGGATTGCCTGAAGGAATCCTTCGCCGAACTGCTCGCCGCCGCCGATGCCGCTGCTGCCGCTACCGGCGTGGCAGATGTGCCCGTGCAACACGTCGCCTGAACGCAGCCGCTGCGCCGCCCACTGTTTGTTCTACACACGACCGGACCTGCGGTGGCGAACAGTCACAGCCGACCGGGAGTCCGCCGTGCTGCCGGGACACGCGCTTTGCGCGCTGCCGACCAGTGGCGAGCGGGGCCATTTGCTTTAAGGTGACGGCCGGTCATCACCCGATTGGCACGCATGGCGACAATACCATCCCGCAACAGCTCCGCGCCCCGACCACGCGCGCCACTCAGAACCGCCTTTGCGCAACCGGCGGCGCTGACGATGTTTGTTTTTGGATTTGCCTCGGGGCTGCCCTTCTTGCTGGTCGGCGGCACGCTGTCGGTGTGGCTGAAGGACAGCGGCATCTCGCTTGAACACCTGGGGCTGGTCAGTTATGTGACCCTCTGCTACTCCCTCAAGTTTCTGTGGGCGCCCGTCGTCGACAGCCTGCGCCTGCCGGCGCTGGGACGCCTGGGTCAGCGCCGCAGTTGGCTGCTGGCAGCGCAACTGGTGCTGCTCGCCAGCCTGCTCGCGATGGCCTGGGCCACACCCGAGAGTTTCGCGATCTTTGTGCTGCTGACCTTTGTCGCGGCCTTCGCCGGCGCCACCC
>CBDDRG010000301.1:0-13060 GCA_965232975.1 uncultured bacterium
GGGATCACGACAGGTAGCCGCGTGTGTACGCGCAGGCGCTTGATGTGGCTGATCACGGCGATTGCTTCAGTCAGCCAACCCAGTTGCCGATCGCTGGTTGCCAGCGGATCACCCCCGCTATAAATGACTTCGTTGATGCGCGCATCCGCACGGATGTAGTCCAGGGCGCGCTGCCATTGCGCGCGGCTGGGCCTGTTGTCCTGATAGGGAAAATGGCGGCGAAAGCAATAGCGGCAATTGATGGCGCAAAGCGGACTGACAATGAGCAGTACGCGGCTACCGTACTTGTGTACCAGTCCCGGTATCCGATTGGCGGCCTGTTCGTTGAGGGGATCGCGACTGTAGCCGACGCTGGGCAGCAACTCCTCGCCGAGCGGCAGCACCTGGCGGAGCAGTGGATCCTGGGGATCGCCCTTGCGCATCCGCGCCATGTAGGGCCGAGGCACGCGCAGCGCAAACTCATCGCAGGCGCGGAGGCTGGCCGGGAGCTCTGCGCTGTTCAATTCGAGCAGCTCGAACAATTCGGCGGGGCTGCGAATCACCTGCGCCAGCTCCTGCTGCCAGCGTGCCAAAGCGTTGTCGGGCGCCCCGGCGGCGTGCCATCTGACGGCGGTGTGCGGTATCATGGCGGCCCTCAAAATGACGCAACCCGACGACGAGGCGCGAATGGCCACCTATTCTACCAACGAATTCCGCCCGGGTCTGAAGGTGATGCTGGATGGCGATCCCTGTTCCATCGTCGACAACGAGTTCGTCAAACCCGGCAAAGGGCAGGCCTTCAACCGGGTGCGCCTGCGCAACCTCAAAACCGGCCGGGTGTGGGAGCGCACGTTCAGGTCGGGGGAATCCCTCGAAGGCGCCGATGTCCGCGACAAGGACATGCAGTACCTCTACAACGACGGCGATTTCTGGTACCTGATGGAGCCCGACACCTTCGAACAGCATCAGGCATCCACCACTGTGGTCGGCGACGCCGCGCTGTGGCTGCGCGAGCAGGACAGCTGCATCGTCACGCTGTTCAACGGCGCACCGCTGGCCGTCACCCCCGCCAATCATGTCGAACTCGAGATCGTCGAAACCGATCCCGGCATCCGCGGTGATACCGCCCAGGGCGGCACCAAACCCGCCAAATTAAGCACAGGGGCGGTCGTCAAGGTACCGCTGTTTCTGAACCAGGGCGATGTCGTCAAGGTCGATACTCGCACTGGCGAATACCTCAACCGGGCCGCCAAATAACTCGGCTAGCGTAGACCCCCGTTCGCCGTCGGCAATGCCCATCGCGACCATTGCGCACACCCGATTCTGATATACCCATGGCTGATTGGCGACCCTCGGCCACGCTGCCAACGCTGCGGCGGCGCGCGCAATTGCTCGCCGCCATCCGCGCCTTCTTTGCCGTTCGCAAGGTGCTGGAGGTGGACGTGCCGGTGTTGGCGGCGACGGCCGCGAGCGACCGCCACATCGCTGCCATAGCCGCCCATTGCCATGGCGTTACCCGCTATCTGCAAAGCTCGCCCGAATACTTCCTGAAACGGCTGCTCGCTGCCGATAGCGGTGCAATATATTGCCTCGGCAAAGCGTTCCGGGATGATGAGCGCGGCCCGCGCCATCACCCGGAGTTCACGCTGCTCGAATGGTATCGGCCCGGCTGGGACGAGTACCGTTTGAGCGCCGAAATTGAGGCGCTGATCAATGTGGTAGCGCCCGAGGTCGCGGGCAATGCCGTGCGCACCCCTTACCGCGATGCCTTCATGGCCGTGGTGCCGATTGATCCGCACACCGGAGATCTCGCGACCTTGCGCAGACGGGCAGCGGAGGTTGCCGGTGGCGACTGGCAGCACGCCGATCGCGCGGCCTGTCTCGATCTGCTGTTCAGCATTCTGGTGGAGCCAAGGTTGCCGCGTGGATTGGTGGTCGTCACCGACTTTCCGGCATGCCAGGCGGCGCTGGCGCAGCTTGCCGAAGACAACAGCGGCACGGTGGTTGCGCGCCGCTTCGAGGTTTTTATCAACGGCATGGAACTCGCCAACGGCTATTTTGAGTTGACCGACGCGGTCGAGCAGCGCGCCCGCTTCGACGCCGACAACGCGTGGCGCATGGCCGAGGGCAAACCCACAATGCCGCTCGACGAGAACTTGCTGGCGGCGCTGGCGGCGGGTTTACCGGCTTGTGCCGGAGTCGCCCTTGGCGTCGATCGACTACTGATGCAAATCCTGCAAGTATCTACCATCGACGCGGTGTTGCCGTTCACGCTGTAGCTGCGGCTGCCACGCCCTGGAGGTTGAGCGGATCGCGTGGAAAGCGCCGTTTGCGCCGATAGGGAAACACATCGACGATGACGCCTGCGCGGATCTGCTCCTGCAGCCCCCGCCAGAAATGATAGTCGTAGAGATCGCCGTGCATCTCTTCAAAGACCTGTTTGGCGAGCTGGTTGCCCGAAAAGAACAGCCGAAATTCCTGCGGAAAAATATCGTTCGGCTCGACCCGGTACCAGGGGCGCACCGCCAGTGCCTGCTCCTCGGTTTGGGGCTCGGGCAGGGGCCGGAAGTTGCATTCGGTGAGCGGGCAAATTTCGTCGTAATCGTAGAACACCACGCGCTGATGGCGGGTCACCCCAAAGTTTTTCAACAGCATGTCACCGGGAAAGATGTTGGCGGCCGCGAGTTGCTTGATGGCGTTGCCGTATTCCTCCATGACGTTGCGGGTTTGCGCTTCATCGGCGTCTTTCAGGTACAGGTTCAACGGCGTCATGCGCCGCTCGGTGTACAGATGGCGGATGATCAATCGATCGCCCTGGAATTCCAGCAGGGAGGGCGCGACCAGGTTTAGCTCCGCCAGCAATGCCGGTGAAAAGCGGGCGCGCGGAAACACGAAATTGCGAAACTCCTGCGTATCGGCCAGGCGGCCAACCCGGTCATGGCGCGACACCAGCCGATATTTGTCGCGCACGATTTGCCGGGTTACCTCTTTGGGCGGATCAAATTTATCCTTGATGACCTTGAACACGATGTCGTGGGACGGCAACGTGAACACGCTCATGACCATGCCCTTGATGCCGGGGGCGATGCAGAACAGGTCGTCGGAATGGGCCAGATGACGAACCAGCTCGCGATAGAACACGGTCTTCGCGTGCTTGGCAAAACCGAGCGCCGCGTAGATCTCGTTGTCGCCCTTGTGGGGCAGCAGTCGTTTGAGGAAATACAGGTACTGGTAGGGCAGGGGGGCGTCCACCATGAAATGGGCGCGAGTGAAACTGAACACCACGCTCATCTCTTCGCGGTTGAAGATCGCGGTGTCCACATAGAGCCCGCCGTGCTCGTTGTTCAGCACTGGTAACACCAGCGGAAAACAGTGCTCGCCGGCGAGGATGCGGCCAATCAGGTAGGCCGCTTTGCCGCGGTAGAAAACCGATTCCAGCAGGTCGAAAACCAACTCCGGAGCGGGGCCGCCAAGCCGGGGCGCCACTTGCTCGGCGAAGGCGCGGACGATATTGGCGACGTCGCGGGCGCTGTCCTCCCAGGGCACCGAAAACTCGGTTTCGGCCAGGATTTGCTGGAAGACCTGCCCGACATCCGGCCCGCCGCGATAGCGGACATAGATGCTGTATTCGCTCGCCGCCGGCTTGTTGGCCTGGGACGAACGCACATAGATCAGATCATCGTCGATTTTGTCGTGATCGTTGATCCAACCGAAAACGGAGTTGAAAAAAGTTTCGGCAATTTCATCGTTGGTGGCGCCGGACAACAGTTGCGTGTACGCAATTTTGGCCTGCCGCCAGAGATCGAGATGGGTGATGTCCTTGGTGGTGACGGTTTTGAGCAAATCGGCCGTTTGGCGCACTTTCGCCTTGTACAGCTCGATGCGCTCTTCGTGGGCACTCTGTGCGCCCAACCAATCGCCCTTTTCAAAGCGGGCTTTGGCACCCAGGGTGATATTGAGAAAATCAGAGAAGTAGCTCGCGAAGCTGTTGTGGATGGTTTTCGCCATGCGCCGCGCGGTGCTGTTGCGAATCGGGATCGGCGTCGGCATCGGTGGGCCAGGGGCAAGGCGCTTAAAGATCGAGCTGTTCGCGCAGCGCCTGCAGGCGCGTGCGCTGCTCTTCCCGGGGTAGCGGCTGACCGTCATCCGAGGCCGCTACGGGCGCCGGATCCAGCGCTAGTGGTACCCCCGCCATGGCCTGGCGGCGGAGTTTTTCATAATAGGTTTTGAATGGCGGCCAGGTCAGCGCCTGGGCCTGGTGGGCAAGTTCGTACCAGCCGGTTTGGCGACCGGCGTGGTAGACCGCCGGATGCGACCAGGCGTGGCTGGCCTTGGGGCTCGGCGCGTTACAGGCTTCCCGATAGGCATCGCGTGCCGATGGCAGGGCCGCGCCCTGACCATCGCAGCTGGCCAGCATCCGGTGCAAGGTCGGTAAATAGTCGGATTCCTCGATGACCTGGCGGGCCGCGCGCAGGATGTGTGCCGGGTCGTGATGGCGCAGGGATTCGAGCCACAGGCGCTTGGCCTGATTGAGCAACTGGGTGTCGCTGAATGCGCTATAGAACTGGTTGTGGTAATTCAGGCGGAACAGCGCGAACACCTGATTGATGGTGTCGACAAGGACGTCGCCGGCGGGCGGCCGCGCGCGCGCTTCACGCGCCACAGCCGAACTCGGCGTGTCAGCTTGCCCAGCTGCGGTCGGTAAGCTCTTCGACGATGCCACGGTGTCTCGTACCACCTGATTGATCAGATCGTTGCCGTGTTCCATGAGGTTTTACTGCGGGTTGGTTGATGCTGCTGTCGTGGGCATGGGCCCACTGGCGTTTGGCGAATTGTAAAAACCGGGTATTCCAAGTGTTGGATATCTGCCCACTCTCCTGCCAGTAGAGCACGAATTCGGGCACCAGACGCGCCGCGAATTCGCGCTCGATATTGGCCATGGCGAGCACTTCGTACAGGGTTTCATCGGGTTGCCAGTCGGCGCGGATCGCGCGCGGCTCGCTGTCGCGCTCGGCGACGCTGCGGTAGCGCGCCCATTGCCGCCTGACGTGCTGAATGAATTGCGAATTCCAGGTGCTGGAACTGCTGCCGCGCTCGCGCCAGTAGAGGATGAATTCGGGAATGGCGTCCTCGACGAAGTTGCGACTGATCCCCGCCTGCTGGCAGAGGATAGCCAGCGCATCGCCACTCGGCCGCCAGTCGGGTGGTAGCGGGATTTCCTGCGCGCGGCGCGCGTCGGCGTTCTCCTGTTCCCGCCACAGCCGCAACACCTGCTTCAGATAGCGCGCCCCCCAGCTATGGCGCGGCTCGTTGCGTTCACCCCAGTAGGTGACGAACTCCGCCACCTGCGCCAGCGCGAAGTCGGCGGGAATCCCGTACTGACCGAGTTGCGCGAGCAGATCCGCATCCGGTTGCCAGCGCTGATGCATCAGATTGGCACCGCGCCCGGTGCCGGCCGGCGCGGGCGCAGCGGCGCGGTTAGGGGCGGCGTCGTCATTAAAGGCATAGCGCAAGGTTTGACCCTCGCCGAGGGGCGCCGAGCCGATCAGCAAAACGCCCTTGTCGCGCAGATTGGCGGCGATGCGCCGGATATCCGCCACGCTCCAGAACGGTGCCAGCCGCAACAGCAAGTCCGCGTCGATCTCGAGCCAGAGGAAGCCGTTGCGCCGCTCGGGCCGATGACAACTCATGATGTCGTCGAGCAACTGGAGGAGAACAGCCTCCTCCAGACCCAGCGTGGCCGCCAGTTGGGGTGAAAAAACCAGCGGTTTTTCGGGGATCAGACGCATCGGCGCACTCTAACAGAGATAGTCTCCCGTGCTAAGGCGGGCGGTCACAACGCGGACGGAGGTCCGAGGAGCGGCGCTGCGGCCCATGTCGCCACGCCGGCCAGCGGCGTAGGATGCACCCGCAATTGCGAAGGAGGAATGGGCATTGGCAAAAAAAAAGGAGGTCGTCTACGTCTGCAATGATTGCGGCGCCGATCACGGCAAATGGCAGGGCCAGTGTGCCGATTGCGGGGGCTGGAACACGCTCTCCGAGGTTCCCGTGGCGGCGCCCGGCGGCGCCCGCCCGACACGGGGCGGGTACTCGGGGCGGGCCGACGGGGTGGTCGCGACGCTTGCCGACATCCAGCTCGAGGAAATGCCGCGCATATCCACGGGCGCCGGCGAGTTCGATCTGGTGCTCGGCGGCGGTCTGGTGCCCGGTTCCTGTGTGCTGATCGGTGGCAGTCCCGGCGCAGGCAAGAGCACACTGTTGCTGCAAACCCTGTGCAAGCTCGCCGCCCGGCATCCGGCACTGTATGTCACTGGCGAGGAGTCCCCCCAGCAGATCGCGCTGCGCGCGCGTCGCCTCGGCCTGCCCACCGACCAGCTCAAGGTCATGGCCGAGACCTCCGTCGAAGCCGTGTGTGCCATCGCCGCTCGCAGCGCGCCCCGCATTCTGGCGGTCGATTCGATCCAGGTGATGTACTGCACCGACATCGCCTCCGCCCCCGGCAGCGTTTCCCAGGTGCGCGAGAGCGCCGCGCTCTTGGTGCGTCACGCCAAACAGACCGGCAGCGTGCTGCTGCTGGTCGGCCATGTCACCAAAGAGGGGGCGCTCGCCGGGCCTAAAGTACTGGAGCACATGATCGACTGCTCGCTGATGCTGGAGGGCTCCGCCGACAGTCGCTTCCGCACGCTGCGCAGCCACAAGAACCGCTTTGGGGCGGTCAACGAACTCGGCGTGTTCGCGATGACCGAGCAGGGCTTGAAGGAGGTGTCCAATCCGTCGGCGATCTTTTTGCAACGTGGCGACGAGATTGCTGCCGGCAGCCTGGTGATGGTGGTGTGGGAGGGCACCCGCCCGCTGTTGGTGGAGTTGCAGGCGCTGGTGGACGCCAGTCCGCTCGGCAACCCGCGCCGCGTCACGCTGGGTCTCGACCCCGGCCGACTGGCCATGTTGTTGGCCGTCGTTCACCGCCACGGCGGTATCCAGATGGGCGATCAGGATGTGTTCGTCAACGTGGTCGGCGGCGTCAAGGTGCTGGAGCCGAGCGCCGATTTGGCACTGATCCTGGCGCTGGTGTCGAGCTTTCGCGACCGGCCACTGCCGCGCGATCTGGTGGCGTTCGGCGAGGTGGGCCTCGCCGGCGAGGTGCGCCCGGTGCCCAGCGGCCAGGAGCGGCTGCGCGAGGCCGCCAAGCACGGCTTTCGGCGCGCCATCGTCCCCGCCGGCAATGCCCCCAAGCAGAAAATCCCTGGCATGGCGGTGGTGCTGGTGCGCAAGGTAACCGAGGCGCTGGAAGCGGTTTTCTGACGCAACCGGCGTCCCAGTCGAGCGCTCATCAACGCGGCTTTTCGGTACAATGCCGGCGGCGCTGCGGTCCCGCAAGGGCCACGAGGGAATTCACGGCGGTCATCGTGCTTCGCAACTTGAAGCTGTGTGCCCGCCAACTGAAGCTGATCCCGCAACTGTAACCGGGGAGCATCATCCATAGAGCCACTGGCGCAAGCTGGGAAGGCGGGTGAATGCGATGAGCCGGAAGCCAGGAGACCTGCCGCAGCGGCGTTGTTTTCCAGAGATCGGGAACTATCTTTGGGGTGTGCCTCTGGGTGCGCGACAACAACGCAGGATGTCTGGTTGTCGCGGCCAACCCTCGTATGCGGGCGTCGATTCGGCCAAGTCCTGTCCATTGGATTGTTCATCCCGACAGCCAACGAGGCCACACCAATGCGACTCAATGCTCTGCGCTGGGCGACGCCCAGGGCTATCTTGCTGACCCTGGCGGTCGGCATTGCCCCCAGCCATCTACAGGCTGAAAGTTCTGACGACGACAGCGACATCGACGGTGGTGACAAAACCGTCATCGTAGTCACCGCCACCCGCTCTCCCTACAGCCTCGATCAGGTGCCGGCGACGGTGCGCGTGATCACTGCCGAGGACATTCAGGCCAGCGCCGCGACCAATGTCACCGACCTGTTGCGCAGCCAGGGCGCTCTGCAAGTGTTCGACAGCATGGGCAACGGCCGCGACGCCAGCCTGAGCCTGCGCGGGTTCGGCTCCGGTGCGAACGCGCTAGTGCTGATCGATGGCCGCAAGCTCAACAACATGGATCTGGGTGGCCCCGACCTCAGCGCCATTCCCCTTGCCGACGTCGAGCGTATCGAAATTCTCGAAGGCGGCGCTGGCGTGCTGTACGGCGATCAGGCGGTCGGCGGCGTCGTCAATATCATCACTCGCCGCGGCGGCAAAGGCGGGCGGGTCACGGTCGGTCGGGGCAGCTATGACAACGAGCTCTACCGCGCCAGCTACGGCGACCGCTTCGCCAATGGCTTGGATTACCGCGTCGCCGGCGATGTGGAGCGGGGCAATGGCTATCGCCGCGACAACAACCTCGACTATGACAACGCGGCGGCGGATGTCGGCTACAGCTACGATGCGGGGCGAGTCTTTGCCGAATTCCAGCAAACCGACAACGAGCGCCGCCTGACCGGGGCACTGTTTGCGTTTCAGGTGGACGACGATCGCCGTCAGCCGGGCGCGAGTTTCAATGACTATGCGGCGGATACGCGGGTGGCGCGCCTGGGTATTGATCACCGTTTCAGCGATTGGCTGGAACTGCTGGCGTCCTACAGTGACCGCGATGAGGATGTCGTGGTCAATGCGACATCGGGCTTCGGCGACAGCATCACGCGGCAGAACCGGCGGGTGAAGCTGTTCGATCCCCGCCTGATTATCACCCGCGACGCGCTCCGCCTTACGCTGGGCGCCGATGTCGAGCGGGTCGATTACGACATCGCGCTGGATTTCGGCTTCGGCTTTGCGGGCAGCGCCCAAGAGCACCGCAAGCACAGCGAATATGTGCAGGCGATCTACGCACTGACCGACCGCCTGGATGTTCAAGCGGGGATTCGCCACGCCAAGCTGAAGACCGAGGTCGATCCCTTCGGCATCAGCTACGACCAAAGCGTGACCGTGCAGCAACTGGGCGCCAGTTGGCGGCCCGGCGACTGGCGTTTCTACGTCAACCGCGACGAGACCTTCCGCTTCCCACTGGCGGACGAAAATGTCGATTTCTTCGGGTCTGTCAATGTGCTCGATGTCCAGCGCGGCGTCGCTTGGGAGCTGGGTGGCGAGCGCGCATGGGACAGCGTCGCGCTGCATCTGGCGCTGTTTCACCACGACAATCACAACGAAATCGGTTTTGATCCGGCGTTGGGATTTTTTGGCGCCAACACCAATTTCGACGACACTCGCCGCCGCGGCGGCACTGTCGATGTGACCTGGCAACTGGCCGCAGCCTGGGATGTCCGCGCGCTCTACACCTATCAGGATGCCCGTTTTGTCGAAGGCCCCTATGACGACAACCGGGTGCCGGCAGTGTCGCGGCAACTCGCCAAGCTGAGCAGCGCTTACCAGCTCGGCAACCGGATTAAGCTGTTTGGCGAGTTGGTCTATACCGGCGCGCAGGAGCTCGATCTCGCCAACTCCACCGGTGGCCTCGGTGGCTATACAGTCGCTAACCTGGCCGCCAGCTATCGCTGGCAGCGCTGGTTGTTACAGGCGCGGCTGAACAACATCACCAACAAGCAATACAGCGAGCTGGTGAGCTTTTTTTCCACGCAAGGTTTCTTCCCGTCGCCGGAGCGGAATATCATGCTGACGCTCAGTTACGATTTCTGACGCTGCCGCCTCACACCTTTACTTGACTTGACAGGTTCCCCCGATGACCCGCAACCAAAGCTTGCTGCTCGCCCTGATTGCCACTGTCGCCGTCGCCGCGGTAACGCGTTTGCTGCCCCATCCGCCCAATTTCTCGCCACTGGTCGCTGCCGCGCTGTTCAGCGGCGCCGTGATCGCCAATCGCGCTCTGGCCCTGCTGGCGCCCATGGCGGCGATGCTACTGTCGGACGTGATCCTGGGCTTTCACGACACCATGGCGTATGTGTATCTGGCGCTGGCGCTGGTGGTCGGGATCGGCAGCTGGCTCGGCGCGCGCCGCGCGCCGCTGCTGCTGACCGGCGGGGCCGTTGCAGGCTCCGTGGCATTTTTCGTGGTCAGCAATGCCGGCGTTTGGCTACAGGGCGGCCTTTATGCGCATAGCTTGGCGGGTCTGATCGATTGTTATGTGCTGGCGCTGCCGTTTTTCCCGAGCACTTTGCTGGCGACGCTGCTATACGGCGCGCTGATGTTTGGCGCCGAGTATCTGTTGGTGAGATCGCAGCACCCAGTGCGGGCCTGAAAGACAAAAAAGCCGCCCCGAGGGCGGCTTTTTGTGTCCAGTGTTAACGGTCAAAGGTCGTAGCCACGTTCATCATGCAGGGCAAGATCGAGCCCCATGGTTTCCTGGTCTCCGTCGACCCGCAGGCCAATGAGGGCGTCGGTCAACTTGAGAAGCAGCCAGGTCAGCACACCGGTGTAGCCGGCGACGGCCAGGACACCGATCAACTGAACACCAACCTGGGTAATCGTGGTCATCCCCTCGGCATGGCCTTGCCCCGAAAACACACCGAGACCGCTGGAAATGAATACGCCCGCGAGGAGGGTGCCGAGCATGCCGCCAACGCCATGTACCGGAAACACGTCCAGTGAATCGTCGATTTTCAGCTTGATCTTGATGGTCTGGGTGGCGTAGTAACAGATGATCCCGGCCGCGAAACCAATCACCAGCGCACCGCCCGGACCGACGTAACCCGATGCCGGCGTGATGGTGCCGAGGCCGGCAACCATACCAGTCACAATCCCGAGCACCGAAGGTTTCCCATGCCGGATCCACTCCATCATCATCCAGGCGAGGGCGCCGGTGGCGGCGGAAATGTGGGTTGCCAACATCGCCATGCCGGCGTTGCCATCAGCCGCGAGTGCGGAGCCCGCGTTGAAGCCAAACCAGCCAACCCACAGCATGCCGGCGCCGGTAACCGTCATCGTCAGGTTATGCGGTGCCATTGCCTGCGCGCCAAAGCCGCGGCGATTGCCGATCACCAGCGCACACACCAGCGCGGCGACGCCCGCGGTGATGTGGACCACAGTGCCGCCGGCGAAATCCAGCAAACCCATCTTGGCCAGCCAGCCGCCACCCCACACCCAGTGCGCCACCGGCACATAGACCGCGATGAGCCAGGCCATACTGAACAACAGCAATGCAGAGAATTTGACCCGCTCCGCGAAGGCACCGATCACCAGCGCCGGCGTGATGATCGCGAACGTCATCTGGAACATCGCAAACAGGCTTTCGGGAATGCTGCCGACCAGTGATGCTTCGCTCGTAGCCGCCATGAACAACTGACGGGTGCCGCCAATAAGTGCGTTGCCTGCACCGCCATCGGTGAACGTCAGGCTGTATCCAGCCACCATCCAGACAATGGAAGCAGCGCAGGTGATCGCGAAACACTGCATCAATATCGACAACGCATTCTTGGTTCGCACCAGGCCGCCATAGAACAATGCGAGCCCGGGTATGGTCATGAACAGCACCAGCGCTGTCGCCGTCAGCAGCCAGGCGGTGTCGCCCCGACTCAGTTCGTCGGCAACGGCGAACACCGGGAAACAGGCCAGTGATGGCGCGAGCCAATGGCGCATATCGCGTATGATGTTGATCGGTCGAAGCCCCATAAGCGCGAATTCCTAGTTCGAGTGATCGTTATTGGTGCGTAATTGGTTATTTCGGAATCGAGATATTCACCATATTGCGGCAATTTGTCGCGGAGTTGTTGCGAAAAATCCCGAAAAACGACCGCATGTAGCCGTTATTGTGCATTTTATGCCAAATATGGGCGTTAATGGGGCGTCAGGATTGGAATCACCAGGATTGGCAAACCGAAATTTCCGCGTTCGGCACCGTCTCCTTCATCGCCGACTTGGGCGAGAAAACAGGCTGACGGCTTTGCGCCATGCAGCGCTAGCGGCGTCCCGGCCGGAGGCTGAATGTTCGCCCGCCTCGGGCAACGAAGGCTATCTTGCGTGGTAGGTGTAGGATTTGTCGTGATAGGGCTCTGGACAATTTTAAAGTCGCAATGGAGCGCCGTTCAACCGAGCTGCAATGGGGTGAGAATATGACAAAGGCAAATGACGACGCGCTGCGCGCGCACCTGGCCCGGGTTCATGACGAACTTGAGAAGGCGACCGCCATCCACCCGGGCGAGAAAGATTTGCTGGGAGGGCTGCTGACTGATGTTCTGGCTCAGGCCTCCGGCGATGATGTGGAGGGCCAGAAGCCCGGCATCCGCGAGCGTCTGGAAGAACAGGCGCGACGCTTTGACGCCGACCACCCGCAGCTCGCGAAAGTGATCGAACGGCTGGTGGGCGTGCTTGCCGACATGGGTATTTAGGTTTGGGGTAGTATTCCCGGCACCAGCACTCCTTAAGAAGGCGCGTTCTCTACTAACACCCTCTGTCACCCGCGCCGATGCCGATAACATACCAGACAGCATGGCAGGTTCGGCATCCTACGGCCATGTGGTAATCCCGCTTCAAAAAATCGCCAGCACGCACGGCCTATATCTCTGTTTCTTGCTGGGGAGACTCCTGGAGTTGAGCGTCCGTAGCGAGGAAGGTCCGATTTGAGGCAGATTGTGGACATATTTGTCGCGAACGATGGGATTGCCTAACAAAAAATTGCGTGAAAAAACCTTCAGTACCAACAAAACCTCAAGGTGCTTCCATTCGGCATTATCGTTGTCAGGTCCGTCTCCAATCGGCTCGCTGATCTTGCTCCGCTCATCCCCAAAATCGTTGCGGCGGCTGGTCGAGTCAAGGCTGGGCAAGTCGAGTCGGCTGCACTGGTGCGTTAGCGCCTGTTCCAGATCTCGCTGAAGGGCGCATCGCGGCGTTAAACCCGGCCGCAAAATGCTCACCTACTCCGTGTATGCTGCGCTGGTTCGCGCGGTTTTGCGTTGCGCCGCAGCCCTGATCGAGATGTTGAACAGGCTCTTGGCGCAAAGGTTTCCGGCAGGCCGACAAATCAAGATTGACAGGGGGTGCGGTGACCCAACTCAAGAACGATCGCCTGCTGCGCGCGCTGTCGCGCCAGCCGGTCGATGTCACGCCGGTGTGGCTCATGCGCCAGGCCGGGCGCTACCTGCCCGAATACCGCGAC
>CBDDRG010000302.1:0-6664 GCA_965232975.1 uncultured bacterium
CGCGCCGCGGCAGAACTGGTGCTGTGGACCTCCGCCCAATTCCGTTTTGTCGAGTTGCTCGACTGCTTCTGTACCGGTTCGTAGATGATGCCGCAGAAGAAGAATCCCGATGTGCCGGAACTGGTGCGCGGCAAGAGTGGCCGCGTGATCGGCGATCTGGTCGCACTGCTGACGCTGATGAAAGGCCAGCCGCTCGCGTACAACAAGGACAATCAGGAGGACAAGGAGCCGCTCTTTGACGCCGTGGACACCGTGCGCGACTGTCTGCGCGCGTTCGCCGACATGGTGCCGCTGATCCAGGTCAATGCCGACAGCATGCGCGAGGCGGCACGGCGCGGCTTCGCGACGGCCACCGACCTCGCCGATTACCTGGTGCGCAAGGGCGTCGCCTTTCGCGATGCCCACGAGATCGTCGGGCGCGCTGTGGCGGCCGGTATCCGCTCCGGCTCCGATCTGGCCGCCATGGCGCACGCGGACCTGCAACAGTTCAGCCCGCACATCGCGGCCGACGTGTTTGCCGTGCTCACGCTGGAGGGCTCGCTCGCCGCCCGCGACCACCTTGGCGGCACCGCGCCGGCCCAGGTGCGGGCGGCGATTGCGCGCGGGCGCAATCTGCTGGCGGCGCGCTGACCGGCGGCGCCGGCCGACCGGACCGAGGCCGCCATCAACCCCCCGCCCGCAACTTCACCCGCAGGCTGCGCTCCCTGCCATTGCGAACCACCGTCAGTGTGACGGTATCGCCCACGGCATAGTCGTCGAGCCGCGCAAGCAGCTTGCCGACGCTATCGACGGCCCTGCCGTCGATAGCCGTGATGACATCGCCCAGCGCGATATCGGGCCGGTTGCCGCGCCCGCGGGAGATCACCGCGGCTTTCAAGCCGGCGCTCGCGGCCGCCGATCCCGGCGCGACGCCGAGCACCACCACCCCTTTCAGGCGCAGGTAAGCCGATAGGCGCCGGTTGAGCGCATCGTCGGTTTCGATGCCCAGTACCGGGCGGATGTAGCGGCCGTGCGCGACAATTTGCGGCACCACCCGGTTGATGGTATCGACGGGCACCGAAAACCCGATGCCGGCGCTGGCGCCGCTCGGGCTGTAAATCGCGGTGTTGATGCCGATCAGTCGCCCTGCCGAGTCGAGCAGCGGCCCGCCGGAGTTGCCCGGATTGATCGCGGCATCGGTCTGGATGAGATGCTCGATACTGGCGCCGTTGTCGCCGGGCAGCGAGCGGTCGAGCGCGGAGACTATCCCCCTGGTCAGGGTCCAGTCGAGACCGAACGGGTTGCCGATTGCGAACACCGTCTGACCGACGCGCAAATCGTGGCTGGTGCCCACCGGCACGGGTCGTGGCATCACGCCCTCGACCTCGATTTTGAGCACGGCGAGATCGTGGGCCGGACTCACACCGACCAGATTGGCCTGGTAATCGCGGCCGTCCGCCAGCCGCACCAGGGCTTCGGAGGCGCCCTGGACGACGTGAAAGTTGGTGATGACATGCCCGGCTTCGTCCCATACGAAACCGGAGCCGGTGCCGCGCGGCACCGACAGCACGTCGCGGGTCCAGAAATCCATCACCTGCTGCTGGGTGGTGATAAACACCACGGAGTCGCGGGCGCGCTCAAACAAAGCGATGGTGTGTTGCTCGGACGCCGCGAGTGGCCCCCGCGGCATAATCGGACGCGGCTCAACGCCGGCCGCAAAACCCGGAACGGCGAAGGCCGCGAGCCCACTCAAGCATAGGACAAGCAAACCCGCACGCATCAGGCGGGCATGGCGACGACCGACGACATCAAACACAGTGGGCTCCTATGGCGTGGGGTGGACTCAAGATTCAACGGATCGCCAGTGATCGGCGCCGCGCAACTGGCTAGTCGGGCGACAACCCGGCGCTGCGCAAGCGGGTTCGCAGCCGCGCCACCTCCTCCAGCAAATCCGCGACCAGCCCGGCCAGTTCCGGATTGGCGTCGAAGTCGCGCTCCAGTGCATACAGGCGCTGTGCCCGCAACAGCTCGCGGCCACTGAAGCCGCATTGCTCGGGATCGACCTCGGGCTCAGCGACCAGCACTCCGGCGTGCACGCGCTCGATTATCCACTCGCGACTTACGGTACAGGTGCTCGCCAGCTCGTCGAGGGTCAACCGTACTTCGTCCAGCAAAACGGCAATGTGCTCCCGGGTCATGGCTCAGCCTCCGGTGTTCTGGCGTGGGTTAAAGGCGAGATCCCTGGCCATCGCCGCGTACAACTCCTGTGCCCGCGCACTGGTGGCGGGCGGCAACACGACGTCGAGGATCAGATAGAGATCGCCCGGCGGAGTGCTGGGTACGCCGCGCCCCTTGACGCGCAACTTGCGCCCGGTCTGCGATGCCGCCGGCACCCGCACCGCGAGCGTACCATCGGGCACCTGGACTTCGATGCGCGCGCCGAGCGCGGCCTCCCAGGGCGTTACCGGCACGTTCAAAAAGACATCGCGATCCTCGACCCGGTAGCGCGGATGAGGTTGAAATTGCACCTCCAGAAACAAGTCGCCAGCGGGTTCACCGCCCAACCCGGGGCTGCCCTGACCAGCGAGACGGATCACCTGGCCTTCGCGCACGCCTTTCGGAATACGGACATTGAGGCTGCGCTCGCCAACCGCGACACGCCCCTGATCGTCGATGCGCGGCTCACTCAAAGCCAGGGTGCGGGCCGCGCCGCGGTAGGTGTCCTCCAGTTCGAGCAAGACGCGGGCGTGGCGGTCATCGCCCCGCGCACGGAAGTGCGTATCGCTCTGGCCGCGGCCGCGCGCGCCCGCGCGGCCAAACATCTGCGCAAAGAAATCGCTGAAATCGGCGTCGCGACCGGCGCCGAAACCTCCGGGGGCAAAGCCGGCATCCCAATCGGGCGGCGGTCGAAATTCATCGCCGCTCCGATAATTCTGTCCCAACCGATCGTAGGCTGCGCGCTTTTCGGGATCGGACAGTACCGCATTGGCCTCGTTGATCTCCTTCATGCGCGCGTCGGCGTCGCGTTCCTTAGAGACATCCGGGTGGTACTTGCGCGCCAGGCGGCGAAACGCCTTTTTGATCACCGCCGCGTCGGCGTCGCGAGGCACCCCGAGAATCTGGTAGTAATCCCTGAACTCCATCTGTACTTGACCTCTGGCTGGCGTATCGCCGCTGTGGCCCGCCGCTCGGCGACAGCCCGGTGTGGTCCGCGCAATATGGCAACGCGGCAGGCTGAGTACAAGACCTTGAACTTTGCCGCGGAGCACCAATTTCTATGTCGACGCCGGCATGATCCGGCACCCGCGAACAAATCTCACAGGAGGACATGTACCCATGTACCGATCATTGTTTCCCAGCGACCTGGTCGCCGAAATGAACCGTTGGCAGCGCGAGTTGCAACAAGTGTTAGACACCGGCGTCAGCATTCGCGGGCGCGGGCGCGGCGGGTTTCCGGCGCTCAATATAGGCAGCACCCCGCAATCCGTCGAGCTGTACGCCTTTGTTCCCGGGCTCGATCCGGCGGGCCTCGAAGTAAACCTCGAAAAAGGTGTGCTGACCATCAGCGGCCGCCGCGCGGCCGATATCCCGTCAGCGCAAAACGGCGCGTCGGTGCATGTCAACGAGCGTTTCGCGGGCTCCTTCCGGCGCGTGGTGAGCCTGGCCGAGGATCTCGACCCCAACGGCATCGCCGCGCACTATCGCGACGGCGTATTGCACATCAGCATCAAGCGCCGGGAAGCCGTACAGCCGCGGCGCATCGCCATCCAATGAGTCAATTAGCGAACGGAGGAACGCACATGAGTAACGAAGTGGCCAAACCGGACGCGGCAGGTGTTTCCGCAGAGCGCACACTGCTGCCGCCAGTGGATGTGATCGAGGATGCCACCGGCATCACCCTGTACGCCGATCTACCGGGTGTATCCAAGGACAAGCTGTCGGTTCAGCTCGACGCCGACCGGCTGACCATCGCGGGCGAGGTGGCGGTGGCCAGCCCCGAGGGCATGACCGCGAACCATGTGGAGGTGGAAACGCCCCACTATCGGCGGGTCTTTGTTCTGTCGAAGGAACTGGACGGCGGCAAAGTCAGCGCCGCACTCAACCAGGGCGTGCTGCGTCTGCACATCCCGAAAGCCGAGCACGCGCAACCGCGGAAAATTGACGTTCAGGTGGCGTGAGCCCCCACCCGCCGGTCGGAGGGTAGGCCGGCGGGCGCTCGACTCTTACGACAGCTTGAAGACGACCGGCTCGCCGGCCTGGGCTGAGCACACCCGGCCGAGCACGGTTGCCAGCGCCTCGCCCGATGTGGTGCAAATCCAGCCATCGGCGCCGAAATCAAAATGGAAGCCGCCGGATTTGGCTGCCACCCAGATCTGCGCCAGCGCCGGTTGGCGGGACAGGATGATCCGCGATCCATTGGCCGCGCACACCAGCGTCAACACGCCGCCCGCACATTCGGTGTCGATATCGGCGCCGATGGCGTCCAGCTCATCTTCGATGGTGCGCATCAACGCATCCGCGGCGCGGCTGAATTCGGCTTCATTCATTGCCAGGGCCTCCTCGGGGCTCGCGGGCATTGTATTTCATTGAGCCCAAGTAGCCGCTGTCGGTATAATCGGCGCCCGACCTTGCCCCCGATGGATCGACATGCGCTGCTGGCTACTGGCTTTGATGGTGACGACGGCGATCTGCGGCCTGGCAGCCTGCGGCAACAAGGGCGCGCTGTACCTGCCCGACGCCGCCCCACCACGACCGCCACTCGAACTGCCGCCAACGCAGGACAATGACAATAACGACTTGCCGGCCCCGGGCGAGCAACCTACGCCTCTCGGCTAGCCGCGCGGCAATGCCTCATTTCCAGGTTCGCGACGGCCAGCTCCACGCCGAACGGGTGGCCCTGACCGACATCGCCGCCCGTTGTGGTACACCAACCTATGTTTACAGTCGCGCCGCACTGAGCGAGCACTTTCTCGCCTATCAACAGGCCCTGGGTGAACGTCCGCACCTGGTGTGTTACGCAGTCAAGGCTAACTCCAATATCGCGGTGCTGAATGTGCTTGCAAAGCTGGGCGCCGGCTTTGACATTGTGTCCGTCGGCGAGCTGGAGCGCGTGCTGAGAGCCGGCGGCGACCCCCGCAAAGTGGTGTTTTCCGGCGTTGGCAAGCAACCCGCGGAAATGGCCCGCGCGCTCGCCGCGGGCATTTTCTGTTTCAACGTGGAGTCCATCGCCGAGTTGAGTGCGCTCGATCGGGTGGCCGGTGAACTCGGGCGGGTCGCACCGGTTTCGCTGCGTATCAACCCCGACGTCAACGCCCATACCCACCCCTATATCGCCACCGGTTTGCGGGAAAACAAATTCGGCATCGACATCGCGCAGGCAGTCGCGGCCTACCGTGAGGCGCGCGCCCTCCCCCACCTGAAGATCGTCGGCGTCGATTGCCATATCGGCTCCCAGCTCACCAGTATCGAACCTTTTCTCGCGGCGCTCGACCGCATGCTGAATTTGATCGACAGGCTCGCCGACGAGGGCATCGACATCGCCCATCTCGATGTCGGCGGCGGCCTCGGCGTGCGCTATCGCGACGAAGTGCCACCCCCGATTGCCGACTACATCGCCGCCATCGACCAACGCTTGGGTGGACGCCCGCTGACGCTGGTGCTGGAGCCGGGACGATCCATCGTCGCCAACGCCGGCATCCTGCTCACCCGCGTCGACTATCTGAAGGACAACGGCTTGAAGGATGCGGGCCACAAGCGCTTTGCCATTGTCGATGCCGCCATGAACGATTTGATCCGCCCGGCGCTATATCAGGCGTGGATGGCGATCGAAGCCGTGCGGCCGGCACCTGGTACCCTCGCCGCAACCTACGAAGTGGTCGGCCCGGTGTGTGAAACCGGCGATTTCTTGGGCAGGGAGCGGACGCTCGCCATTGCGCCCGGCGATTTACTGTGCGTCCATGCGGCCGGCGCCTACGGCTTTACCATGAGCTCAAACTACAACAGCCGCCCGCGCGCCGCCGAAGTCATGGTGGACGGCGCCCAGGTTCACGTCGTCCGCGAGCGCGAAACCCTGGCCGACCTGACGCGCGGCGAACACCTGCTGCCGAGCTGACCCATGCTGCTGCGCTTCACCAAAATGCACGGCCTCGGCAACGACTTCGTCGTCATCGACGCCATCACCCAGCCGGTGCGGGTGACGCCGGAACTTGCGCGCCGACTCGCCGACCGCCATCTGGGCATCGGTTGCGATCAGGTGCTGGTGGTGGAAGCGCCCGCGCAACCGGACATCGACTTCCAATACCTGATCTTTAATGCCGATGGCAGTGAAGTGTCCCAGTGCGGCAACGGCGCCCGCTGCCTCGCCAAATTCGTGCGCGATCGGCACCTTACCGGCAAGACCCAGCTGCGCGTGCAGACTCGATCGGGCACGCTCGAGCTGTGCGTCGCCAGCAATGGCGACATCGCCGTGGTCATGGGCATCCCCGAACTGGAACCGGCTCGCGTGCCTTTTGCGGCGGCGACTCGCGCCACGCTCTATCCGCTCGATGTCGATGGCGAGACGCTTGCGGTCGCGGTACTGGCCATCGGCAATCCCCACCTGGTACTGCAGGTGGCCGACGTCGCGGCGGCACCGGTGGCCGCGCTCGGCCCCAAGCTCGAGCGCCACCCGCACTTTCCGGCGCGC
>CBDDRG010000303.1:0-4272 GCA_965232975.1 uncultured bacterium
GTCATACGGAAGTTAAACCGTCCAGGTCGGCATGACTCGTTCAGGCGGCCTTGCGTCGTTTTATCGCCTGATCGAGATCGTAAGTTGCCTGCAAGTTCATCCAGAGCTTTGCCGAGGTTCCCAACACCTTGGCCAGATCCAGCGCAGCTTCAGCAGTGATGCCGCGCTTGCCCTTGATAAGCTCGTTGAGGCGGGCGCGGGTCCAGCCGAGTTTCTTGGCGAACGCCGTCTGCGTGATGCCGGCCGGCGTGAGAAATTCTTCGAGGAGAACCTCGCCGGGATGAAAAGGGTTCTTTGGCTGTTTCATCATCTGAATTCCTGTTATCGGTTCAGTGGTAATCGACGACCTGAACGTTCTTGGCGTTACCGCCTTCCCACCGGAACACGATACGCCACTGATCGTTGATCCTGATTGAATGGTGCCCCGCCAACCTGCCCTTCAGTACCTCCAACCGATTCCCTGGCGGTGTTCGCAGGTCCACAAGTTCGGCGGCGTCGTGCAAGTACAGTAATTTGCGCCGTGCTGCACGCTTCAATTCCGGTGGAAATTGGCGCACCTCTTTCGAGCTGCGGTCATAAAACAGATCTTCGGCAAGGCGGTTACCAAAGCTCTCGATCATGTTTTGATGTTATCAGATACCGATAACTTTGCAAGCGGTCCGCTGGCTACCGAATCAGCTGGGGCCGTTCCAGTCTTTTTCCCGGATTGCGCTTCGCTTCATCCGGGCTACGCACTGTCTTACCCTCTCCCCAACCCTCTCCCTTCAGGGAGAGGGAGAAAATTCATTTTTACCACTTATTCAGAGGTTCCTTGGGTGCTGACTCCAACAGTGGCCGTGCCACTGCGGTCTAAACGGCAATCCCCGCCCTTCTCACCCCGTCGCGCGTTCGTTGACCTCGGCCAGAGCCGCGAGCGCGATGTTCGGGCTGCGGAAGTCGAAGCTGGCGAGGTAGTCGATCGGCCAGGCTGGATCGAAGAAGCGGTCGGGGCCCATGGGGATGGGCGCGCTCGCCTCGCTCAGGGTCCAGGGCGCGGCGTGCGTGCCTTCGGTTTTCTCGCTGCAGCTCGGGGCCGGCACGCCCAGCGCTGTGGCGGCATCCCGATAAACGTCTGCCGGCTGGCTGTGGCCCGCCTGGACTTGCCGCCTTGATTCCTCAGTCTTTTCCATGGGAAAGACGAACCGCTTCCAACACTCTCGCATACTCGCATGAAGCGTGTGGCGAGTGGAGCCGGGACCATCAGCTGACTGTGACATGGGTCAAAGTTCCAGCGTGGATCATCTGATATATGTGCGAGATCGTACAGAGCGCCCGAGTCGCGATGTGGAATATGACGGCAACGCTCGATCGCGTCCAGCTGCGGGGATAGTCACGCAGCAGGATGTGGTTACGCTGTTTCGTTCAGCGACGACACATCGCCAGGCTGTACTGGCGGCTGCAAGCCTGCCTGAACTCGTGCCCTGCCCAACACCGCTGTTTCGCGCTATCGAAGGGGCTTCAAGGCTCGGTTTGGGTGATGGTTCCCGACGATCGAGCATATCGGGGACTTGGTCAATTGCGATTTGACCGCATTACCCGCCCCCCCCCCAACAAGGCAACTGTGCGCAACAGGAGGCATCATTAAAGCTACTCTGCAACTGCACGAACTCGGTCAAAGCCTCTGGCTTGACAACATCACACGCGGGCTGCTGACGAGCAGCACACTCGGCCGTTATATTCAGGAATATGCAGTGACGGGGCTCACTTCCAATCCGCACGGCCAGGATATGCCGGAGATTCGTAATTGGAAATGGAGCGGTCTCAAGTGATCCCGAAAATTCCGCAATACACTATCATCGGCCTGGTTGTCTCGACTATTGTAGCCATCATCGGAACTCATAATCCTGTCGTGGCTCGCTGGGCGCAACGGGCGGTTGTTGGAATCGACTTCTACGAAGTGGTCTTCCATGGCATGTTGGCACAGCTGGTCCGCCGATAATTTCCTGCGTCGCTCCGCTACGAGGGCGACGAACTGCGTGTGATCACCATCGCACCGACCTTTGAAGGTCTGCTGTCCGAGGCGTTCGACCAGATCAGGGGTAATGCTGAAGGCAATATCGGCATCATGGCGCACATGCTCGGCGCCTTCGAGATCCTCGCCGAGCACACGGCCAACCCGCGCCGCCGGCGGGCACTGCACGAACAGGTGCAGTGGCTTGCCGAACAGGCTGGCCGCACCACCGAAGCCGCCCATGATCGGGCGCGGATCGCAAGGCGGCTGATGGAGGTGCGCGCTGCACTCAATGCCGGGCATGCGTTGTCCGCAAGGGATAAGTCCGCTGGAGAAGAAAAGGCATAGTGTTATGAAATCGAACCGGGTAATTCCAGGCAATACCCATTCATCGAATTCCGGTGTGGTCGTCTCGGTGCGCGGTAGTGTTGTGGATATCGTGTTTGAGGAACGATTGCCGCCCATCCACTCCTTGTTGCACACCGGGACTAGTAATCAAGTCGCCATCGAAGTATTTTCACAGCTTGATGCACATCGCGTGCGCGGGATTGCAATGACCCCCACCCAAGGACTGGCGCGTGGCATGGTGGTGATAGACACCGGCGGGCCATTGCAGGCACCAGTCGGCAAGGGAATTCTGTCACGCATGTTCGACGTGTTCGGCAATACCATCGACCGCCAGGCAGCACCGTCGGATGTCCAGTGGCGCACGGTCCATCGGGCGCCACCACCCTTGGCGCGACGATCCACAAAATCCGAATTGTTTGAGACCGGCATCAAGGTCATTGATGTGCTCATGCCGTTGGAACGTGGCGGCAAAGCCGGTTTGTTTGGCGGGGCGGGTGTGGGAAAAACGGTGCTACTCACCGAGATGATTCACAACATGGTCGGGCAACACGCCGGCGTGAGTATTTTTTGCGGCATCGGTGAACGCTGCCGCGAAGGGGAAGAACTCTACCGTGAGATGAAGGCGGCGGGTGTGTTGCAAAATATGGTAATGGTATTCGGCCAGATGAATGAACCACCGGGCGCCCGTTTTCGCGTCGGTCATGCTGCACTGACCATGGCCGAATATTTTCGCGACGACGAACATCGTGATGTGCTGTTGCTCATCGACAATATTTTTCGTTTTATTCAGGCGGGCATGGAAGTATCCGGTATGATGGGCCAGATGCCGGCGCGCCTGGGTTATCAGCCGACCATGGGCACGGAGTTGTCGCAACTGGAAGAGCGCATCGCCAATACCGATACCGGCGCCATCACCTCGATTCAGGCGGTGTATGTGCCGGCGGACGATTTCACCGATCCGGCGGCGGTGCACACCTTCTCGCATCTTTCCGCCTCCATGGTGTTGTCGCGCAAACGGGCAAGCGAGGGGCTCTACCCGGCCATCGACCCGTTGCAGTCCAATTCCAAAATGGCCACGCCGGGCGTCATCGGCGAGCGGCATTATGCCCTTGCGCAGGAAATCCGGCGCACACTCGCGCAATACACCGACCTGAAGGACATCATCGCGATGCTGGGCCTGGAACAACTGTCGCCGGAAGACCGCAACGTGGTGGCCCGCGCCCGGCGGCTGGAGCGTTTTCTCACCCAGCCGTTTTTCACCACCGAGCAGTTTACCGGCCTCAAGGGCAAGCTTGTCGGCCTCGACGACGCGCTGGATGGCTGTGAGCGTATCTTGCGTGACGAGTTCAAGGACATTCCGGAAAGCGCGCTTTACATGATCGGGACGATAGCCGAAGCGAAGGCGAAGGCAAAAGCCCAAGCCGATCCGAAACCCCTCGCGGAAGTCGAGCATGCAGCCGGCACGCATGAATCTTAAGATTCTCCTGCCTTTCAAAATCTTCGCCGAGAAAACCGACGTGTCGCGTATCGTCGCCGAGTCGCGCGAGGGCTCATTCGGACTCTTGCCCCACCGGCTGGACTGCGTGGCCGCGCTCGCGCCGGGGATCCTAGTTTACGAGACCGAAATGGAAGGTGAGGTTTACGTGGCCGTGGACGAAGGGGTGTTGGTCAAGACCGGCCCGAACGTGCTCGTTTCCGTGCGCCGGGCGCTGGTCGGAACGGACCTCGGCCAATTGCGCGATGCGGTGGAGCAGGAATTTCTGACCCTGGATGAGCACGAGCAAAGCGTGCGATCGGTGCTGGCGAAAAAGGAAAGCGATTTCACCCGCCGCATGGCGGCGTTTCACAATGAGTGACGAAAGCCAGAATAAGCCCTCGAAGCCGAAGCCGTCGCTCAGTCAGGAAGTCGGCGTGAAGGCGGCGCGCAAGCTCAA
>CBDDRG010000304.1:0-2920 GCA_965232975.1 uncultured bacterium
GCCGTCGGCCGCGGCGAGCATGTCGGCCACCGAGTTGCCGCGCTTGCGCAGACGCGCCTGGCCGGCCAGGGTGCCGACCGCGTCGTCCATCAGTTTCGCGTTCGGCGCCAGTTTGGCGAGCTTGAGGCCAAGCGCGCGCGCATCGCTGGTCACCGCAATGACGTCCGCCCGCGCGTCGAGTTGCAGATAACCCTCGATCGTCCCCCCGGCGATGCCCAACCGGAGTGGCTCCAGCCGCAGCAGGCCGTCCGCCAGCTTGATCTGTGTGGCCAGCGATTCGATGGGCAGGTCGGGAGCATTGATCCGTTTCGCGGTCAGCTTGACGTCGGCGTCCATGGCGCGCAGTTTGGTCAGGTTGTAGGGCCTGTCCGGCAGCACGCGTGCGGCGTCAGCGAGTTGTTTCGCTGCCTTCTTCTGGGCCGCCGATGCTGTCTCGCCGACACCCGTCTGCGGGGGCGCGCCGATCATGCCCGCCAGGTCGTCCAGGTCGAGGCGGGTGGATTCCAGCTGCGCCCGCAGATGGGGGCGTTTGCCGCTGACGTCGACACTGACATCGCCGGCAATGTCTGAATCACCGACAGTTCCGGTCATGCGGCGATAGCTCCACACGCCATTGTCGCGACCGATGCGGCCATCGAGTTGGTAGGGTGGTGTCTCCGGCAGGGCCACCCCGGCCAACGGGTAGAGATCGGCGAGATTGGCCCCGGACAGCGCCAGATGGAGGTCAACATTAGCGAATTGCAGCGGGGAGTCGAGCGCGCCGTCGAGCCGGGCCCGGGTATTGCCAGCGCGGGCGTTGATATCGATGCGATAGCGCGCGTCGGCCTGCCGCAGCTCCAGCGGCGAGTCGATCTTGCCGGCAAGGGTGAAGGCGAACCCGCGATAGCGGCCCTCGCCAGTTGCGACCAGCGGCTTCAACGCGCCGGGGTTTTCCGCTTCACCGCTGCGCACAGCCAGCCGCAGATCGGTTTTGAACCGGGATTCCAGCACCCTGACTTCGCTGTCGACGATGTCCAGCTGGCCGATTTCGGGCAGTCGCCGACCATCCGCTGCCGATGGCTGGCCGTCGCCGAACACCCAGTTGCCACGGCCGTCGGCGTCGCGTTCGATCAGCAGCTTGAGGCGGGTGGCATGGATCAGGGGCACCACCAGCTGGCGGCGCCACAGCGAGCGCAATGCGACACGTAGCTCGAGGTCCTCGGCGCTGGCCATCTCCGCCGTGGACCAGCCGGCCGGGTTGCCGATACGCACATCCTGCGCGCGCACGCTCGTGGTCCAGCCGATATCGACGCCGAGATCGCCAGCAATGAAGAATTCGCGTCCGGTGGCGGACCGCACGGCATTTTCGAGTGGGTGTTTGAACCAATTCCAGTCAAACCGCCAGATAAGCAGTGCCACTGCCGCCAGCAGTGCCAGGATCAACCAGAGCGGGCGGCGCGAGCGGCTGGCGGGACGGTGGGGGTTGGCGTTGGTGCTCATCGCGGGAGTCCAGGTGAGCGGGTGCCAGCGCCTGCGTGCGCTGGAACGGGGGGCGAAACCGGTTCGCGGTGTGCGACCCTGGCAAAAGACCCGCGGTGGTTTGGTCGTGGCGTTGCTCGGCAGCAGGGTTTCATCGGCAGTAGACAGCGGATCGATGCCGTTTGCTCGCCGCTCGACCTGTTAATTGCAAAATCATGGCCGTAGCAGGTGCGGGCGGCTGCGCTTGTGTCGCCTGCGACCCCGCCATAGGATGGTCACCGTTGCCGGTGGCAGCGCGGCAGCAGCCCGCGCTCCACCTTGGTCGCCCCCCTCTCAACCCGCAAGGTAACTGTCTGCATGGCATGGGAAACCGTTATCGGCCTCGAAGTGCACACCCAGCTGGCTACCCACTCCAAGATTTTTTCCGGCGCCAGCACTGCCTTTGGCGCCGCGCCCAATACCCAGGCCTGCGCCATCGACCTGGCCATGCCCGGTACCCTGCCGATGCTGAACGCCGAGGCGGTGCGCATGGCGGTGATGTTTGGCCTCGCCATCCACGCCGACATCCGCCGGGAATCGATATTCGAGCGCAAGAACTACTTTTATCCCGATCTGCCCAAGGCCTACCAGATCACCCAGCTCGAAAAGCCCATCGTCGGCCCCGGCCATCTCGATATCCGGCGCGCCGACGGCAGCAGCAAGCGGATTCGCATCCATCACGCCCACCTGGAGGAGGACGCCGGCAAGTCGGTGCACGAGGGGCTCGGTGGCCTGGGCGCGGCGATGACCGGCATCGACCTCAACCGGGCCGGCACCCCGCTGATCGAAATCGTCTCCGAGCCTGATCTGAGCAGCGCCGAGGAGGCCGTCGCCTTCGCCAAGAAGCTGCACGCGCTCGTCACCTCGCTGGGCATCTGCGACGGCGAGATGGCGCAGGGCTCCATGCGCTTCGACGTGAATATCTCGGTGCGCCGGCCCGGCGAACCGCTCGGCACCCGCACCGAGACCAAGAACCTGAATTCCTTCCGCTTCATGGAGCGCGCCATCGAACTGGAGGTCGCGCGCCAGATCGAGGTGCTGGAGGACGGCGGCACCATCCGCCAGGAGACCCGCCTCTACGACGGCGACAAGCATGTCGCGCGCGCGATGCGCACCAAGGAGGAGGCCAACGACTACCGCTATTTCCCCTGTCCCGACCTGTTGCCGCTGGTGCTCGACGAGGCTTATATCGACGCCGTGCGCGCCAATCTGCCGGAGCTGCCCGATGCCCGCCGGCAGCGGTTTCAGGAGCACTACGGCCTGTCGGCCTACGACGCCGATCAACTCGGCGACAGCGCGGCGATGGCCGCGTTCTTCGAGGCCACCGCCGGCCACTGCGGCGACGCCAAGCTGGCCGCCAACTGGATCATGGGTGAGCTGGCGGCGCGCCTGAACAGCGCGGACCTCGGGATCGCGCAGTGCC
>CBDDRG010000305.1:0-7024 GCA_965232975.1 uncultured bacterium
TGAGCGGGAGCGTGCCAGCGACTGCAACTGCGCACGCTCATCCTCGCTCAGCACCAGCTCAGATTTGGGTCGTCCAGTTCGCATCAGGTATCGCTCCGCTCATGACGATACCCAATCTGGATGCAAGTCTTATGCTAATAATAAGCGGGACAGGACACTAGGTGCTTGATCTTCGGAGGCCGTCGCGGGCATGTACCGCGACGAGCCGGGTTGAAAAAGGGCGGGAAAGCCCTTTTTCAACATCCTAATAGGTGAGGAAGGCAAAACCAAGTCGTCGCACGCCCTGCTGCCGACCAAAGGCGGGAGGGGCTTAACTCAGACCTGCCTTGTTGATGGCGCTGCTACGCCGGTGGACTTGAGACTGTCCTACCGCGGAACAGCCGACTTTCCCTCGCTACGGACGTTTGATTCCGACGGACTCCCCGCGCGCACGGCGCGTAGAAGAGCTGCCCGCTTGCGGAATCGTGAGGATTTTGCCGATCGGGAGAAAGTCCGTAAGCAGCTGGTTTTCCGCTTTGACGTCCGCCAAGGTGACCTTGTGGCGGAGGGCGATCGCGCCCAGCGTGTCGCCGCGCCTTACCCGATATTTGATGTGCCCTCCAGGCGCTGGCGGTGCGGAAATCGCCGTTCGCGCAGTGGCGTCCACCGCATCTGGCGCGGTGATCATGAGCGCCATTTCGAACAGGTCCCGAGTGCCCGCGGGCACCACCAGCTGATACGCCCCGGAAGGGGGAATCACCCCGCGCAGGTACGCCGGGTTGAGACCGCGCAGGGTATCAACCTCAACATCGGCCAACTTGGCGGCCTGATTCAAGCTGAACGGCTGATCGACCGTGACGGTCTCGACGAGGGGCGCATCCGCCAGTGCTGGCAGGTGGATGCCATAGCGCTCGGGATTGCGAAAAACCTCCGCCAACGCAAGCAGTTCCGGCACATAGTCCCGCGCCCGCCCATCGAGCTGCAACGACCAAAAATCGCCGCTTTTGCCCTGTCGCTGACTTTTTGCCAGCGCGTCACTGATCGCACCGACACCACGATTGTAGGCGGCAATCGCCAACAGCCAGTCGCCCGCAAAATCGTCGTGCAAATCGATGAAATAGTCTGCGGCGACCCGCGTTGAGACGATGGCATCCAGGCGCCCGTCGTACCAGGAGTTGCGGGGAATGCCGAGCGAGTCGCCAGTGCCCCGGGTAAACTGCCACAATCCGGCAATGCCGTGCGGCGCGCGGGCCGCTGGGTTGTACCCACTTTCGATCAACGGCACGAGCGCCAGTTCGAGGGGGGCTCCGCGCTGTTCCAATTCGTCCACAATATGCGGTAGGTACAACGCCATCTGCGGCATTATCTGATCGAAGTAATGCTGATTTCCCCGATAGGCACGCAAATACTTTTTAACCAACCGGTTGTCCAGCGAGCGCGGCAACGTCATGCCTTCGCTGATCCGCTGCCAGATATCGGTCGATGGCGGTTCCGGAACCGGGACCACAAAGGCTGGCGGCGTATTCGCATCCGCTGTCACTGGGGTCGAGTCGATCTGGTCGTCGGTGCGTTGTTTCTCCGCCGCTTCCAGAACCAGTTCCGGCACATCCGCGAACAGTTGTTCAACCCACGACTCTGGTGCGGTGCTAGTGTCGTCATACCCCGCCGTCACGCCAGCTGGCGGCGCTGCCAAGGGTCTGCCCACAGCATCGGAATATTCGGCGCACGCATCTAACAAAAGCAACGGCGTCACCGCTGCCAGGAAGCGCATGATTTTCATATCTTGTCGACCAGGTTCTGGAAAAGGCAAGAACGCTTGCGACGATCTCTCTTCGACGCCCGCCAATACCTTCCGAGATCAGCCATTTCGCCCGCCGCCGGCGACGAGACGCGGGCCGCCCATGTTCCGTTAACTTTTATCCCACAAGTACAAAACCTACGCCGCTGATTCCGCCCATTACCCGAAAGTAATAGTCGAACCTATACGCCAATATGCAGCACCTTCAAGACCACCAGCTTTGCGTACCATAACGCGCCACAATCCCCTATCAATGGCCTAGGCGCCCCCAAAAGACGAGCGCTGCCTCAACAAACACCTGATCACGCTTGCCCGCCGCCCCGCGGGCACGTGATGATACCCGCTCAAAGCTCCATCGCGCACCCATCGGCGCCCGCGCTCGCTGGTGCCCGTGCTCGCTAGTGTTGAACGGCGGTTTTGCCGATAATGACCCGTCGTCCGATTTCGTAGTGTACGGGAACCCTTTGCCACATACCGGATTCAACATCGCTGACCGCGTCCGGCTGAGATTCGAGGTGCCCGACCTCGCGCAGGTTCATGACCAATTGACCGCCTGGTTCGCCACCCCCGTGGGGCGGCACATGCTCGAGCGAGAACGCGCCTTCTGCCGCGCCCATTTGTCCGCGCTCGGCGGCTATCGACTCGCTCATCTGGGCGTTTCGCCGCCGGATCATCTGCTGGCAAGCTTTAGCCAGCTCCACAAATTCGCACTCTTTCCAGCAAGCGCCGTTGGCATCGCGAGCGTCTGCGACTTCGATGCTTTGCCGCTGCCCGGAGATAGTGTCGATGTCGTCCTCCTCCACCACGCGCTGGATTTTTCGCCAAACCCCCATGCCGTACTCAGCGAGGCGGCACGGGTGGCCAACCCCGGCGGGCATATCGCATTGTTCGGCTTCAACCCAGTGAGCCTGCTGGGCCTCGGTAAATGGCCGGCGGTTCTGTTTTCGAAACATCCAGTCTGGCGCCGCAACAGTCTGCGCGCGGGACGCGCGTTGGACTGGCTGCGCCTGCTGGGCTTGCAGCCGGTTATGTTGCACTGGAGCGGTTATCCACTTGCGCAAAACAGCCCGGACAAGCCCCTGAATCCGGGGCTGCACAGACTGGCCCGCAACGCCAAGCTCCCTTTTGGCCTGTTCTACGTCCTAGTCGCCCGCAAGCAGGTCATCCGGCCAACCGCCATCGCGCCGCCCGCTTGGGTTCCGCTGCGTGTTCCGAGTCTGGCAATCAACGGCTGCCGACGTGCCACCCCCAACAGCTGAATCTGGAAGATCATGGCATTGAAATTAGTGGACATTTTTACTGATGGCGCCTGCCGGGGCAACCCCGGACCGGGCGGCTGGGGCGCCCTGCTGCGCTGCGGCGGCCGGGAGAAACACCTATTTGGCGGGGAGTCGGTCACCACCAACAATCGCATGGAGCTGAAGGCCGCGATCGAAGCGCTCGCGGCCCTCAGCGAGCCCTGCCAAGTGGCATTGACCACCGATTCCGAGTATGTGCGCCAAGGTATCACCCGCTGGCTCGCCGGCTGGAAAGCCAAAAACTGGCGCAAAGCCGACGGCAAACCGGTGAAGAATATCGATCTATGGCAATGCCTCGACATCCAGGTCGCCCGCCATAAAATCAGTTGGCATTGGGTCAAGGGCCACAGCGGCCACCCCGAAAACGAACTTGCAGATCAACTTGCCAACCGCGGTATCGACAATCTGGGGCGGCCATGAGACAGATTGTGCTGGACACCGAAACGACTGGACTGGAGGTCGATCAGGATCATCGCATCATCGAGATCGGCTGCGTCGAATTGGTCAACCGCCACCTCACCGGGCGCCATTTCCACCGCTACCTCAATCCGGAGCGGGACATCGACGCCGGCGCGACCGAAGTTCACGGCATCCGCAACGAAGATCTCGCCGACAAACCCCGGTTCGGCGATATCCTGGCCGATTTCCTCAGCTTTATCGCGGACGCGGAACTGGTGATCCACAACGCGCCCTTTGATCTTGGCTTCCTCAACCGCGAACTCGCGCGCCTCGATCAAGGTCACGGTCGTATCGAAGATCGCTGCGCGGTCGTCGATACCCTGCTGATGGCCCGACAGCTGCACCCAGGGCAGAAAAATAGTCTGGACGCCCTGTGCAAGCGCTACAGCGTGGACAACTCCGAGCGAGAGTTGCACGGCGCGCTGCTGGATGCGGAAATCCTCGCAGACGTCTACCTGCTGATGACCGGTGGCCAGACCACGCTGGTGCTGGAGGGCAATCCGGCCGCGGTGGGCGAGGTGTCAGCGGGCACCGGTATTCGCCGCCTCGACGGCGGCCGGCCACCACTGCGGATTATCGTCGCGGATGCCGGCGAACTCGCCGCCCATCGACGCAAATTGATCGGTATCGATAAAGCCAGCGGCAGCGGCTGCCGCTGGTCGAAAACCGAGACCAAGCACTGATGGGGTGACGCAGGACAGCCTCAGAGCCGGGCCGACAGCAGCTCAGCCTGCCCCGCGAGCCGTTGTGCGGACACTGGCATGGCCGTCTTCAACTGCTGCGCAAACAGCGACACCCGATACTCCTCGATCATGAACCTGAACCGCTGCAACTCTGCGGCATCTGCCGGGGAGCAATCGCCAGCACGCTGGCCGAGCGCTCGCCACTGCCGAGTATAGCCCGCTAGTTCCTGACTGAGGCGGCGGTCTTTGTCCACTTGCAGCGGCAACTTGTCCAGCCGTGCCGCGAGTGCGCGCAGATAGCGGGGATATTGGCCCAGCCAGAAAATATCGGTGGCGGACACAAATTTTTCGCCAAACAGGCTGTCGAGATGGCCTCGGCAGTCGGCGGCCGGCGCGGGAAATTTCGCTTCCCGCTCCCGCAACAGCGCGCGCACGGCTGGCAGCGAGTGGGCGATGGTCAGCAGCAGTGCTTCGAGTTCATTGGCCGTGGCAATGATCCGGCCGCGCCCGCTCGCCAGACTGTGCGCAAAGGCCGCGGCGTCGCGAGGCAAGGGCCTATCGGCAAATAACGCCTGCCGATAGGCTGCGAAAATCACGTCCTCGGCCAGCGCCGCGCGCGCCGGTAGCTGCGCCGCCGTCAATTGCAACTCCTTGCCCTTGAAAAGCTGCCGCCGCAAACCGGAGGCGGGCTGGCCGTGTTCCAGCATTGCGAGGCGCACCACACCGGCGCAGGATTCCCGTTCGGCGACGGCGAGGGAATCGCGAAGCCGCAGTGCGACGCTGTCCTGTTTATCGACCAGCGCCGGGTAGGCGCGGATGTCGAGGCCGTTGCGCTGGATCACCACCATGGCCGGCAGCTCACCGAAATCCCAGCTGCGTACCCCTGAGCGCTCCAGGCCAGCGCCGGCGGCAGCGCGAATCGACGTCTGCACATGTGCGCGGTAGCGGGCCCGCAAAGTTTCGAAATCGCGACTGACATCGATGACCTTGCCCTGCGCATCGAGCAGGCGATAGTTGATACGGTAAAAGGCATCGAGGCGCTCATCAGACCAACACGCCGCCGGCACCTGTACACCGGCAACCCGGTGCAGCGCCTCTGCCACCGCCTCGGCCAACGGGCGATCGCCCGGCGTCAACTGGCCGATGATCCGATCGACATAATCGGGCACCGGCACCAAGTGTTTGCGCCATTCCTTCGGCAGGTTTTTCACTAGCGCGATCACCTTGTCCCGCACCAGGCCGGGCACCAGCCATTCAAAGCGGTGCCGCGGCGCCTGGTGCAGGATGCCGTCGGGGATGTCGATACTGACGCCATCCTCCGGGTGGCCGGGCTCAAAGCGGTAGTGCAGCCGATAGCTGTGGCCCTCCCAGTCGAGGTAGCCGGGAAATTGTGCGGTTTCGGCGACGTCCGGTTCGTTGCGCACCAGCAAACCGCGGTCCATAAACAGAAGGCGCGGCTGGATCCGCTCCGCCTGCTCGCGCCAGCGCTCAAAGCTCGCGAGCCCGGTGACTGCCGCCGGTACACGCTCGTCGTAGAACTGATGGAGCACCTGTTCATCGGCGAGAATGTCGCGCCGCCGCAACCGCTCTTCCAGTTTTTCCAGCTCTTCCAACAGTTCCCGATTGTGCTTGGCGAAAGCGCCGCGCCCGCGATCCTTGACGCCGTAGCGGCCCTCCACCAGAGCCGCCTGAATGAACACTTGCCGCGCCAGCGGCGGGTCGATCGCCGCAAACGGCACCCGTTCGCGCTCCAGGATGACCAGGCCGTACAGCGTCTGCTTCTCCCACGCCATGACTTGGCCGGAGCGCGGATCGTAGTGGGGCTCGCTGTGGCTTTTCTTGACCAGATGGGCCGCCAGTTCCGGCAACCACTCGCTGGCAATGGCCGCATTGTGGTGCCCGTACAGCCGCGACGTCTCCAGCAGCTCGGCAGTCACCACCCACTTCGGTGGCTTTTTGGCCAATCCGGAGCCCGGGAACAGGTGAAATTTGCGATTGCGGGTGCCCAGGAATTCACGCTCGTCGTGGCGAAACCCGATCTGGCTCAACAAGCCGGCCAGCAGCGCGCGGTGCAGTGCGGCGAAATCTGCCGGCTCGGTGTTGTCGCGCAAACCGAGTTCGCGACAGGCCAGATGCACCTGGTGGTGGAGATCGCGCCACTCCCGCACCCGCAGCGCGGACAGAAACTGCTGGCGACAGTAGCTGGCAAACTGGTTGCGCGTGAGTTCCTGCCGTTGATGTTCCAGATGATTCCACAAGTTCAGCAGGCCGACGAAATCGGATTCCTGGTTCTGCCAGACCCGGTGCCGCTCGTCCGCGGCCTGGCGCTTGTCGGCCGGACGTTCGCGCGGATCCTGGATGCTGAGCGCGGCGACGATGATCAGCACCTCGCGCAGACTGCCAGCGGCAGCCGCCGCCAACAACATGCGCCCGAGGCGCGGATCCACCGGCAACGCACAGAGTTGATGCCCCACCGGCGTGAGTTCGCCGCGCGCATCGACGGCGCCCAACTCCTGCAACAGGCTGAAGCCGTCGTTGACGAAGCGGCGGTCGGGCGGATCGACGAACGGAAAACTGCGCACATCGCCGATACGCAGGTGCAGCATTTGCAGGATCACCGCGGCGAGATTGGTGCGCAGAATTTCGGGGTCGGTATAGGCCGGGCGCCGGTTGAAATCGTCTTCGCTGTACAGGCGGATGCAAACCCCGGCCGCCACGCGGCCGCAGCGTCCGGCGCGCTGGATCGCACTGGCTTGAGAGATGGGTTCGATCTCCAGCCGGTGCACCTTGCTGCGATAGCTGTACTG
>CBDDRG010000306.1:0-8703 GCA_965232975.1 uncultured bacterium
TGCTCCGTCGGCTTGGACAACTCGGACCGCGACTGGTGCGAAGATCAATACGTTCAACGGCCGTTTTTGGCATGCAGGAACGCGGGCCGGCACGCGTTCGCATCTCCACCGCTGCGCGTCGTGCGCGCACCGGGCTGGTAGAATACCGGCGAAGTACCCACCATCACTTGGTACCCAGCCCCCATCATGAGACGTTCCTTCCAGTGCGGCGCCCACTTTCGCCCCGGCCGTTGGCGATGGCGGCGCGGCTGACGCCCGGCATCCTGCTCCACCACATTTTTTCGACCAGCAGCGGACAGTAGCGGATATTCCGGCGGTGTACTCGCGGTGGCGCGGATACCCGTCGAAAACCCTCTCGTCAAAAACCTCGCTGCAAAAAGACAAGGAATGGCGATGACGCCTGAACAATTTGCCACATTGGCCGCACAGCACTACAACCGCATTCCGGTGGTGAGAGAGATTCTGGCCGATCTTGAAACCCCGCTGTCCTGTTACCTGAAGCTGGCGCGCGGGCCCTATTCCTATCTGTTCGAATCAGTGCAAGGCGGCGAGAAATGGGGCCGCTATTCGCTGATCGGCCTGACCGCGACCACGGTGCTGAAGATCAGCGGCAACAAGCTCAGCATCGAGCGCGCCGGTCGCCCGGTGGAGCAGCGCACCACCACCGCACCACTCGACGAAGTCGAGCGCTTTCACGCCAGCTTCCGCATGCCGGCAATCCCGGAGTTGCCGCGTTTTACCGGTGGCCTGGTCGGCTATTTCGGCTATGACACCGTGCGCTACATCGAACCCCGCCTGGCGGCCAGCTGCCCGCCGGACGAGCTCGGCGTACCCGACATCCTGCTGATGGCGTCCGACGAAGTGCTGGTGTTCGACAATCTGTACGGCAAGCTGATTCTGGTGGTACACGGCGACGCCGCGGACCCGCACGCCTGGGACAAGGCGCAGGCGCGTCTCGACGAGCTTGAAGCGGGTTTGCGCAATCCGCTGCCCGATCTCGGGCGAATTGCGCTGACCGGCAGCGGCAGCGGTGTCACCGAGGACGACTTTCACTCCAGTTTCGGCCAGCAGCGCTACGAGGAGGTTGTCAGCCGAATCAAGGAGTACATCGTCGCCGGAGATGTGATGCAGGTGGTGCCTTCGCAACGGCTGTCGCTGCCGTTCAACGCCGAGCCGATCAACCTGTACCGCGCGCTGCGCACATTGAACCCGTCGCCCTACCTGTACTTCCTCGACCTTGGCGAGTTCGCCATCGTCGGCTCCTCGCCGGAAATCCTGGCGCGCCTCGAGGACGGCGCAATCACCGTGCGGCCGATCGCCGGCACTCGCAAGCGCGGCCACAGCGAGGAGGAGGATCGCGCGCTCGAAGCCGACCTGCTCAGCGATCCCAAGGAGATCGCCGAACACCTGATGCTGATCGACCTGGGTCGTAACGACGTCGGCCGCGTCGCCGTCACCGGCTCGGTCAAGCTCACCGAAAAAATGGTGGTCGAGCGGTTTTCCCACGTCATGCACATCACCTCCAATGTCACTGGGCAGGCCAAACCGGGCACCAGCGCCATCGAGGTGCTGCGCGCGACGCTGCCGGCCGGCACGCTGACCGGCGCGCCCAAGATTCGCGCCATGGAGATCATCGACGAGGTGGAGTTGGTCAAGCGCGGCATCTACGGCGGCGCGGTGGGCTATCTGGCCTGGAACGGCAACATGGATACCGCGATCGCGATCCGCACCGCGGTGATCAAGGACGGCAAACTGCATGTGCAGGCCGGTGGCGGCGTGGTCGCCGACTCGGTGCCGGCGCTGGAGTGGGAGGAGACCATGAACAAGGCGCGGGCGATCTTCCGCGCCGCCGCCATGGTGATGCCGGGGGCGGCATCCTGACCCTGTGTAACCCCGGTGTGGTGCGAACGAGGTGGCCGGATTGCCCGCGGAAGCGCTAAGAGCCCGTTCAAGATCTCGCTAAAGGACGCATCGCGGCGTTAAAACTGGCCTCAAACACTCAAAGCCGCCGTGTATGCCGCGCTTTTTCGGTCAGTTTTGCCTTGCCCTGCATCCCTGATCGAGGGCTTGAACAGGCTCTAAAACCCAACCGACGGGGGAACCGGGGGGAAGCAAAAAAGCGGCGCGGCAGCAGGGGTGAGCGCCTTCGCCCCAATGGCGAGGGCGCCCACCGCAGCACGGGTGAACCTCACGCCTCGATGGGGAGCACGACATTGGTGACTTTCCATTCCGCCCGATGTTTGCGGGTCAGGATGATGCGCACGTCCTTACCGGTGCTGGTCTTGATGTCGGCGGAGAACCCATTGACACCATCAAAAGAGGCGCTGGCGCCCTTCATCGCGTCGGCGATCTGCTTGCCGATATCGGTGGGTTGGGCGCTGATCTGGACGAGGTTGGAGGTCTTGCCGGCCATGATATTGGCGACGAAGTCGGGCCTCGCGACGGCGTCCAACACCTCCCCGACCGGTACCTTGCCGGCCAGAACGTCCCCCAGCGTGTCAGGTTTAAGCAGGCGATCCACGAGTTTCTTGGATGCGAGGTTCATCATCAGTTCGGTGAGAACATTCTCTTTGTCCTTTTCGGTGACGTTTTTCATAATCACTTCGTGAATCTGCTCCTTCAGATTGATCGACAGCGTCGAGACGTCCAGATGTGACCGCAGCGCGACGGGATCCTGCTTTTCGATGGCTTCCTTGATTTCACCCAGCGTCAGGTAGGGCGCAGCAATGAAATAGGTTATTAAAACGACAAAGAACGCGGCGACGGATACTTGGAATAGTCTCATTGCTCTTATGCTCCCCTGGTGCATCTACGTGATGGCATCGATAACATCGGCGACCGCCGACCGGAACGACCCGCCGCTGGGCGGGAACGTCACCGTGGACGTCGTTATTAAAATCCGCGCCAAACTACAGGCACGCGAGCGGTTCTGTCAAATATTCCTGCGCCGTCCGGTGCCGACGCCAGATAATTCCCGCGCCGCGGCGGCGCCGTGGTCGGCGCGGTTACCGCCGCATCCGCTACATCCGGATTTCACCGGGCGCGAGCCGCCCGCGGGCGACCAGGCGCGCCAGCCGCGCCCGCGTGCGCGTCACCACTCGCTGGCGCAGCAGCGCGGCGTCGAAACCATCCGTGCCACCGGCGCAATAGGCACGGAAAAAGCGCAGGCGATCACTGCGCGTCAGCGTCGGCCCGGTCAGCATGTTCAACTGCACCAGATTTTTGACGCGCCACGACTCTGGCAGGGATAAAAATTGCCGCGTGCGCTCGTTGTCGAGGAACGCGAATCGCCAGTCGCCTCCCCATTGCGCCAGGACGTTGCCGAGACGGAGATCGCCGTGGGCGATGCCACGGTGGTGCAAGCGGGCGACGATGGCGGCGAGCGCTTCGACCAGTTGGCGCTTGCGGCGCGGGGCGGTTCCCGTCAGGCGCTGCAGATGCAGGTACAGGTTGTCGTAACCGATCAGCTCGGCGCTGATGGTAAAAAATCCGTCCTTGAGCAAGCCGCGTTGCCGCCAGCCGGTGAGCAGCGTTTCCGGCGTGGTGAAGCCTTCGCGGGTGAGCATCTGATCGGCCGCGAAGGCGCGCTGGGAGCGGCTCGGGCGGCACAGGTGCTTGACCCAGTCGAACACCGAGCGGTAGCGGAAGCACTTGACGAACACCGGCAGATCACGGTCAACCATCACCAGCCGCGCCCGATATACCAGGGCCGCGCGGGACGCCGGTACCTGCGTGCGGTCGGCGATCACGGCCTCGACGGGAGTCGCCAGCGTCGCATCGGGGGCGAGCGCCAGCGTGGCGACCGAGGAATTCACCTGACAGCGCCACACCCCGGCTCGCCTGAACCGAAAGGTCGGCGCAGCGACGTCGGTCACCGAAACGCCGCTGCCACGACGATGCTGCTGCGCAGCAACGGGTGATACCTGAGCCAGTTGTTCTTGATAAACGACAGCGCGCGCGGCTTGTCGCCGCCGCAGGTGCGCAGCCAATCGACGCGGAACCCGGCGACGGTCAACACCTTGCTAATGGTATAGGGCGTAAACCAATAGCGATGGTCGCTGTTGATGCGCTCCCGACCGCCAGTGGCGTGTTTGCGGTTGCGCAGCGCAAAGGCATTGGGAACTGTGACCAGCAGGGTGTTCACCTGATCGCTGTAATTGGCCCGGATCCGGGTCAGGAATTCGACCGGGTTGTCGATGTGCTCCACCAGTTCGGCGAGCAGCAAATAATCCCAGGTGTCGGCGCCGATGGCGTTGCAATGGCGCGCGGTGATGTCGGCGACTTCGACATCACCGATGCCGAGCTCGTCGCGGATGTACCGGATCCCGTCGCCATTGATGTCGATGCCGAGACAGCGCGCGCTGACATCGACCAGGCTGCGGTGCAGCCACTCGTTGCTGCGCAGCTTGCGGATGATGGTGGCGATGTCGTGGTCGACACAGCCGACGTGAACCACCTTCTTGCCAGCCACCAGACCGCGCAACAGATCGATGCGCGAGCAGAGCCGGTAATCGTCGCGGTCGAACTGCAATTTCAGCGTGTAGCTGGTGGCAAATTTGCTGCCACCGAGATAATCGGCACTACTTGCGGACAGTTTCATGGGCGTGGGGCGAGACTCGTGCGGGCTGCACCCAGGCGGGCGCAGGACTCTATGGGGGCACTTGGCGAGCGGCGCGATTATAGCCGCCGGGGCGAGCGGCCGTCAGCGGCCGCGCAGAACCTCCCCGTAAAGCCGTTCGTAAGCGGCGATCATGCGCCCGGCGTTGAACTGCGCCAGTGCCCGTCGGCGCCCGTTGGCGCCGAGGCGCGCACGCTCCACGGCGGAAGTCGCGGCGGCGCTGCCCAGGGCGATGGCCAGTCCGTCGCTATCGGTCGGGTCTACCCGCCAACCGCAGTCGGCATCGCCGAGCGTCTCGCCGGTGCCCCCGGTGCTGGCGGCAACGACCGGCAAGCCCGCCGCCATGGCTTCGATCAACGCCAGCGGCAGGCCCTCTCGCAGCGACGGAAACACGAACACGTCGAGCGCTTGGAGCAAAGCCGGAATGTCGTTGCGCCGGCCCGCAAACAACACCTCATCGGTGATGCCGAGGCGCGCAGCCAGCGCGCGGAGCGCGCCTTCCTCGCCGCCGGTACCGACGATCACCAGACCTAAATCGTCGCGGCCCTGGCTGGCAGCCGCAAAGGCTTCGAGCAGGCGGGCGTGATTCTTCTTGGCGGCCAAACGGCCGACGGTGCCAAACAGGAATTTATCCGCGAAAGGCGCGCCAAACAGCCGGGTTCGATCGGCGGCGACCGGTGTCACGAAGCGCTGCAACTCCATGCCGTTCTGGATCGCGACGACTTTCTCCGCCGTCAGCCCCCAGTTCATGCGCAGGATTTCGCCAACGTCGAACGCCGATACGCTGACCAGCCGGGCGAGACGTTTGTACACGAACCAGTTCAATAGGCGCAGGGTCGGGCTCACCTTGCCACCGACAATGCCGTGGTAGATGGCGATCACCTTGGGTTTGCACTTGGAAAACAGGGTGGCGAAAGCACCGATTGGGTGCGTGCGGCGAAACTGGCAGACCACCAGCTCGACAGCTTCGGTGTCGATAACCTTGGCTACGGCGCGCAAGGTGCGCCAGCGCGTCCAACTGACGGCTTTCTTGTCCAGTTGCAGATAGAGGGTGCGATCGACCAGTTGTTCGAGGTGATTGTTGCCGTCCGGCGCCCCACTGAGGTAGCAGACGAGGGTGCGAAACCGGTTGGGGTCGGTGGCTACCATCGCGTTGAGCAGGGGGTAATTGCCCTGGTAGCGCTTCATGAGGTGGAGCACGGTGGCGATTGGCGCGGCGTGCTCCACCTCGCGGATGGGCGCGGGGCGGCTGGCGTGCGGTTGCCCGGTCATGGCGCGTCGGCGCGCGCGGTGGGGTGCTGCGCCGCCGCGCCCGCGAACTGACCGGGGAGCGCGGCCGCAATCCGCCCGCTAACCACCTCCGGGCTCAGTTCAGTCAAACAGCGGCGACCGTACTCGCAATGGCGGCGCGAGCAACTGGCGGCGCAGGGCGTAGCGTTACGGATAACCTGCGCATTGCTGCCGAGGGGCCCCCAGCGCATCTGGTCGGTGGGACCGAACAGCGCAAACACCGCAATGCCGGTGGCGGCGGCGAGATGCATGGGGCCACTGTCGTTGCCGACGAAGAGCTGGCTCGCCTGCAGTAACGCGATCAGTTCGGCGAGCGCGAGCCGGTCGTGGAGATTGTGCGGGCGGGATCGGCACCGGCCGAGCACGGCGGCGATGCTCTCGCCGTCGCCACTGCCGGCACCGATCAGCGCCACTTGGCGGCCCTGGGCGGCGAGCCAGTCGGCCAGCGCCGCGAAATGCGCCGCCGGCCACTGCTTGTAGGCCTTGGTCGCGCCCACGTGGAGGCTCGCCAGAGGGATCTGTTCGTCGATACCCAGGCGCCCGAGAAGCGCGCGCCGATCCACCGGTGAGGTCAGCGCGGGATAGCCCGGCACGGGGGCCGCGCCCAGAAAGTGCCGACACCAGGCCGCATAGTCGTGGCAACGGTGCGGGTGCTCGCGCTGCGCCGGCAGCAGCCGGGTATAGGCGCGAGGCACCTGCACGAAGGCCGGCCCGACGCGCGCGCGGCTGCCGGCCAGGCGGCAGATCCAGCCTGATTCGCGCTGGCCATCGAGATCGAGCGTGAGCTGCCCGTCAAACCGCCGCAACGCGCGGAAAAAGCGCCAGATGGCGGCCAGGCTCGCGCGTCTGTTGCCCTTGGTGAAGGTGGCGCGGGGAAAATACAGCACGGGCCCGAGCTCGGGCGCGGCCTCGGCGATGGCCCGGTAGCGCTCATCCAGCACCAGCAGGCTGCGCCCGCCGGCCGCCTGCGCGAGCGCGGCGACACTGGCGAGGCTGACCAGCAGGTTGCCCAGGTGTTTGGTCGGCATCAGCAACAGTACGGGAAGCGACAGCGGCTTGGGGGTGGTGGCGTCCACCAGGGGCGGGAGTCCGGACAGAAACGGTGGGCCGGCAGTATACTCGCCGGCCCGGCGCCGGGTCACCCGGCGCCGGCGTTCGCACCCCGGCCAGGGCAGCGCTGCGCGACAAGACCGTTCACCTCGACACCGTTCACCCCGAGACCGTTCGCCCGGAGAAGCAGTCGCCATGACCACCGCCGCCCTGAAAGTACTGGTTACCGGCGCGGCTGGTTTTATCGGCAGCCAGGTCGCCCTGCGCCTGCTGGAACGGGGCGACCAGGTGGTCGGCATCGACAACCTCAACGACTATTACGATGTCGCCCTGAAGCGCGCGCGGCTCGCCCACATCCACGCCCACAGCAGGGAATTGGGGTTGCCGGCCGCGAGCTTGCGCACCCTTGAAATCGACATCGCCGACCGCGCGGCGATGGCCGAGCTGTTCGCCGCCGAGGGTTTCGACCGGGTCGTTCACCTCGCCGCCCAGGCCGGCGTGCGCTACTCCCTGCACAATCCGCAGGCGTACATCGACAGCAATATCGTCGGCTTCATGAACGTTCTCGAAGGCTGTCGCCAGCAGCGGGTCGCCCATCTGGTGTACGCCTCGTCGAGCTCGGTCTACGGCGCCAATGAGCGCCTGCCGTTCTCGGTACATGACAATGTCGATCACCCGCTGTCGCTGTACGCGGCGAGCAAAAAAGCCGGCGAACTGATGGCGCACGCCTACAGCCACCTGTACCAGTTGCCCACCACCGGGCTGCGTTTCTTCACCGTCTACGGCCCCTGGGGGCGACCGGACATGGCGCTGTTCCTGTTCACCCGCGCGATCCTGGCCGGCGAACCCATCGACGTCTACAACCACGGCCACCACCGCCGCGATTTCACCTATATCGACGATGTCGTCGAGGGCGTGGTGCGCGCCCTGGATCACACCGCAACCGCAAATCCGGCCTGGGACGGCCAGACCCCCGACCCCGCCACCAGTCGCGCGCCGTGGCGCCTCTACAATATCGGCAACAACCGCCCGGTTGCACTCGCCGACTGCATCAGCGCGCTCGAAGATGCCCTTGGCCGCAAGGCCATCGTGAACCTGCTGCCGCTACAGCCGGGGGATGTACCCGACACCTATGCCGATGTCGAGGCGCTGGCGGCGGACGTCGGCTACCGGCCAGGCACCGACCTGCGCACCGGCATCGGCCGCTTCGTGGCCTGGTATCGCAGCTATTACCGCATCCCCGACTGAAGGCGCTCATGGTAGGATTGCGACCATCCACCAGCAGACCTGAACCCGCCATGCTCGACCTCGAGGCTTTCCGCCGCGCGTCGCTCCAGCGCGAGCCCTACCCCTATGTGGTGGTGCGCGACTTCATCGCCGCCGACCAGCTTGACGGCGTGCTGGCCGACTTCCCGCCCATCGTCCACGCCGGCAGCATTCCGGTGTCCGAGGCGCCCGGCGGCGCGCGTTTTCAGGCGTTGGTCGCGGCGTTGGAAGGCGCCGAATTCCGCCAGGCGATCAGCGCCAAATTCGCGCTGCCGCTCGCCGGCTATCCAGTGATGACCACGGTGCGCGGGGTCGTGCGCGCGAAGGACGGCCGCATCCACACCGATTCAAAGACCAAGGTGATCACCGTGCTGCTCTATCTGAACCGGGATTGGCACGACGACGGTGGCCACCTGCGGGTGCTGCGCGATGATCACGACCTCGACAACTACGTCGCCGAAATCCCGCCCACCGCCGGT
>CBDDRG010000307.1:0-43447 GCA_965232975.1 uncultured bacterium
GACGCCATCATGCTGTCGGGCGAGACCACGGTGGGCAAATACCCGGTGCGCTGTGTCGAGATGCTCGATCGTATCGCGCGCTCCATCGAAAACAGTCGCGGGCTGCGCTTTACCGACGAACTCGTTCCCAGCGACGACAAACAGCAGGTGGCGGCCGCGGCGGTGCGCCTCGCCGAAGCCATTGGCGCACGCGGCATCATCGTGCCCACGCGCAGCGGGCGCATGGCCAACCATGTCACCAACTGCCATCCGCAGACGCCGGTGATCTGCGCCTTCACCTTTGATGAGCGGACTCGCCGCCAGCTCGTGCTCAATCGCAATGTACTGAGCTATTGCATTCCCCACCATGACGACCCGGAGCTGATTTTGGCGGCGGCGGCGGCGATCCTGATCGAACGCCAAGAGTTCGCGGCCGACGCTAAAATGGTGGTGCTCTCCGACATTCTCGCCGGCACCGGGGTCGGCGCGATCCAGATCCGCAGCCTAGGCGACCTGCTCAGGGCGTCCGGCTAGGAGCCTGTCGGACTTGAGCGTCCGTAGCGAGGGAAAGTCCGATTTGAGGCAGATTTTGCGCAAATTTGCGGCGAATAATGGATTATTCAACAGAAATTTGCGCAAAATATGACCAAATTCGGCTTTTCCGCAGTAGGACAGTCTCAAGTCCGACAGGCTCCTAGACTCAGCTCAAGAACAGCCGGTAGGCGTCGTTGTTGGTCTCGTCCTGATAACGATAGTTGAGCGAATCCAGAAACAGCGGCACCTCGCCTCGTTCAGACATCGGCACCTGTAGCCCGACCAGCACCCAGCCGTAGGCGGAACCGTGATTGCGGTAGTGGAACATCGAGATGTTCCAGCGCCCGCCGAGCTTGCCGAGGAAGTTCGCCAGCGCGCTCGGGCGCTCGGGGAACTCGAAGCGATAGACCACCTCGTCGTTGATCTCGGGCGCACGGCCACCGACCATGTAGCGGATGTGCAGCTTGGCCATCTCGTTGTCGGTCATGTCGGCGACCGGATAGCCCTGGTCGCGCAAATCGCGGATCAGCGCATCGCGGTCGCCCTTGGCGTGCACTTGCACGCCGACGAAAATGTGCGCCTCGCGGTGGTCGGCGTAGCGATAGTTGAACTCGGTGATCATGCGCTGGCTCAGCGCGTCGCAAAACTGGCGAAAACTGCCCGGGCGTTCGGGGATGGTCACCGCCAGCACTGCCTCGCGCTGTTCGCCGATCTCGGTGCGCTCGGAGATATAGCGCAGGCGGTCGAAATTGATGTTGGCGCCACTGTCGATGGCGAGCAGCGTCTGACCAGCGCAGCCGGTACTGGCGACATGCTTCTTGAGCCCGGCGACGGCGAGAGCCCCGGCCGGCTCGCAGATGGAGCGGGTGTCATCGAAGATATCCTTGATCGCCGCGCAGATCTCATCGGTGGTGACGGTGATCGCGCCGTCGATCGTCTTCCGCAGCACGCGGAAGGTCTCCTCGCCAACCTGCGCGACCGCGGTGCCGTCGGCGAACAGCCCCACCTCCTTCAGGCGCTCGCGGCGCCCGGTGGCCATGGCCGCGGCCAGACAGGCGGCATCCTCGGCCTCGACCGCGAAGATCTTGATCTGCGGGCGCACAAATTTGACGTAGGCGGCGATGCCAGCGCACAGGCCACCGCCGCCGACGGGCACGAAGATGGCATCGAGCGCGCCCGGCCGCTGGCGCAGAATTTCGACGGCGATGGTGCCCTGGCCGGCGATGACGTCCGGATCGTCGAACGGATGGATATAGACCAGACCTTCGTCCGCGACCAGCGTCTGCGCAAACACGGCGGCGTCGTCATAGGTATCGCCGTGCAGCACGACCCGCGCGCCGCGACTGCGCACTGCGTCGATCTTGATCTGGGGAGTAGTGTGGGGCATCACGATGCAGGCGTTCACGCCCATCTTCTGCGCCGCGAGCGCCACGCCCTGGGCGTGGTTGCCGGCCGATGCGGTGACCACGCCACGCGCCTTCTCGGCCGCCGTCAACTTCAGCATGCGGTTGTAGGCGCCGCGCAGCTTGAACGAAAACACCGGCTGCAAGTCCTCGCGTTTCAGCAGCACCTGGTTGTTCAGCTTGTGGGAGAGCAGCGGCGCATCGTCGATCGGCGTCTCCTCGGCAAGATCATAGATGCGCGCGTCGAGGATGCGCTTGACGTAGCTATCGGGCATTGCCAGGGGTTCCAGCCGGGTAAAAGCAAGCGCGCATGGTAAGTTTTCACTGCCGTGCGCGCCAGCCGCGGCGCGCACGGCAGTGCTTGGGGATAACCGTGTGCAAAGTTGTGGGCAATATTTCGCAGGTTGCTCCGGCTTGACGTTGGCAATGCGCCAGACACAGGCGCCGGACAGGCTGTCGGCGCCTTATACGAGTGTTTGACTAGCGGAAAAGTCTTGTATAACAATTGGTTGATGGAGTTTTCAACAGGCTTTGGCCGACCATCTATCACATCTACAGATCTATTTATCTATCACTTAGATAAAACTATTAGATCTATTAAACCGATAACCAAAAAAACGAATCAATCGCTCAGGCCGTTGCCACGAAGGTCGCCCGCACCGGCGCTGGATGGCCTTCCACAGTCGAGGTCGGGTTGGCGGGATCCAGAAAATCGGCCAGTGACTCAAAGCGCATCCAGGCCGTGGTGCGCTGCTCGGCGACGGTGGTCGGGCACAGATCGACGAGCCGCGGCGCGACGAAGCCGCACTTGCGCAGCCAGCCGAGCAGTGTCGCCGGTGACGGGATAAACCACACATTGGCCATCTTGGCGTAGCGCCCTTCGGGCACCAGCACCTGGCCATCGCCGCCCGTGATCACCAGGGTTTCCAGCACCAGCTCACCGCCCGGCCGCAGCAGGTTCTTCAGCTCGCGCAGATGATCCAGCGGCGAGCGGCGGTGGTAGAGCACCCCCATCGAGAACACCGTGTCGAACGCCGCCAGGTTGGCCGGCATGTCTTCGATGCCCAGCGGCAGCACATCGACGGCCGGCGGTGCGCGCAGGAACCTGGTTGCGTAATGCTTGAAGGCGTAAAACTGATGTGCGAATAGCTGCGAGGGGTCGATGCCGATGACGCGGCGCGCGCCGGCGCCGTGCATGCGCCAGCAGTAGTAGCCGTTGCCGCAACCGACATCGAGCACCAGCCGGTCGCGCAGCGGCGCCAGGTGCGGCTGCACGCGCTGCCACTTCCAATCCGAGCGCCATTCGCTGTCGATATGCAGCCCGAACAGGTTCCAGGGCCCTTTGCGCCAGGGGTGCAGTGCCATCAACGCGCGCTGCAACTGCTGGCGTTGGCTGGTGGTGCAATCGTCGGCTTCCCCGATGCGGACGCCCTCGACGAAATCGCAGCACGATGGCGTCAGGTCGGGCAAGTCCGCCAGCGCCCGTTGCCAGCGCGGCAGATCGCCCCAGCGGGCGACGCCGGCCTGGCGCTCGATATGCGCCGGCAACTGTTCCGCCCATGACCGCAGCGGCCCGGTGTCCAGCGCAGCGATGAGTGGCGCGTAATCGATCACTTGATGGCGAGCAGCGACGCGAAGTTGAAACACTGGAACCAGACGTCGATGGTTCGAAAGCCGGCGCGCTGCAGGCGCTGGCGGTGGGCATCGAGGGTTTCGGGGATCAGCACGGCTTCGAGCGCCGCGCGCTTCTGGCTGACCTCGAGGTCGCTGTAGCCGTTGGCGCGCTTGAAGGCGTGGTGCAGCTCGATCATCAATTCATGCAGATGCGCATCGACGAAGGCGATCTTCTCCGACAGCACCAGCACGCCACCGGGCAGCAGGCCGTGGTAGATGCCCGCCAGCAGCCGATCGCGATCGGCGATGGGCACGAACTGCAGCGTGAAGTTGAGCACCGCCATCGACGCCTGGGTGATTGTCAGCGCACGAATGTCGGTGCAGACGAGCTCGACCGGCGTCGGCGCATCGTCCTGTGCCAGCAGCTCGCGACAGCGGGCGATCATGGCCTCGGCGTTGTCGGCGGCGACGATGGTGCAGTTGGGGGCGCGGATATGGCGGCGCATCGCGAGTGTCGCCGCGCCGAGCGAGCAGCCGAGGTCGTAGCAGCGGCTGTTGGGTTGGACATAGCGCGCGCTCAGCGTGCCGGTCAGCGCCAGGATGGTGTCGTAGCCGGGCACCGAGCGGCGGATCATGTCGGGAAAGACGGCCGCGACGCGGTCGTCAAAGCGAAAGCCGGCGATCGCCGGCTGGGGTACTGCAAACAGCTCGTCGCGAGCGTCCACACCAGTATCCGGCAACAGCAAATCCGGCGCGCTACAGCGACCGCACCGCGAGGCCCAGGTCGAGCTGGTCGGCGCGGTTCGCGCTGGTGACCACCGCGGTGCTCGCCTTGGCCGGCGTCAGGTAGGTGGCCGCCACGCGCAGCAGGTCGTCGAGGGTCACGGCGAGCACGCGGGCGCGGAAGCGTTCCTGGAGGGCGCGGCTGCGGCCGCTCAGTTCAGCGTGAAATGCCCGTTTGGCTTCACCGGCCGGCGAGCCGGGCTTATCGATGGCCGAGATTACGCCGAGGATGGCCTCCTCGACTTGCTGCCAGTCGTGTTTTTCGTTCAGCAACCAGTGAATGGATTGGTCGAAATCGGTCAGCGTGCCCTCGATGCGCGGATCCCGGTAGGAGTAAAACCGGAACGCGCCTATGTTGTTGTCCTGGCCGGCGCCGCCGCCGTAGGCGCCGCCCTGTTCGCGGATCGCCCGGTGCAGGTAGCCGTTGCGCAGGAAGCCGCCGAGCACATTGAGTGCGGGTGCGTCCGGGTGATCCATGGCGACGGTAGCGTAGGCGCGGGCGCAGAAGCTGACCTGGGTGCTGGTTTTCCACACGTCCTGGATCGTCGCGTGGAGCTCGGGCGGGTTGAATGCCTGAAATGCGTTCGCGCCGGGGGCGTGGCAGTGGGCGAACAGTGCCTGCTGGTAATCGTCGAGGCGCTCGCGCTCGCCAACCAGCAGGAATTGCCGCGGCGCGCGCGACAGCGCGGTGTGGATTTCGCGTAATGCATCGGCGAGATCCGACAGCTTCCTGGGGTCTTCCAGATGCTGATCGAGCTGCTTCAGCAGGCGAATGCCTTCGAGGCCGCCCCAGCGATGGGCCAGGTGCGCGTTCGGGCTCAAGCCGCTGGCGGCGGCACTCATGGCGAGGCCGTGGCCACTGCCGGTGATGCTGCTCTCGCGACGCACCCGCGCCTGGGCGACTAGTTCCCGCAGGCGTGGCAGTTCGTCGAAGCGCACCTGGTCCAGCGTCTCCTGCATCAGTTCGCACAACGCGGCCTGGTTGCGGGCGAGACCCTTGGCGGCGAGCACCAGGTGCCCCGAGGTCTTCTGCACGTCGTCGGGGCGGTTGTGGGTGGTGGCGTAGGCGTTGATGCTGCCGCAGATCCGCGATTGCCATAATTGGGTGGCGAGATAATCGCGCCGGCCGATTCCCAGTTCGGTAACACAGTTGGTGTAAACCGGCAGCAGATCGAGCAGTCGGTTCGGCAGTTCCGGCAGCGGCATGATGATCTGCTGGTAGACCAGGCCGTTGGTGCCGACGCCATAGCTGGTCAGCGGTAGCGGCGCCGCGATCTTGCTGGAAGCCTCGCTGTAGGCCAGCTCCGGCGAGACGTCTTCCAGCCCGACCTTGGGCAGCAGACTGGCGTCCGGGTGTTGCGCCTGGCGGGCGGCGAGGGCTTCGGCGCGCTGAATGATTGCGGCGGCCGCGGGCGCGTCGAGGCTTGCCTTGATGGCCGCCAACTGGGCGGTTTCGGCCTGCTCGCGGCGCTTGCCGAGTTCGGGTTCGGGGCGCAGCGTCAGCCGCACGCGATGCGTATTGTCGAGCAGCAGCTCACGGGTCAGGCGCTTGATGAAGTCGGGATCGGCGATCTCCTGCCGCAGCTCGTCGAGCGCGCCTTCGAGGTCGAGCAGTGCAATGGGGTCGCCGCGGTGGGTGGCGCTGGTCAGCGCGGTGAGGATCAGTTGCAGGCCATAGGGATAGCTGTCGCCACCGATCTCGCGCTGGTGCAGTTCCAGCTGGTGCAATGCCGCCTCGACGCGCTCCTGGGGCACGCCGTTGGCGGCGACATCCTTCAATACGTCCAGGATCAGCGCCTCGACGGCATCGGCATCGCCGACCTCGCTGCCCTCGATGCCACAGGTGAAGCACAGCTCGCGGTGGGAGTCGTCGAGGCCGCACAGCGGCGACGGCGCGGTGCCGAGTTCGGTGGTTTCCAGCGCCTGCATCAGCGGCGACGCGCTGTTGTCGAGCAGCACCGAGTTGAGTAGGTGGGCGTGCAGGCTTGCCTTCAGATCGGTCGTCTTGCCCAGCAGCCAGCCGAGTACCACATGGGTTTTGCGCTCGCTGCTGCCGGCCTCGTCGAACGCATAACCCTCTTCGACACGCACCGGCGCCAGATAGCGCTTCTCGTCGGGCACCGCGATCTGCTCCGCCAGCGGTGTGAAGCGGGTCAGTACGCGAGCTTCGAACTGGCGCTGGTGGTCACTGGCCGGGATGTCACCGAACGTCATGAAAATGGCGTTGCTGGGGTGGTAGTGGGTTTGGTAGAAGTGCACCAGTTGCTGATAGGTCAGGTCGGGGATGCACTCCGGATCGCCGCCGCTGTTGTGGTGGTAGGTCGTCGTCGGGTACAGGTACTTGCACAGCGTGTGCCACAGCGTCGAGGGCACCGAACTCATCGCGCCCTTCATCTCGTTGTAGACGACGCCCTTGTACACCAGCGGCGATTCCGGGTTGCCGGGTTCGGCAAACTCCAGCCGGTGGCCCTCCTGGCAGAAATCGAGCTCGTCGAGACGGGAGAAGAACACTGCGTCCAGATAGACGTCGAGCAGGTTGTCGAAGTCCTTGCGGTTCTGGCTCGCGAACGGGTAGGCCGTCCAGTCGGAACTGGTGAACGCGTTCATGAAGGTGTTCAGCGAGCGGCGGATCATCATGAAAAACGGGTCCCGCACCGGGTAGCGCTCGCTGCCGCACAGGGCCGTGTGTTCGAGAATATGGGCGACGCCGCGGGAATCCTCCGGCACCGTGCGCAGCGCCACCAGAAACACGTTTTCCTTGTTGTCGGCAGCGATGTGGATATGTTGCGCGCCGGTCGCCGTGTGGCGGTATTCCTCCACCACCAGCTTGAGGGAAGCGATCGCCTGGCTGCGGATGAATTCGAATGTGGGGTGAGCCTGGGCATTCATGGCAGAGTTACCTGGTTGGCCGGTCGCGGGGAACTTCATTCTACCTGCCGCCGCTGCATCCGGGCTAGAATCGGGCGGACAACAACTTTAAGTCAGTACCTGCCATGCCTGACCAGACCGAGCTGGATACCTTCCGCGCCGATATCGCCGGCTGGATCAATGCCAACTACCCCGCCGAATTGCGGGCGCCGCCCAGCCCCGACGACATTGGCATCAGCAAGGCCGCCGAGCAGCGCTGGCAGCGGCTGCGCGCGGCGAAGGGGTATCTCGCTCCCACCTGGCCGACCGAATACGGCGGCGCCGGCCTGGATCGCGAACGGGCCCGTATTCTGGCGCAGGAATTCCGCCGCGCCGGCGTGAGCCCGCCGCCGATCAGCGCGGGGCTGTCGCTGTTGGGGCCGGTGTTGATGCAGCGCGGCACGCCGGCGCAGAAAAGCCGCCATCTGCCCGGCATCGCCGGCGACACCGTGTTCTGGTGCCAGGGCTACAGCGAACCCGGGGCCGGCTCCGATCTCGCGAGCCTGACCACCCGCGCCGAACTGGTGGGCGATCACTTCGTCGTCAATGGGCACAAACTGTGGACATCACATGCCGACAAGGCCGACTGGATGTTCTGCCTGGTGCGCACGGACCCGGCCGCCCCGCAACACGAGGGCATCAGCTTTCTGCTCATCGACATGAAAACGCCGGGCATCAGCGTGTCGCCACTGCGGCTGATCAGTGGCCCCTCGGCGTTCTGCCAGACGTTTTTCGATCAGGTGCGCGTGCCCAGGGAGAACCTGCTGGGCACCCTCGGCGAGGGCTGGAGCCTGGCCAAGCAGTTGCTCCAGTACGAGCGCCAGGCGCTCGGCTCCATCGGCCGCGGCGATCTGGGCCGCGCGCAGACGCTGCCGGACCTCGCGAAACAGGCGCTGGGTGTGGATGGCGACCGCATCGCCGATCCGGTCCTGCGGGCGCGGGTTGCCCAGTGCGAGCTCGACAGCATGGCGCTGCGGCTGACGATGAACCGCAGCGCCGACGAAGCCGGCGCCGGGGCCGGCGGCGAGCACGTGGCGTCTCTTTTGAAGCTGTACGGCAGTGAGCTGACCATCCGCCGCCACGAACTGATGATGACGCTGCTGGGCGCCGAGGGTCTGGGCTGGGATGGCCCCGGCTTCAACCCGGCCGCGCTGCGCACCACGCGCCAGTGGCTACGCGCGAAGGGCAATGCCATTGAGGGCGGCTCCAGCGAGATCCAGCGCAATGTCATCGCCAAACGCATTCTGGGGCTGCCCGAATGACCACCACCATGCGCGCGGCCTCACTGGTGTTGACCGAGGAGCAGGAGCAGCTGCGCCGATCTGCCCGGGAATTCGCCAAAACCCAGTTCGATATCGGGCAACTGCGCAGCTATCGCGACGAGGTTGACCCGCTCTGTTATTCCCGCAGCCACTGGCGGCAGATGGCGGAACTGGGCTGGACCGGCATTCTGTTCCCGGAGGAGTACGGCGGCCTCGGTCTCGGCCACGCGGACCTCGGCGTGGTGCTTGAAGAACTCGGTCGCCGCCTACTGCCGCAGCCGCTGCTGTCCACCGTGTTGCTGGCCGGCAACGCCATTCTGCGCGCGGGCAGCGACGCGCAGAAGCAGGCGGTGTTACCCGCCATCTGCGCTGGTGAGCAGGTGCTCACTTTCGCGTTTCAGGAGCAGGGCCGGTTTGCGCCCTGGCACATCGCCACCCGCGCCACCCGTCATGGCAGCGGCTTTCGCCTCGCCGGCGACAAATGCTTTGCGCTCGACGCCAACGGTGCGGATCAACTGTTAGTGCTCGCGCGCACCGCTGGCAGTACCGGCGAGCGCGACGGCCTGACGCTGTTTCTGCTCGACCCCCACACGCCCGGCATCACCAGCGAACGCACCCAGTTGCTCGATGTCCGCAACGCCGCGCGCGTCCGCTTCACTGCTGTCGAGGTGGCGGCAAGCCAGGTCGTCGGCGAGGTCGATGGCGCCGCGACCATTCTCGACCCGGTGTTTGACGACGCTGCGGTCGGCCTCAGCGCGGAGCTGCTGGGCGTACTGTCCGAGGCGTTCGACCGCACGCTGGCGTACCTCAAGATCCGCCGCCAGTTCGGCGTGCTGATCGGCTCCTTCCAGGCGTTGAAGCACCGCGCCGCCGACATGTTCTGCGCCCGCGAGCTGGCCGCGTCGGTGACGCTGGCGGCGCAGCGCGCGCTGGACGCCGGCCGCGCCGACGCGCCGGCGCTGGCGAGCGCGGCGAAGGCTCGGGTGTCCGATGCCGCCAACCTGATCGGCCGCGAATCCATCCAGATGTTCGGCGGCATCGGCATGACCGACGACGAGGAGATCGGCCTGTTCATGAAGCGCGCCCGCGCCGCCGAAACCACGCTCGGCGACAGCGCCTATCACCGCGACCGCTTTGCGACGCTGAACGGCTTCTGACTTTGCCCGCGCGGCGCCCTGCATTCGGGGGCGCAGGGGTTCGATGGAGCGGGAGCGCGCCGCCCGCCTGCGATCTTATAACGAGGATTTTCCATGACCGAGCTGATCCAGACCCGCGCTGCCGGCGCCATCCGCTACCTGACGCTCAATCGCCCCGACAAACTCAATGCCCTCAGCGACGAGCTGGTCGCGGAGCTGACCGCGGCGCTGGTCGCGGCCGATGCCGACCCGGCGGTCGCGGTCATCGTGCTCGCCGCCAACGGGCGCGCGTTCAGTGCCGGCGCCGATCTCCGGCGGCCGGAAACCCCACCAACGCACCGCGAAGTCGCGGCCAGTCTCGCCAGCACCATCCCGTTCTATAGCCTGGTCATGCGCCTCGACACGCCGGTGATCGCGGCCGTACAGGGCTATGCCCTCGGCGGCGGCTGCAATCTGGCGGTGTGCTGCGATATCGTGGTGGCCGCCGACAACGCCGTGTTCGGCTACCCCGAAGTCAAACTCGGCATGGTCGCGGCCGGCGTCGCGCCGGCGCTGGTGCACCAGATCGGCCGCAAGGCGGCGTTTGAACTGCTGGTGCTGTGCGAGAACATTGGCGCCCAGCAAGCGCTCACTTACGGCATGATCAACCGCGTGGTTGCCCTCGACCAACTGCTGCCGACGGCGACGGCGCTCGCCGAAAAACTGGCCGCGTTCGACGCCGATGCGCTGCGCCTGACCAAGCAGCTGATCCGCCGCGCCGCCGATCTGCCGCTACCGGCCGCCTTTGAGCTCGGCCGCGACCTCGGCCTCGCCATGCATCTGTTCAGGTAACCGGTAACCGGTCGCCGCAACTACCATTCGGGATCACACCATGGACTTCGACATTCCCCAGGACCTCGCCGCCTATCTGCGCGAACTCGACGACTTCATCGAGCGCGTCATCAAGCCGCTCGAAAATCGGGACGACAACATTCGCTTCTTCGACCACCGCCGCGAGGACGCGCGCACCGACTGGGAGCGCGGCGGCCTGCCCAACGATAAATGGGAGGCGCTGCTGGAACAGGCCAAGCGCCTCGCCGACGCCGCCGGCCACTATCGCTATCCGGTCGGCGCGGAATACGGCGGTCGCAACGGCACCAATCTGGGCATGGCGGTCATCCGCGAGCATCTCGCCCGGAAGGGCCTGGGCCTGCACAACGACCTGCAAAATGAACACTCCATCGTCGGCAACAATGTCGGCGTGCTGCTGATGCTGGCCTATGGCACCGAGGCACAGAAGGCGGAGTGGGTCGAGGACATGCTGGCCGGCAAGAAAAGCTTCGCCTACGGCATCACCGAGCCCAATCACGGCTCCGACGCCACCCATATGGATACGGCCGCGGTGCGGGTGGGGGATGACTGGATCATCAACGGCGAGAAAACCTGGAACACCGGCATCCACCGCGCGCCCTACGATCTGGTCTATGCGCGCACCAGCGGCAAGGCCGGCGACGCCCAGGGCATCACCGCATTCCTGGTGCCCATGAACGCGGCGGGGTTGAAGATCGAGGAGATGCTGTGGACCTTCAACATGCCGACCGATCACGGCCGGGTGTCCTTCACCGATGTGCGCGTGCCGCACACCGCGATCCTGGGCGGCGAAGGGCGGGGGTTGCAGGTGGTGCAGCACTTCTTCAACGAGAACCGCATCCGCCAGGCAGCATCGAGTCTGGGCGCGGCGCAGTTCTGCATCGACGAGGCGGTGGCCTACGCCAGGGTGCGCAAGCCGTTCGGCAAGGCGCTGGCGTCCAACCAGGGCATCCAGTTCCCGCTGGTCGAGTTGCAGACCCGCGCCGAGATGCTGCGCGCGCTGATTCACAAGACCGCGTGGAGCATGGACAAATACGGCAATTTCGCGGTGTCGGACAAGGTGTCCATGTGCAATTACACCGCCAACCGGCTATGTTGCGAAGCTGCCGACTGGGCGATGCAGGTGCACGGCGGCCTCGGCTATTCGCGCCACAAGCCGTTCGAGCACATCTACCGCCACCACCGCCGCTACCGCATCACCGAGGGTGCGGACGAGATCCAGATCCGCCGCATCGCCGGCTACATGTTCGGCTTTATGGCACAGCAAAAACCCAAAGGCGTGGCCTGAACATCATTTGATCGACGGCCAGCCCTATCAACCAAGGAAACCATTATGGAAGTCGGCGTTGTCATGGCTTTTCAGAGCAGCCACAACCAGCCTCTGAGCGATCTTGAGATTTACCAGCAGGAGATCGCCATCGCCGAACTGGCGGAGCCGCTGGGGTTCAGTTCCATCTGGGGCGTCGAGCACCACTTCACGAACTACACCATGTGCCCGAACCCGTTGCAGTTCCTCACCTACATGGCGGGCAAAACCAGGACCATCAAGCTGGGTACGGCGGCGCTGATCCTGCCCTGGCACAAGGATCCGCTGCGCATCGCCACCGATATCTGCATGCTCGACAACCTGTCGAACGGCCGGGTCATCGTCGGCCTCGGGCGCGGTCTCGGCCGCGTGGAATACGACGGCTTCGGCATCGCCATGGACAGCTCCCGCGACCGCTTCAACGAATCCGCGCCGATGATTCTGAACGCCATCGAGACCGGCTTCATGGACGCCCACGACGGCGAATACTTCAAGCAGATCCGCTGTGCGATCCGCCCCGCGCCCTTCAAGAGCTTCAAGAATCGCACCTATATCGTCTCCATGTCGCCCGACACCGTGCCCCACGCGGCCCGGCTGGGCGGCACCATGATGACTTTCGCGGTCGGCCCCTGGAAGCAGCGCGCCAAGGACATCAAGCAGTATCGGGAGCTGTTTGAAAAACAACACCACCGCCCGGCGCCGCCTACCTCCGCCAACATCTTCACCATCTGCGACAAGGATCCCGGCCGCGCCAAAGCCATGGCCCACAAGTACATGGGCGACTACTGGGAGTCGGCGATGCAGCACTATGAGATGAAGGGCGAACATTTCGACAAGATCAAAGGCTATGAACACTACGGCCGCTCCGCCGTCGCCATGCGCGAGAACGCCGATCGGGTGACGGAACAGTATGTCGAACAGCAGATCTACGGCACGCCCGACCAGTGCCTGGAAAAGCTGAAAGGCATCGAGGATATCGTCGGCCCGCTGGAACTGAACTGCTTCTTTACCTACGCCGGCATGGACTACGACTACGTCAAAAGCAGCATCACGCTGTTTGCCGAGCAGGCACTGCCCGTGCTCAAGAAATGGGAGTACGTGGGTAACGCCGCCTGATACTGCGGCACTAGGAGCCTGTCGGACGTGCGCGTCCGCATTCGGTCTTGCCGCCGGGAGACAGCCTCAAGTCCGACGGGCTCCTAGGCAGGTGTTGACAGAACCTGGAACCGGTCGGGTCGGCCGTCCAACGCGTGAGCTTTGGCGTTTTTAGAGCTTTCTGCGGTAATCACCGAGAGGATCGTGCAATGCTTGTCTCCAAAGCCAACGAACTGGTGGGCACGTCAACGGTGTCCTTTGAAGCCGCCGTCGCGGCGATATTGGTGCGCGCCAACCGCACGCTGCGTGGCGTCCGCGCCATCGAAGTCATCAGCAAGAGCATCGCCGTCGGCGCCGACGGCGAACTCAACTACCGGGTGCGCGGCTATCTGCAATTCGCCATCACCCCGCCCGATCAACTGCATTGGTAGCAGGAACAGGAAGCCCATGAGCGTATCCAGCGTGTCGACCATCACCGCCACCTCCCCGACGAGTTGGCAGGACGCCCTCGAAAAGGGGTTCAAGCGGGCGCGCCAGACCCTGCGCGGGATCGAAACCATCGAGGTCGTCGCCGAGCGAGTGTGGGTGCAAAAGGGCGAGATCAAGGATTACGAGGTGGAGCTGAAGATCATCTTCGCGCTCGAGGATTAGCTGCCGGCGGCGTCAACTTCAGCCGCCTCGATGCCGCCTCGATGCCCTATTTGCGATGCGCTACTTGGTTGTCGCCAGTCTCAGCCCGCTGCCACCGCCAGCCTCCAGCCAGGTTTTGAACCGGCCGGCGTCGCCAAAGGGGGTGAGTTTGCCCGGCGCGTCGAGAAATATCATCACCACTTGCCGCTGGGCGACCTCGGCGAGCATGACCAGACAGTGGCCGGCTTCATTGATAAACCCTGTCTTGCTCAGTGCAATGTCCCACTGCCCGGCGCGCACCAGACGGTTGGTGTTTTTGTAGGCCAGCGGATATCTGGCGGAGCCCAACCGAATTTCATCATCCGCGGTGGTGGTGAAGCGGCGAATCAGGGCATAACTGTTCGCCGCTTTCACCATTTTCACCAAGTCTGCTGCGGTCGAAACATTGGTCGGTGTCAGCCCGGTGGGGTCGTTGAAACGGGAGTCCTTCATGCCCAGGCTGAGCGCTTTGGCCCGCATGGCCGCTATGAACTTGGCGCGGCCACCCGGATAGGCGCGCGACAGCGCGGATGCCGCCCGGTTTTCGGACGACATCAACGCGAGTTGAAGCAGTTTGGCGCGGGTCAGGCGGGCGCCGACCGGCAGGCGCGACGTCGTGTGTTTCAGATGATCGATATCTTCGGAGCTGATGGTGATGGTCGCCTGCATATCCGGCTTGGAATCCAGTACCACCATGGCCGTCATCAGTTTGGTGATGGAGGCGATGGGCATTTGCTGATCGGCGTTTTTCAGATAGAGCGCCTCGCCGGTCAGTGAATCCACCATCAATGCGCTGGCTGCGGCCAACTGGAGCTTGGTGGGTACTCTCGCGCCCGACCGGGCGGGCGGACGCACGCTGTGTTGCGCGACCGTCGTGCGCCGCTTGACGGCGGCGCGGGATTTGACCGGCGCCGGCCGCCGCGCTCCGGTTTTAACGGTCGTCTTGGTCTTGGTGGCGACGATCTTTCTGGCCGCTGTTTTCTTGGCTGTTGTCACCAGCTTGCGGGTCGGCGCCACGCCTTTTGGGGCGGGTGTCGCGGTTTTGCCGGATTTGGGTGCGCTGGCTTCCACATCGGCGGTGGCCGGGGTGTTCACGGAAGATATGGCCTTGGTAGCGGGCGTTGCGGGCGCATGGTCAACCGTGATTGCCTGCCTGCCGACAGTGGTTGCCGCTGTTGTCGCCAAGGTGGAGCCCGACGTTGGGTTGGTGGCAACCAGCCAAGCCCCAAAGCTCTTTTTAGCCTCCGTCGCGGCGGGATTTGATGGCGGGGACGCAGCAATCGGTGCGGGCATGTGGTGCGGCGCCGCTGGTTGCGCTCCGGGCGCGGTGGGGGCAGGCCCCGCCGCGAGGCCGGCGCTGGCGAGTATCACCGCAATGGCGGCGAGGGGGCGGCGGAAGAGCCGGGCGCGGCGGAGGGGCATAGGGGCTGCAATCGTCGTTGGCCGCTGATTCTAGTCTTAAGAACCGTCTGCGAAAAAGCCCCTAAGCCATTTAAAATCGGTTTATTTGGGGGGCAAATTAGGGGTCGTGAGTGCCTTTGACCAAGTCCTCACAGTATAGGCGACAGTGGTAATGCCCGCCGGCATGGCGCACCGGCATGACGCACTTGGTTGAATGATTGTGTCCTCAAGACCTAAACAGCCGGCTGTATTGGGTTTCATGCAGCATGCTCGCCAGTGCCACACCCGCAAGGCTGAGGCCGATATCGCCGTCGGCGACCTCGGTGGCGGTCTTTACTGCTGCGCTGACAGGCGGCGTCAGTTGCTCCAATACCAGTTGCCCGGCCGTCTGACCGAGCGGGAACAGCTTTAGCGCGGCGGCGATCTGGTTGTCCAGCCAACTCCACACCAGCCCGGTCGCCGCCGATTCATAGTCGATGCGGTGGTACCGGCAAACCAGCGCATAGGCCGCGAGGTGGCCGATCTCCGCGTCCGCCGGCCAGTCCAGCGCGGTGGGCACCGCGAGCGAGCGCAACAGGCGCAGCAGCGCGGCGCCGATCTGCACGTCCTGCGCACGCAGTTCGGCGGTTTCCCGCAGTGCCAGCGCCTGGTGATTCCAGTCCACAAAGGCATCCGGTTCGGCGCTCAGCAGTCGCACCAGCAGCGGCAACTCCTGGTGCGCGAAGGTGTGGCTTAGCACACCGCCGAGCCAGTCCACCAGCGTGTCCGCATCGACGAGCCAGCCGCGGTCGATGGCGGCCTCCAGCCCCTGGGACCAAGCGAAGCCGCCGATGGGCAGCGACGGGCTCGAAAAGCGCAGCAGTTGCAGCAGCGCATTGCCGCTGGCGCCGACCCCACCGTCAGTGATCATGATCGTGGTGCGCCGAGCGGGCATCGGTATGGTCGTGGCGCCCACCCTCGCCGCTGGCATAGGCGCCGTCCTCGGGCTCGAAGGGCGCGGACTCGACCGTCACCCGCAGCCCGAGCCCCACCACCATGGCGTCGAGCACATGGTCGTGCTGATAGCGCAGCCAGCCGGGGCCGATCTGTAACGGTACATGGCGATTGCCGAGGTGGTAGGCCGCGCGCGCCAACAGATAGGGGGCAGCGGCCGCTGCGATGCTCAGGATTTCCGGCGCCGCCTGCACCGCGACCAGGCGCCCGCTGTCATCGCGCAACCGGTCGCCATCGCGCAGCACCCGCCCGCGCGGCAGCATCACGCCCAGGCTTTCGCCCTCGGTGGATTCGGCCTTGAAGCGGCTCCTTTTGCGCAGGTCGTAGGGCAGCCGCAGCGTGACTTGCGCAGCAGCCTCGGTCTGGAGCACAAATTGGGTGATTTTTTTCATGGGCACCTGGGTCGTGACATCAGGGCGTTCATCAGGGGTGGCCGGAAATAGCAGCGAAGCTACCATCTCGCCGGCGGGGTCGGCGCGATAGCGTAACCCGACAGCGCCGAGACAGGTCAAGGTCGACCGGATTGCAGGGTTTGGGGCTTCCCTTGCGCGCAAGCGGTTGGCATTGACCGCCGCGCCACACCGCCCGCAATATTCGCGGATTCGATACCGAGGTTGTTGGCGCCGGTCGTCGACGCTCGATTCGCTAATCATCCGCACACCTTCAGGGGCCGTTGCCCGCGGGAGCACACCATGAAAATCGGCATTAATTCCGGCGCTGCGTCGGGGCCGGAAACCACTATCACAGGCCTCATCGCGCGCGCCGTCAGAATGGAGGAACTGGGTTTCGACACCTTCTGGATGGCGAACATGTTCGGTCTCGACGCGCTGACCGCGCTGGCGCTGGTCGGCCAACGCACGACGCGGATCAAGCTCGGCACCGCGGTCGTGCCCAGCTACCCGCGCCATCCGCTGGTGATGGCGCAGCAGGCGGCGACCACCAATGCGGCGTCCGGCGGGCGCTTTACGCTGGGCATCGGCCTGTCCCACAAGCCGATCATCGAGGGCATGTTTGGGCTGTCCTACGCCCACCCGGCGCGCCACATGCGCGAATATTTACAGGTGTTGACCCCGGCGCTGCGCCACGAGAAGGTCGATGTTGCCGGGGAGCAGTACCGCGCTCGCGGCCAGCTCACGGTCACTGAGTTCGCGGCCGTCCCCGTCGTCGTGGCGGCGCTGGGCGATGCGATGTTGAAGCTCGCGGGCACCTACGCCGACGGCACCATCACCTGGATGACCGGCGTCAAGACGCTGGAAAACCACATCATTCCTAAACTCCGCAAGGCCGCCGCGGACGCCGGCCGGCCGGCGCCGCGCATTGTCGCGGGCGTGCCGACGGCTATCGTCGCCGACAAGAGTGAAGCCGTTGCCCGCATCGACAAGGGCATGAAAATGTATGGCCAACTCGACTCCTATCGCGCCATGCTCGCTCGCGAGGGCGTGGACAGCCCCTCCGGCATCGCCAACATCGGTGACGAAAAGGAGTTGCGCAGGGCCATCCAGCGCTATCGCGACATCGGCGTCACCGATCTGAACTGTGCCATTCTCGGCGTGGGCGACCATGACACCACCGTCAATTTCCTCGCCAGTGAACTTTAACCGGGCAGCATCCACATCTATGGTGATGGCGGCGCCCCAAAAAAAACCGCCCTGCCTGGCTTGGTTATCGCGCTTGACCGGAGCGGTAGCGCAGTGTCAGATGAACCGTCGGGGATGGGTAGACCCGCCGCCATCATAAGACCAGCCAAAGGTCGGAAAATGTCCGGCCCGACAGCACCGGGATAACAATAACAGGGCAAGAGTGATGACAGCTTCCCGTATTCAGCAGACCGTCAACGGCCAGCGCATCGACATTCTCATGGGTGGTTCCGGCGACCCAGTAGTCGTGTTGCACCACGATATCGGGAACCCCGGCTGGCTGCCTTTTTACGACCGGCTGGCGGAGAAATTTACCGTCTATGTGCCATCGCTGCCGGGTTTCGACGCGTCGGAACGCCCGGAGTGGATGCGCACGGTGCGCGATATGGCGACTGTGTGCCAGTGGCTGATGCGCGACCTGCGACTGGCAACAAACCCCTACCTGGTCGGGCTGGGCTTCGGCGGCTGGATCGCCGCGGAGATCGCGACCACCGCCTCCGCCAGTGTGCGCGGCATGAGCCTGGTCAACCCGATGGGGTTGCAGCCCAGGGAGGGCGAGATCATGGATCAGTTTCTGCTCAGCTCGGAAGAATATATTCGCGCCGGGTTTTCGGATCTGAGCTCATACCATGCGACCTTTGGGCAGTTGCCCGACGTCGAGCAGCTTGTCACCTGGGAAATAAACCGGGAGATGACCACCCGCATCGCCTGGAAGCCCTACATGTTCAACCGCTCCCTGGAAAACCTGTTGCGCGCAGTCGCGACGCCGACCCAGTTGATCGCTGGGACCGACGACAAAATCGTGCCGCCCGTTTGCTGTGAACAGTTTGCCGGTTTGATCCCGGCGGCGGAGGTTTTTTACCTCAATGGCTGCGGGCACTACCCGGACATGGAACAGCCGGATGAACTGGCAGCGCTGATTATTGCCTTCATCAGCGCCCGGGCGTGATTGAACTGCATGCCGCCCGTGCTATCGACTTGCAAACAGACGCCTGACAACTAAAACCGCAATCGGCGCAGTAGCGGTCAAGACTTCGCAATCGGAGGCTAGACGACGATGCACTTCATGTATTTCACCGAACAACCCATGAAAACCTACCCGCGCGCAGAGGGCGAAAAATTCGGCTACACCGCGCTGTTGTTCTCCAACAAAAACTTTGACGCCACCGAGGGCAGCCGGCTGTACCACGAATTCATCCTGGAGTATCAGCGCGCCGAGGCTGTCGGCTTCGACGGCATCATGCTCAACGAACACCATCAGGCGCCGTTCTGCATGCAGGCGGTGACCAACATGATGGCGGCCGTGCTCAGTTACGCCACCCACAAAGCCAAGATCGTCATCCTCGGCAACCCGCTGCCGCTGGCCGACAATCCGACGCGGCTGTCGGAAGAGCTGGCGATGATCGACATGTACTCACAGGGGCGCCTGGTGTCGGGCTTTGTGCGCGGCGGGGGCACGGAACAGCTCGCCACCAACACCAACCCCGCCTACAACCGGGAGCGCTTCAATGAGGCCCACGACCTCGTCATCAAATCCTGGACGGTGCCGGGCCCGTTTCGCTGGGAGGGCGAGCACTTCCACCAGCGCATCGTGAACCCCTGGGTGTTGCCGTTGCAGAAGCCGCATCCGCGGGTGTGGATTCCGGGCATTTCCAGCCGCGAAACCATTGAATGGGCGGCGGCGCACGGCTATCCCTATATCGTGCTCAGCGCGCCGATTCAGGCCTGCAAGCAGATCTGGAACATCTACGACGATACCGCGCTGCACGCGGGCTTTGTGCCGGGGCCTGAACACCGCGGCTATCTGGTTCGCTGCCATGTGCAGGAAGACGAAGATCACGCGCTGCGCAACGCCGAGCAATTCAACTGGATGAATGGCGAGTTCACCGGTTTGCTGCACCCGGTGTGGAGCGCGCCCTCCGGTTATCTCGGCCCCTGGGCGCGGCGCGGTTCTGCCGAGATTCGCGCGGGGCGGCGCAAGATGACCACCGCTGGGCAGAACCTGAGCGTCAGGGAACAGCGCGCCAACTATTCGTTGATCGTGGGCACGCCGGATCAGGTCTACGAGCAGTTGGCGCACCTGATTACCGAGACCAAGCCGTCGATTCTCGGCCTGATGGCTAATGACGGCGCCATCAGCCATGAGGATTCGCTGCGCTGCATAGAGCTGCTGGGCAACGATGTGCTGCCGCGCCTGCGCAAACTGGCGGATGAACTGGGCCTCGCCAGTCCGTTTGAATGCGATGCGCCGGTGAGCCTCGCCCACGCCCGGCAACTGGCGACGGCGCGCAAGGCGGGCTGACCAGCGCCGCCTCGTTAAAACAAAAAATATCGCTGCGCGAGCGGCAGCACGGTCGCCGGTTCGCAGGTCAGCAACTCGCCGTCGGCGCGCACCTCGTAGGTCTGCGAGTTCACCTCGATGTGCGGCAAAAAATTGTTGTGGATCAGATCCTTCTTGCCGATGGTGCGGGTGTTCTTGACCGCCACCAGCCGCCGCGCCAGCCCGAGCTGGGTGTCGAGCCCCGCCGCCAGCGCGGCCTGGGACACGAAGTGCACGCTGGTATCGACGCGGGTGCGGCCATAGGCGCCGAACATCAGCCGGTAGTGCACCGGCTGCGGGGTCGGGATCGACGCATTGGGGTCGCCCATCGCCGCCGCGACGATGGCGCCGCCCTTGATGATCAGCGACGGCTTGACGGCAAAAAACGCCGGCTTCCATAGCACCAGATCGGCCAGCTTGCCGACCTCGACCGAGCCCACCTCGTGGCTGATGCCGTGGGTGATCGCCGGGTTGATGCAGTACTTGGCGATGTAGCGGCGTGCGCGCCAGTTGTCGTTGCGGTCGCTGTCCGTCGCCAGCGGGCCGCGCTGCACCTTCATCTTGTGGGCGGTCTGCCAGGTGCGGATCACCACCTCGCCGACGCGGCCCATGGCCTGGGAGTCGGAGCTGATCATCGCGAACGCGCCCAGATCGTGCAGGATGTCCTCGGCGGCGATGGTCTCGCGGCGGATGCGCGAATCGGCGAAGGCGACATCCTCGGGAATGCCGGCGTCGAGGTGATGGCAGACCATCAGCATGTCGAGGTGCTCGTCGACGGTATTGATGGTGTAGGGCCGCGTCGGGTTGGTGCTCGACGGCAGCACATTGCCGAGGCCCCAGACCTTGATGATGTCCGGCGCGTGCCCGCCGCCGGCGCCCTCGGTGTGATAGGTGTGAATCGCGCGGCCCTTGATCGCGGCGATGGTGTCCTCGACAAAGCCGGATTCGTTCAGCGTGTCGGTGTGGATCGCGACCTGCACGTCGTGGCGCTCGGCCACCTCCAGGCAATTGTCGATGCTGGCCGGCGTGGTGCCCCAGTCCTCGTGCAGCTTCAGGCCCATGGCGCCGGCAATGAGCTGTTCTTCCAGGGCGTCCGGCAGGCTCGCATTGCCCTTGCCGAGAAAGCCGAAGTTCATCGGCAGCCCCTCGGCCGCTTTCAACATGCCAGCCAGGTGCCAGGCGCCGGGCGTACAGGTGGTGGCATTGGTGCCGGTCGCCGGGCCGGTGCCGCCACCGATCATGGTCGTGATGCCGGACATCAGGGCTTCCTCCACCTGCTGCGGGCAGATGAAGTGGATATGGGCATCGATGCCGCCGGCGGTCAGAATCTGGCCTTCGCCCGCGATGATCTCGGTGCCGGGGCCGATGACGATGGTGACGCCATCCTGCACATCCGGGTTGCCGGCCTTGCCGATGGCGGCGATGCGGCCGTCCTTCAGGCCCACATCGGCCTTGACGATGCCCCAGTGGTCGAGAATCAGCGCGTTGGTGATCACGGTATCGACGGACTCGCGGCGCGGCCGCTGGCTCTGGCCCTGGCCGTCGCGGATGACCTTGCCGCCGCCGAACTTGACCTCCTCGCCATAGATCGTGAAATCGCGCTCCACCTCGATCCACAGCTCGGTGTCGCCCAGGCGCACGCGATCGCCGGTGGTGGGGCCGTACATCTCGGCATAGGCGCGGCGGCCGATGCGGCTCATGGCTGCGGCTCCAGCGGCCCCATCACCCCGCCGCGGAAACCGTAGACGACGCGGGCGCCGGCGTAGGCCACCAGGGTCACGTCCCGGGTCTGGCCCGGTTCGAAGCGCACCGCGGTACCGGCGGCGATATCGAGGCGCATGCCGCGCGCGGCCGCGCGATCAAACTGCAACGCCGGATTGGTCTCGGCAAAGTGGTAGTGGGAGCCGACCTGGATCGGCCGGTCGCCGCCGTTGGCCACCGCCAGCGTCAAGGTCGGCCGGCCGGCGTTGAGTACGATGTCGCCGGGTGCTGTGAGCAATTCTCCGGGGGTAAGTGATCCGCCAGTCATGAAGGGCTCCTGTTCAATTACTCAAAACGCTCGGCGGGAAGCGCTACACCTTGCGCACCGGTCCGGGGTAGCGCGCCAATTGCGCGTCGCCCGTGACCAGGGTGATACCTTCGCACAAAGCCTGGGCCAGCAGCAGGCGGTCGAACGGGTCCTTGTGCAGGGGCGGCAGACTGTCGATGCTCACCGCGTGCTGGCCCGAGATCGCGAGCTCGGCATAGCCGTTGTCGAGCAGGCCCCGGCGCAGCAGGCGCGGCTCGACGCGAAAATCCGCCCGCCCCAGGGTGTTCTTGATGGCGATCTCCCACAGACTGGCGGCACTGAACAGCAGCTCGCTGCGCGGGTCGTTCAACAGCTTGCGCGCCGCCACTGATAGCCGGCCGGGTTGCCCTGCCGCCCACAACAGAATCTGGGTGTCGAGCAATAGCTTCACACGCTGACACCAAACAACGCGGCAATCTCGGCCTCGCCCATGGTATCGAAATCGTCTGGCACCTCGATCTCTCCAGCCAGAAAACCAAGCCGCTGCGCTACCGCAGGCGCATCCAGGGCCGCCACCCGCACCAGCGGCTTGCCGGCCTTGGCGATGACGAAGGCTTCGCCCTTGACGGCCAGATTGATCAGCCTGGAGAGCTGGGTCTTGGCTTCATGGATATTCACAGTCGTCATGGCGACCTCAAAGACTAAGTTGACAGAACTAAGTCTATTACGCGGTGATCCAGTGGTCAACTCATCCTGGCTTTGCGTTTACGAATGGCAATGTACGTGCCAAGAAAAATGCTCGCTCGCGCCGTTGAGGGTTTTACGTCGGCGTAAAGCGATAGCCAATACCGGTTTCGGTCAGCAGGAGGCGCGGACGAGCGGGGTCGGTTTCCAGCTTGTGGCGCAGGCGCGCCATATAGATGCGCAGATAGTGGCTGTGTTCCGCCGCTGCTGGCCCCCACACTTCGCGCAACAGATGGCGCTGAGTCAGTGAGCGCCATGGTCTGGGCGAGCGGCACCGGGTAGCCGCGGTCCAAGGCACGGGTCTGGCCCGGCTCGAAGCGCACCGCGGTACCGGCGGCGATATCGAGGCGCATGCCGCGCGCGGCCGCCCGATCAAACTGCAGCGCCGGATTGGCCTCGACGAAATGGTAGTGAGAGCCGACCTGGATCGGCCGGTCGCCGCCGTTGGCCACCGCCAGGGTCAGGGTCGGACGGCCGGCGTTGAGTTCGATGTCGCCGGGCTCGGCGAGCAGTTCTCCGGGAGTCATCTGGGGCTCCTCCTCAGATTCAGCAAAAACAGCGCAACGATGGGCGCCAAGATCGGCCAATGCCGACGCAATTTCCAGAACGTCCTCGACTATACCGATAAGGCACTAAATGTGCCCGCCTTAGCAGCCCATGGTCGATCCAGTCCCCGCCGAGTCATCCAACGAAGCGCCCGATGTTTGCGGCGATGGGGCGCCCCGCCCGCGGGTTCGGTAAATTCGTGAACCCGTGGGTCGCAAAGTAGTTGGCGCGCATGGCCGTTGATATGGCGACTACAAATGAACTGCGCTATGGTCGCGCGGGATGTGCAACCCGGCGCTATTGGTCGACGAGCAATTGCCGTCGTGGGCCAAACAATTATTTGATCAGGAGGGGACGATGACGCAGCGTATGCTCGAAGGCTTCACGGTGGTTGACTTTACCCATGTGGTAGCGGGGCCCCATTGCACCAAAATACTCGCCGAGCATGGCGCGGAGGTCATCAAGATCGAACCTCTGGGCGGCGAATTGGCGCGCATGTTGCCCATGCACCGGCAGGGGCGCAGCGCCTATTTCATACAACACAATGTCGGCAAGAAAACCATGGCGATCGATATCGCCGCCGCCAGAGGCCAGAGTATTTGCCGGGAGTTGATCAAGCAGGCCGATGTCGTGGTGGAAAATTTTTCGCCCGGGGTGATGAAGCAGCACGGCCTGGATTGGGAGACTCTCAAGCAAATCAATCCCAATCTGGTGATGTGCTCGATCTCCTGTTTCGGCCAAACCGGACCGCTATCGAACCTGCCCGGCTACGACTGGATCGGCCAGTCCTACGCCGGCATCATCGACCTGCTTGGCGAACCGGGGCGGTCGCCCATCTTCGGCGATTTTGCCTTCGGCGATATCTCCACCGGCGCCCACGCCTACGGCGCGATCGTCTCGGCGCTGCTGCACCGGCTGCGCGGCGGCAGCGGCCAGCACATCGATATTTCGCTGATGGAAGTGCTGTTCAGCTATCACGAGCTGGGCGTGCAGATGTACGACACCACGGGTGGTCAGATGGTGTTCAAGCGCTCCGGCCCCCGCCACGGCATGCTGGCTCCCGTCGGCATTTACAGGTGCAAAGATCGATACTTGTTCCTGCTTGGCGTCAGCCACCAGTGGCGCGGTCTGGCGACCGCCATGGGGCGCGAGGATCTGCTCAACGACCCGCGGTTTAGCGACCTCGCCACCATGGGCCAGTACAAGGACGAGTTGGATGCGGCCATCGACGCCTGGTTGGCAACCCTCAACGACGTTGACGAAGCCATCGCGCTGCTGCGCAAACACCGGGTGCCCTGCGCGCCCATCCTTAGCGTTCCCGAGGTCATGGCGCTGCCCCACACCCAGGAGAGAGGCATGGTGAGGACGGTTTCCGATGCCATTTTCGGCGATATCCATATCCCCCGCACGCCCCTGAGATTTTCGGCATTTCCGGAGACCCCGGATCTGCGTGCGGGCACGCTTGGGCAGCACAATCACGAGATATTGCGCGAGCGCCTGGGCTACACGGAGCAACAGATAGCCGACCTCGAGGCCGGCAACGTCATTGCCGCAAAAAACATCTAACAACGACCACTCGGGGCCTGGCTGGCGCGACGAAACACGGTTCCGCACCGGTCGACACGGATCAAATAATAACTAAGGAAGTGCTGATTTATTCAATTCTCGTCATTGCGAGCGTTGCCTTTAGCCGCGAGCACAGCGTGGCGGGAAGCAATCCATGTAGCACCACAAAGTAAAACCCATGGATCGCCACGGCGCTGGGCGCCGCGCGATGGCGGAATAAATCAGTGTTTCCCCTGATCAGGTGACGCGCGATGAGGCTCTTCAAAACGGGGTTGGTGGTTTTATGGTCTATGTTGATGATCGCCTGTTCGGCCGATGTGCCGGCGGTCGCCGACTGCGGCGTCACGGGTGGCATCACCCCCCATTGCAAGTTTAAAAACCCTGAAGATGCGGTCGTTCTGGCCAATGGCCAGATGATCGTCAGTCAGATGGGCAATCTGGAGGAGCGCAGTCCCGGCAGCCTGGTGTTGTTCGATCCGGATCGAGGAACGGTCACCAGGTTGTTCGGCCAGGGCTATTCCACCCGTGATTTGGGCGATACCCGATGGGGTAATCTGGATTGTACGGCGAACCCCCGCGAGTTCTTTTCTCCTCACGGCATAAGCCTGCTGAAGCGGGCCGATGATCGCCTGCAACTCATGGTGGTGAATCACGGGCGGCGTGAATCGGTGGAATTCTTCGAGGTTTTCATCAATGACAGCGGTGTATCGACCGTCTGGCGCGGTTGCGTGCGCGCGCCCCACAAAGAGTTTCTCAATGACCTGGTGGCGCTGCCCGATGGCGGTTTTATCGCCAGCAACATGTATGTCACCCGCGGCCCGCAGTTATTCGGACTCCATTTCGGGGCCCTCAAGGCGCTGTTGGGAATGGACTCCGGGTATCTTATCGAATGGCATCCCTGGCAGGACGTCACTGTGGTGCGCGGTAGCGAGGGGCCATTCCCCAACGGCCTGGCGATATCGCCGGACGGACGCTTTATTTATCAGAATCTGTATGGCGCGGATGAGGTGCGCAAACTCGACCGCCAAAAGGGTGTGGTGGTGGCGTCCATTGCCGTTGCGAAACCCGACAACACGACCATCGACGCCAAGGGGCGATTGCTCGTGGCCTCGCAAAAAATGTCCCTGCTGGACTTGAAGTCCTGCGTGGACGAGCCGGATCAAACTTGCCTGCTGCCCTTTGAAATCGTGCAAATTGACCCGGACACCATGGCGCACAAAGTGGTCTTTAAACACGCGGGCCCGCCCATGGGCGCCGGCACCGTCGCCGTTCAGCACGGCGATAATCTGGTGATGGGCTCGTTTTTGGGCGACCGCATGATTATTGCGCCCTATTCCGGTCGTTGAAATTTGCCGTTGCCTGAGTATCTGGGCGTAGACTGGCTCGGCGGCGTTTAAGCTGCTTGCGCAGCGGCGCCCAACGGCAAACTGCGCTAACCCTGGCGTCTTACGGCCTCCGCCGACTCGCTCCAGCCGCCCCGCGCGGTGGCTGCCTTATACTGAGCGCCTCTTCGATCCAACCTTGTCCTGAGCCTCTGTTGGAGCAGTAACTTGGTCGGGCATCAGCGCAACACTTTTGACATGGCCGCCCTCGATGCGCGGCCAAGCGGGCACGCTCATCTGCGCCAGCATCCACATAACTGCGCCCGCTCCCGCGAGGATTGTCCGATGACAAGGAGTGCACCCGTCCGGGTTTTGCTGGCACTGCTGATGCTGGTCGCGATCCCTCTCCTGGCGGGTTCGGCAGACGCGCTCAAAAGCGAAGCGCTGCGTGGCAACGTACAGGCGCAATACGACCTCGGCAGCCTCTACGCCAAGGGCGGCGACGTGCCTCAGAGCGATATCGAAGCGGCAAAATGGTTCCGCAAAGCGGCCGAGCAGGGTGACAAGCGCGCACAATACCGCCTGGCGGGGCTGTACCACCGCGGTCGCGGGGTCGCCCAGAATGAAGCGGAGGCCGCCAAATGGTTTCGCAAAGCCGCTGACCAAGGCGATGCCCGGGCGCAAACCAATCTGGGGGTGATGTATGCGAACGGCATGGGTCTGACCAAGGACTATATCCAGGCGGTCGAGTGGTTTGCCAAAGCGGCGGCCCAGGACCATGCCTGGGCACAAACCAATCTGGCCATGATGTACACCGCCGGTCGCGGAGTAGCCCAGGATGATGCCAAAGCCGTCCAGTTGTTTGGTGAGGCGGCAAAGCAGGGCGATGCCCTCGCCCAGTATTCGTTGGGCACCATCTACGCGAGTGGTCGAGGTGTCGTCCGCAACGATGGTCTGGCGGCACAGTGGTATCAAAAGGCCGCTGATCAGGGCAGCAGCCGCGCCCAGCATAGCTTGGGAATCCTTTACGCCGAGGGCCGCGGCGTGACGCGCAGCGACCCGGAGGCGCTCAAGTGGTTTCGCCGCGCGGCCGAGCAGGGCTCGGCGTCGGCGCAGTACAGTTTGGGAATGATGCATGCTAATGGTCGCGGTACCGCCCAGAACTACAGCGAAGCCTTGCGCTGGTTTGGCCTCGCGGCGAACCAGGATCACGCCCAGGCGCAATACAGCCTCGGCGTGCTGTATGCGAAAGGAATGGGTGTTGCTCGCGACGACGTTACTGCCGCTAAGTGGTTTACCGCGGCCGCGGAGCAGGGCGATCCCCAGGCGCAATACAACCTCGGCATGCTGTACGCCAATGGCTTGGGCGTGTCGCGCAGCGACATCTACGCGTACGCTTGGCTGGCACGCGCTGCGGCCCAGGGCTTGGAACCTGCGCGCAGTGCCGTTCAGGCGTTGCGAAAGGCCTTGACGCCCGAGCAGGTCGTCGCCGCCCAAAGACTCGCAACTGGCTGGCGCCCGCGAGCCACCAAGGCGGTCAACCCCTGACTATCCCGCCTGTGGTGGAGCGGGCGATTAACCCCCGGAACACGGTTACACCTATCATCGTCGGCACTTCCTGCGCTTGCCCACCGGATATTGACGGGGCCGCTTGGAATGCCGGGCGCAGCCCAGATCAGCGCGACGACGTTGCCTGACACGGCTCCCAATTGAGCACATAGTCGCTGAATTTGGCGGGCAATTGCGCGCCGGCAGGGCCTCGCTCCAACAGCTCGATGGCCAACTGCGTCCGCTTCACGCCGATGACCTTGCCGCGAATCACCGCTCGTCGCAGCACTTCGGGGGCGGCGAGCGCCGGGCAGACAATGGTGCCGGACTCGCTCATGGCCCCCAGCGACGCCTGCTCCGCCTGCACGCGCAGGCTTTGCATGGACGTTCTGCCGTCGGCCTGGACATCCGCTTTCCATCGACCCTGGTAGCGGTCGCCGTTGGCAAATTCGTAGGTGCCCTGACCTTCGCGCTGGTCGGCCTTGAATTCGCCCCGGTAGCGGTCGCCGCTCCATGCCGACTCCGCGCCCCAGACATACAGCCCCTGGCCATCCTTGCGATCATTGATGAACTCGCCCTCGTAGCGATCGCCATTGGCCCAGGTTTTGACGCCCCGACCGTTTTTGTAGCCCTCTTTGAACGAGCCGACGTACTGGGCAGCGGCGCCACGCGCGGAGCCGTAGCCCTCCGCGTAACCGTTGACGCAGGGGCCTTCATAGTGGCCCTGCAACTCCGGATCGCGAATGATGCACTCTTCCGGTGCGGCGAGGGCGGCCCCAAACATCAACCCCACCAGCACGATCGGCGTGCGCCACGCGGCCCTTGCTCGGCGCGCTTGGTTGAAGGAATCCTCATTCATGGTCTATGCCTCCGAAGTAATCGAGACCATCCCCGTGGTGTACGTTCCTGAGCGGGCGGCTGAGTATTTTTGTCAGGTCGGCGGGAGAGTCGACCATCTGCCCGCCGTCGCGAGTCCATGGTCTCAGCGACAGTGTTGGCGTCGCGCGGCTGTCCTTGGTGAGCAGGACTTCGAGCGGTATGCTCAGGAACAAACCCTTATCGTTATAGGGTTCAGAGGGCGATCCCGGCGATGTGGTGTCCTTGGCGTCCGTGCGGGTGTACCACATGCCAAACTGGATACCGGAGTCAAAGGTGCGCATGATTTCGAAGCGCGCCCCGGTGTCCTTGGCGAGAAAGCGGCCGGCACGCACCGTCGCGGTCAAATCCATGGGGAGCTGCTGACTAAAGGAGATCAGCGCGGTCAGGGTTCGATAATCGCGAAAAGCCAAGCCGCCATCGAAGTCGCGCTGCTGGAGCTCGTCAACCGCCACATCGATCGTCCAGTCGTATCCGCGTGGAATAAACAGAACCTGGGCACCGGCGCCGGCATACATCTCTTCGTAGTACCCGACTGACGCCCGCGCGTACCAGCGCTCAGCCGGTTGCCAGAACTGATTCAGCAATAACTTGGTCAGCTTGACCGGCGACCCGCGGTTGTATTTGGCAATATCACTGCGGACGTGGGGTAGACGGCTGTTGGACTCCTGTGTCACATCGCTGACATCCTCAAGCAGTTGCGCAGTCACTGTGCTTTCGAGAAACAGGCCGCCGTCGGTGAGCCGACGGCGCAGGCTACCCTTAATGCCAAAATCATAGTGAAATGCGCCGCTGGGATCATTGAAAAAAGTGCTCAGATAGGTATTGAAGCCCAGTGAGTTCATCTTGGTATCGCTGATGTTGAACGACATCAGATTGCTGCCAAGCACATCAAGCACACTGGTCGAGCTTTTTGGCGAGCTCGCGCCCTTTCCCGATCGCTCGGCAAAGCCGTCGAGCATGGCTTCGACGTCCAGGGCCGCAAGCTGCCTGGGCTCTTTCGGATTGGCATAGCGGATGGAAAAATGGTTGATCATGGCCTTGCGCGGCACCATTCCTTGCACAAACCGACTCAGCGCCGGCAAATCAAAGAAAGTGTAAGTCACCAACGGAAGCCCCAGCTCCGTGTAGCTGATGACGATCGATTTCATGTCTGCCGGGCCGAGCGCGAGCAGAACGCGGGCCGCCCGACCCACCGCCCGGCTCGGTCGGGAAATGCGACTGTTGGTGAGACTGGCACGCAAGCTGTGGTTTTGGTAATCGAGGCGGATGTTCTGAAAGTTGTCGCGCACCAGCTCCACCAGTATGGCTTGCTTCTGCTCGACGCCCAACTCCCCGGGAGGCGATGGCGGCCGGGGCGCAACCTTTACATAGGGGGGCGGCTCGTTGATCTTGGGGTTAAAGACTTTTTGATTCAGATCAAAGGAGACATAGCCATCGGCCAGCAACTGGTCGTGCTGTTGGCCTACCTGAAGCGTGAAGGGCCCGCGACTGTACTCGACGCCGTAGTTAGTGCCAGCGCCCCGGCGCGCGACACCGGTGAATTCTGAGCGAATATCTTGGGAATAATCGGTCTTGTCACGCTCGATGAGTAGCGCCCAGTTGGGCAGCCAGGCGGGGCTATAGCGCACGCCACCGAACAAACCATCGATGCGCTGGGCGCCAAAACCCGCCGTAAAGTCGAAATCGCCGAAGGTTTTGCTGGCTGTCAGGTGGTAGCTTTCGAAGAGTTTGGTGCCAAAAAAGTCCTCGGCGCCAAACGCCAGCGCCGGCAACACACCAGACTCCTGTAGCAGTCTCAGCTTGAAGCCTACAGATTTATCTTTGAAGTCACCGAAATCCTCGCTTTCGGGACCGGTACGAAAGCCCGGCGCGCCGATGATGCGGGTGTAGCGCCCCCACACTTCGAGGAATTCGACAACGGAGAGACTGCTCCAATAGGCTTGATAGGGGTCATCGTAGCTAACGCCCATCCGCAAGACGCCGTCCGGTTGAATGCGACCATCGGGCATGTGGAGCAGTCCGGACTGGCCGGTAACAGTTGCGCCACCAGCCTGAACACAACCCGCCGACAGCGCCGGCACCAAGGCGGTCGCTATGGCTAATTTTTGGAGGAGGCTGGCCGGATTGGGCCGAGAGCGGAGAACGCGGAGGCGCAAGGACGCGCGCAGAGGTGGTGGCATAGAAGACCGCGAGCCCGGGCCGATAGAGTCATGCGATAGCCGCAGAGTCAAAGGCGGAGCAGGGCCGCTTCACACCAGGCTAGCAGAACCCTGCCCATTCAGAAAACCTAAGTCAGAAAACCTAAGGATGCTGCGTGGTCGAACGCGTAGAGTCGCCATCCCCGCCCGTTGCAACGGCCAGCGCAACAGCGATCGCCATCACCAACCCGGCTGGAAACTTCTGATCGTCGTCGCCGGGGTCGACTGCACCGTTGGCCTGGCCTCCCGCATTGGATGTGTTAGCTGCCACCGGCGCTGGTGCAGCTTTTTTCTTGAATCCCCAAGAATCGGATTCAGCAGCCAAAGCAAGGTTCTGGCCCAACAGCCCGGCCAGCAATACAGATGCAATCAGTGGACGAATATTCATTGCAATCCCTCTCGACGGAATCAACGGAAGCGAAATGACGTCATTCGGAGCACGACGCCACAGAACTTCCAATAAAATGCGGGCGACGGGCGCCAAAGTTGACATACACAACCTAACAAGTCAATCAAATCTGGGGCGGCCTACAGGCCTACAGAGCCCGTTGCCGTGCGAGGGCTTTCTGATTAGAATGGCCGGCCCTCGATTTTGGGGTTCGCCTCGGGACAAAACGGATAGCAAGCCATGAAAAGAACCTTTCAGCCTAGCGTTTTGAAGCGTGCCCGCACCCACGGGTTTCGCGCGCGCATGGCTACCAAGAACGGTCGCCTGGTCATCAAGCGGCGGCGCGCCAAGGGGCGCAAGCGTCTGTCTGCCTGACGCCAACACCTCTCGGCACGGTCAATGTGCGGGGCCAGTTGATGTCGGAGCAGGGGTTCAGCCGCGATCGGCGCTTACTGGCCAGCGCGCAATTCAACGCGGTCTTTGATGACGCGCCCTACCGTATCTCGAGTAAATACCTGCTGCTGCTGGCGCGGCCAAACGGCGTCCGTCACGCCCGGCTGGGGCTGGTGGTGAGCAAGAAAAATATCCGTCGCGCAGTGGCGCGCAACCGGGTTAAACGGCTGGCGAGAGAGACGTTTCGGACGCGCCTTTGTGGTCTCGATGCGCTGGACGTGTTGTTTCTGGCCAGATCCGGATTGGATGTGCTGCCGCCGGCAGAGCAAACCACGCAGATCAATCAAAGCTGGCAGCGGCTCGCGCAACGAGCCGGACGAGGCATGGCGCCGTGATGCGTAGACTGTTGGTAGGGATGATCCGGTGCTATCAGTACTGCATCAGTCCCTGGCTTGGCCGGCACTGCCGTTTCCATCCGTCCTGTTCCCACTACGGGATCGAGGCGCTGCGCCGCCACGGTGTCGTGGCGGGCATCTGGCTGACGGTGCGCCGGGTGCTTCGCTGCCACCCCTTTCATCCCGGCGGCTATGATCCGGTGCCGGAGTCGCCTCTCTCAAATCGCCCAGCGGGTTGAAGCAACCATGAATTGGCAACAGATAGATTGGCAGCGCAACCTGCTGGTGGCGGCCATGCTGGCGGTGTTCGGGGTGCTGTTTGTGCGCTGGATGCACTTCCAGGAGGCGCACAGGCCACCCGTGGCGGGGGGGCAGGAAACAGCGGCGGTGATCCCCGCCGAGCGGCCCCGGAGCGCCGCAGATACACCGGCAGCACCGGCGACCGACGTGCCCAACGATTCGGAGCCGAGCGTCGCGCTGGCGCCGCCGGTGGCGCCCGGTGTGGCGCTGGTGACGGTGGAAACCGACGTTCTCAGGGTAACCATCGATACGCTGGGCGGCGATATCGTCCGCGTCGCGTTGCCACAATACCCGGTGAGCTTGCAGACCAAGGACCGACCAACGGTACTGCTGAACCACACCGACACGCACCTGTACGTGGCGCAGAGCGGGTTGGTCGGGCAGGACGGCACGGACACCCAGCAGGGTCGTCCCGTATACACAGTCGCGAACAGCAGCTATAGCCTGATCGAGGGCAAGGACGAGGTGGTCGTCGATCTGATCGTGGATCAGGGGTCCATCACGATTACCAAGCGGTTTGTCTTCCGCCGGGGCGATTACCTGGTCGATGTCAATTATTTGATCGATAACGGCAGCACGCAAAGCTGGCAAGCGCGGATGTACGGCCAGATCAAACGCGACGGGTACGACCCTAACCCCGGCAACTTCCTGAATCCGAAGCCGTTTTTGGGCGCCGCGCTGACCACGACGGAGAAGAATTACCACAAGATCAGCCTCGATAATCTGGCCGACGAGACCATAAAAACGGCCAAGCAAGGGGGCTGGGTGGCCATGGTACAGCACTATTTCATCAGCGCCTGGGTGCCGGACCAAACCCAACAGAACAACTTCGAGGTGTTCAAGCAGACCGGCCAGGAGACCTATCTGTTGCGCTTCTCGGGACCGACGCAAGAAATTGCGCCGGGCGCCAAGGGCGAATTCCGCACCGCGTTCTATGTCGGCCCCAAGGATCAGTACCGGCTGGAGAAAATATCGCCCTATATCGACCTGACAGTCGACTATGGCTGGCTGTGGTGGATGGCCAAGCCACTGTTTTTTGGGCTTTATTTCCTGCACCAAGTGTTTGGCAACTGGGGCTGGTCGATCATTCTGCTGACCGTGGCGGTGAAGCTGCTGTTGTTCCCGTTGTCGGCAGCCAGCTACCGCTCGATGGCGAGAATGCGCAAGTTGCAGCCCGAAATGGCTCGGCTCAAGGAAGAATGCGGGGACGACCGGCAAAAGCTGTCTCAGGGCATGATGGAGCTGTACAAGAAGGAAAAGGTGAACCCGCTGGGCGGCTGTCTGCCGATGCTGGTGCAGATGCCGGTATTCCTTGCCCTGTACTGGGTGCTTAACGAGAGTGTCGAGTTGCGCCAGGCGCCCTGGCTCTTCTGGATTCAGGATCTGTCGGTACAGGATCCCTGGTATGTGCTGCCGATCCTCAACGCCGCCTGCATGTACGTGCTGCAAACCTTGCAACCGGCGCCGCCGGATCCGCTGCAGGCGAAAGTGCTCAAATTCATGCCGATCGGCTTCAGTTTTTTCTTCATGTTTTTCCCGGCCGGTCTGGTGCTGTACTGGACTGTCAACAGCTTGCTGTCGATTGCCCAGCAGTGGACCATCACGCGGAAAATCGCGCCCTGAGCTGAACGCCGGAACCTGGCGATGACCACCGCTGTCGACACCATCGCTGCGTTGGCGACGCCGCCCGGACGAGGTGGCATCGGCGTGGTGCGGGTGTCCGGCCGGGAGTTGCAAGCCCTGGGACAACGACTGTTGGGCGTGCGGCTTGCGCCTCGTCACGCCACGCTGTGCGAGTTTCGCGATGCCACCGGGTTGGCCATCGACCGCGGTATCGCGCTGTTTTTTCCCCGCCCGCATTCCTACACCGGCGAAGACGTGCTAGAACTGCAAGGCCACGGCGGCCCGGTGGTAATGGATGCGTTGTTGCAGCGGCTGCTGCAATTGGGTGTGCGCCTGGCCCGCCCCGGCGAGTTTTCGGAGCGGGCGTTCTTGAATGGCAAGCTGGATCTGGCGCAGGCCGAGGCCGTCGCCGACCTGATCGGCGCTGGTTCGATCGAGGCCGCGCGCGGCGCCATGCGGGCACTGAGTGGCGAGTTCTCCCGCCGTATGCACGACTTCCGCGCGGCGTTGATCCGCCTGCAGGTCGATGTCGAGGCGGCCATCGACTTTCCGGAAGAGGAGCTCGATTTCCTCGCCGACGGGCAGGTCGCCGCGCGACTGGACGAGCTGCAGCAGACCCTCGCCGACATTCTGCAATCGACCCACCAGGGCGCGCTGCTGCGCGACGGCATGCGGGTGGTGATCGCGGGCGCGCCCAATGCCGGTAAATCCAGCCTGCTCAATGCGTTGACCGGACAGGACAGCGCCATTGTCACAGCGATTCCGGGCACTACGCGCGATCTGCTGCGGGCACACATCAACCTGGACGGCATGCCGGTGCACGTTGTCGATACCGCCGGATTGCGCGACAGCGCGGATCCCATCGAACAAGAGGGCATGCGGCGCGCGCGTGCCGAGATGGCCCAGGCCGATCGCATACTGCTGGTTGTCGACAGCACGCTATGGGCGGCTGCTGCGGATCTCCTCTCCGACCTGCCGACGCAGTTCCCGGAGTTGCGCGCGCGCGGCGATGTCACGGTCGTCATCAACAAGATCGATGCCTCGGGACTCCACGCGGAGCAGTGTCCCGGTGGATGGCCGGTGGTTGCGCTCTCTGCCAAAACCGGCGCCGGGCTGGAGCTGTTGCGCCAACACCTGAAGTCCTGCATGGGCTATAGGGGCGAGGGCACCTTTACCGCCCGCCGCCGGCATCTTGACGCGCTGGAGCGAACCAAAGGCCATCTCGCGAGCGGGCAGCGTGCCGTGGCGCTCGGGGCCGGGGAATTGGTGGCCGAGGATTTGCGTCGGGCGCAGCAAGCCTTGGGCGAAATAACCGGGGAGTACTCCTCCGACGATCTGCTGGGATCGATTTTTGCCAGTTTTTGTATCGGCAAATAATGGCCAGGGTCACCGAGAACCGACTTCACGAAGGTGGTCATCGATATAGCGCGGCGATGTTTTGCCGGGTCGCGAGCAGTAGCTTGTGGGCAAGATCGGATTGCGTACAGCTCGTCAGCACGATACCAAGAATGTATAAACAGGTTATCCACAGATGTGCTCAACGGCGACGCCAGGCCGCCGTGTCAGGCTCCGCCAATGCGCGCGCCATTACTTTATAACCCATTGAAACAATTAGGTAAAAGAATGGCGGTAGAAGTGGTTGTGCAGCCCGAAAAATGTGGATAACCGACGCCGTTACTTCTAAACTGCGCCGATGGAAAAATACCGCCCGTCAACCACAGCCAGCTACTACGCCGGGAGCGCGGGCGCCGAAACGCCAATGGACACCAACCATTCGGGGTTGTGGGCGCGCTGTTGTGATCAACTGCGGGGCGAGTTGCCGCTGCAACAATTCAGCACCTGGATTCAGCCGCTACAGGCTGAGAGCCTCAGCAATGGGCTCCTGCGTCTGTGTGCGCCTAATCGCTTTGTGCAGAATTGGGTGACCGAGAAATACCTGGCCCGAATCCGTGAGCTATGCCTTGAGCTTGCCGGCAGCACCACGCACATCGAGATCGCGGCAAACGCGCCGGCGTCGCTCGCGACCGCTCCAATCGGGGGCGCGAGTACGCAGGGCCTTGCTCCAGACCAGGGGCAAACGCGCAGCACCCGGCGAGAGCCAGCCGAGTCATCGCCAACGGAGCTGGCCAACGAGGGCATCAATTACAAGGACAGCCTCAACAAAGCGTTTCTGTTTGATCTGTTTGTCGAGGGCAAATCCAATCAGATGGCGCTGGCGGCCGCCCGACAGGTCGCCCAAAACCCGGGCGGATCCTATAACCCATTATTTATCTACGGTGGTGTCGGCCTCGGTAAAACTCACTTGATGCACGCCGTTGGCAATGCGCTGCGTGCACGCAAGCCGGATGCCAGGATCATTTATTTGCATTCCGAGCGCTTTGTCGCCGACATGGTCAAGGCCCTGCAATTGAATGCCATCAATGAATTCAAGCGCTTTTACCGCACCGTCGATGCGCTGTTGATCGACGACATCCAGTTTTTTGCCAAAAAGGAGCGCTCCCAAGAAGAGTTTTTCCACACCTTCAATGCGTTGCTCGAAGGCGGTCAGCAGATGATCCTGACCAGTGACCGCTACCCGAAGGAGATCGACGGCGTTGAAGAGCGCCTGCGCTCCCGCTTTGGCTGGGGTTTGACGGTGGCGGTCGAGCCGCCGGAGCTGGAAACCCGGGTTGCGATATTGATTCGGAAGGCGCAGCAGGCAAATGTGCAGCTCAGTCATGAAGCGGCGTTTTTCATCGGCCAGCGGATTCGCTCCAATGTTCGCGAGCTCGAAGGCGCCTTGAAAAGGGTTATTGCCAGCGCCCACTTCACCGGGCGTCAAATCGACATCGACATGATCCGCGAATCGCTGAAGGACTTGTTGGCGCTGCAGGACAGGCTGGTCACCATCGATAACATTCAGCGTACAGTCGCCGAGCACTACAAAATCAAGATGTCCGACATGGTGTCCAAGCGGCGCAGTCGATCCGTGGCGCGTCCACGCCAGGTGGCCATGGCGCTCGCCAAAGAACTCACCAATCGCAGTCTGCCCGAGATTGGTGATGCCTTTGGCGGCCGCGATCACACCACCGTGCTGCACGCCTGCCGCAAGGTTAAGGAGCTCAGGGACAGCAGCAGCGATATCAGTGAGGATATGAAAATCCTGATACGAGCGTTAACCAATTGACAGCTATACGCCGTAAGTGATCGCTAACTATCGGTGGTTGGATTCGCCCCCGGAGAGCTAAAAATGAAGTTCAGAATTGATCGCAATGCCCTGTTGAAACCGCTGCAATTGGTGGCCGGTGTCGTCGAGCGTCGCCAGACCCTGCCAGTGTTGGCCAATGTGCGGGTGGGGCTGCGCGGCGCGCAACTGGAAATGACGGGCACCGATCTTGAAGTAGAAATCGTCGGGCGCGTGACGCTGGCGGAAGCGGGACAGGATGGCGACACCACGCTGCCGGCCCGCAAGCTGCTCGATATCTGCCGCTCTCTCCCTGACGACGCGCAGCTAGAAGTCGCCGTCGATGGCCAGGGTGTCGCACTCATTACCAGCGGGCGCGGCCGCTTCACGCTGGCGACTCTGCCCGCCAGCGATTTTCCGAGTATTGACAATAGTCCTAGCCTGCTTGAATTCACCACCGCTCAGGCGGTTATCAAGCAGCTGATCGATAGCACGGCCTTCGCCATGGCTCATCAAGACGTTCGCTACTACCTGAACGGAATGCTGTGGGAGGCCCGTGACGGCAAGCTGCGCGTGGTCGCTACCGACGGCCACCGCCTTGCGATGAGATCGGTAGAGGTACCCTTTACCGCGCCGGAGCTGGTGCAGGCGATAGTCCCGCGCAAAGGCGTGGTCGAACTGGGGCGCTTGCTCAGCGGTGACGGGGACGTCCAGGTCATTATCGGAAACCACCACCTGCGCATAGTCGCCGGCGATCTCCAGTTCACGTCAAAGTTGGTGGATGGCGTATACCCGGACTACGACCGCGTGCTACCTAAAGGTGGCAATTGTCTCATGGTCGGCGGTCGCGAGGAGCTACGGCAGGCCTTTGGGCGCACATCCATTTTATCCAATGAGAAATATCGGGGTGTGCGGTTGATGTTAACGCACGAAAACCTGCGGATAGTGGCGAATAATCCCGAGCACGAGGAGGCGGAAGAGGAGGTGGCCGTCCACTATCGGGGCGATCAGCTCGAAATCGGGTTTAATGTCGGATACATCATTGATGTCCTCAACGTGCTGAAAGGGCGGGAAGTCCGGTTTACCCTGGCCGATGCCAACAGTAGCGTGCTGGTCGAGGATTCCATTGACGATTGCTCGACCTACGTCATTATGCCCATGCGCCTCTAAAACCCCCGCCTGATCCGGGGACGCGATAGTCCGATATCCAGCCCATCCTGTCCGCTCTTAATGTACCTGACGCGACTGGAAGTCGTAGGGTTGCGCAATTTGGTTGATGCGAGGCTCACCCCATGCGCGGGCATCAATGTGTTTTGCGGCGCCAATGGCAGCGGCAAGACAAGTCTGCTGGAAGCTATCTATTTGCTAGGGCGGGGGCGGTCGTTTCGCACCCGGCTGCTAAAGGCGGCGATTAATCACGCCGTGGACACCACAACAGTGTTTGGCCTGGTGGCGGAAGAGGGGGTGGATGGAGCCGTCGCGGGTGGTGGTCAGCATCAAACGCCCATCGGGGTGCTGCGCAATAAAGCCGGGCAGTTTCTCTGTAAAGTTAACGGCGAGCCGGTTTACACCGCATCATCCCTGGCCGAGACGCTGCCCCTTTTGTTATTGAACAGCGACAGCTTTCAGCTTTTGGACGGGGGGCCCCAATACCGTCGTGGGTTTGTCGATTGGGGTGTGTTCCACGTGGAACCTGCCTTTCGGCAATATGCGCGTCAGCTACGTCGCTGTCTTACCCACCGAAATTTGCTTCTTCGCCGTGGTAGAATCGACGACGCCGAACTGGATGCTTGGGACGCTGAGCTGGTCAGACTCGCTGGCCGCGTAACCGATCTGCGCCTCGAATATCTGCGGCGCGCGAGCCCCATTATTGAGCGAGTGCTCAATGAGCTGACCGATGTTCCCTGCCCTACGTTCGATTTCCGCCCCGGCTGGGACGCGGGCAAGAACCTCGAAGATGTGCTTAAGGCCGACCGGGCCCGAGATCAATTGCTTGGGCAGACCCAGCATGGCCCCCATCGGGCCGATCTTGTCATTCGCTGCGGTGTCAGCGCAGCGTCAGAGGTGCTTTCCCGTGGCCAGGTTAAGATGCTGATTGCTGCGATGAGCGTTGCGCAGGGCGTCCTGTTTCAGCAATTGACGGGAAAACGGTGCATATATTTGCTCGACGACCCGAGTGCCGAGCTCGATCACTTGCACTTAAAAAAGCTGGCGAAGCTGCTAACCAGTTTGGGGACGCAGGTATTCGTTACTGATACTGCTTGCGCTGGTGCACGTCTGGTGTGGGAGGGGCCGGGCGGATCGAACCAGACGCCGACCCAGTTGTTCCACGTGGAACGCGGCAAGGTAAGTTCTCTAGGAGCCTGTCGGACTTGAGACTGTCCTACTGCGGAAAAGCCGAATTTGGTCATATTTTGCGCAAATTTTTGTTGAATAATCCCATTATTCGCCGCAAATTTGCGCAAAATCTGCCTCAAATCGGACTTTCCCTCGCTACGGACGCTCAAGTCGGACAGGCTCCTTGCCCTGGCTCCTTTATCGTTAAGTGTTGGTCTCTACTAATAATTTCAGATTCCCATTTGGAAATACGTGGTTATTACGAGGAACCGACAAACAGTTATTTCTCAATGAATTCAATACGCCGTGTTGTCAGCAACAGCTAACGGTGAAAAAAGCCTTCTCTTTTTAAACCGCCCAAAGCAGGACTGATATTCGATGAGTGAAGAAACGGCCTACAACTCCTCCAGCATCACGGTTTTGAAGGGTCTCGACGCTGTGCGCAAGCGCCCAGGCATGTACATCGGCGACACCGATGATGGTACCGGGCTGCATCACATGGTGTTTGAGCTCGTCGATAACGCCATCGACGAAGCCTTGGCGGGGCACTGCACCGACATCCGCGTGGTCATCTACGCGGGTGAATCCGTTTCGGTCGCCGACAATGGGCGCGGGATCCCGGTGGATCAGCACGAGGAGGGCGTATCGGCCGCCGAAGTCATCATGACCGTGCTCCACGCCGGCGGCAAATTCAACAACAACAGCTACAAGGTTTCGGGTGGCCTGCACGGTGTGGGCGTGTCGGTGGTCAACGCGCTCTCGGAAAAGCTGCGCCTGACCATTCGCCGCGATGGCAAGGTGTATGAGCAGATCTATCGCCACGGCGTGCCCGAGGCACCGCTGAAAATGATCGGCGAGACCACCGAAAAGGGCACCGAAGTGCGCTTCTGGCCGTCACCACAGACCTTCACCAGCATCGATTTCCACTTCGATATCCTCGCCCGCCGGCTCCGCGAGCTGTCCTTTCTGAACTCCGGTGTACGGATTCAGCTCGCCGACGAGCGCTTGGGCAAGGAGGAGGTGTACGAATATGTTGGCGGCTTGAGCGCCTTCGTCACCTACCTGAACCAGAACAAGACGGCCATCAACCCGGTGATTCATTTCAACAGCCAGCGCGACGAGGGCATCGGCGTCGAAGTGGCGATGCAATGGAATGAAGGTTACCAGGAGAACATCTACTGCTACACCAACAATATCCCCCAGCGCGATGGTGGCACCCACCTCGCGGGATATCGCGCCGCGCTCACCCGAACCCTGCACAACTACATCGAGAAAGAGGGTTACGCCAGCAAAGCCAAGATCGCGATGACGGGCGAGGACACGCGCGAAGGTCTGACCGGAATCATCTCGGTCAAGGTGCCCGATCCCAAATTCTCATCGCAGACCAAGGACAAACTGGTGAGCTCCGAGGTCAAGGTCGCCGTCGAACAGGAAGTCGCCCGCTATTTCAACGATTTTCTCCTTGAAAATCCGCAGGTTGCGAAAAGTATCGTCAACAAGATCGTCGATGCCGCGCGCGCCCGGGAGGCCGCGCGCAAAGCGCGCGAGATGACCCGCCGCAAGGGTGCACTCGATATCGCCGGCCTGCCCGGCAAGCTTGCGGACTGTCAGGAAAAGGACGCGGCATTGTCCGAGCTGTACCTGGTCGAAGGTGACTCCGCCGGCGGCTCGGCCAAACAGGGTAGGGATCGGCGCACCCAGGCGATCCTGCCGCTGAAGGGTAAAATCCTCAACGTCGAGCGCGCCCGCTTCGACAAGATGCTGTCCAGTGCCGAGGTGGGCACGCTGATCACCGCGCTCGGCTGTGGCATCGGGCCCGATGAGTTCAACCTTGCCAAGCTGCGCTATCACACCGTCGTCATCATGACCGACGCCGATGTGGACGGCTCCCATATTCGCACGCTGCTGTTGACGTTCTTTTTCCGTCAGATGCGCGACCTGCTGGACAACGGCCATATCTTCATTGCCCAGCCGCCGCTGTACAAGATCAGCAAGGGCAAGCAGGAGCGGTATCTGAAGGACGATGCCGCACTCACCGAATACCTGACCCAGTCGGCCATCGACGGCGCCAGCCTGCACTTGGCTGCCGACACCCCCGGCATCAATGGTGCGCAGCTGGAAAAGCTGGTGCGCCAATATCAGGAGGTCATGGCGACCATCGAGCGCATGGCGCGCGCCTATCCCACCGAGGTCACCACGGCGATGATTCAGGTCCGGGGTCTCGACGCCGGCCAACTCGCGGATCGTCCGGCGGTCGCAGCCTGGTGTGCGGAGCTGGGCGCCCTGATCGGCGCCGGTGGTGCTTCGGGGGCGCATCGCTACAGTGTGTCGGTGTGGGCGGATCCGGAGCGCCACCTGTATCTGCCCCGGGTCGAAATCACTGCCCACGGGGTACCGAGCGTGTATGCGTTCAACCAGGATTTCTTTGCCTCCGGCGAATACCGCGCCATCGTCGAACTCGGTAGCCAGCTGCGCGGCCTGCTGGGGCCAGGCGCTCAGATCCGCCGGGGCGAGCGTAGTGCGGCGGTGTCCAGTTTCAAGGAGGCGCTGGACTGGCTGATGGCCGAGTCGCGGCGCGGCCACACCATCCAGCGCTACAAGGGGCTGGGCGAGATGAATCCGGCGCAGCTCTGGGATACCACGATGAACCCGGAAACCCGGCGCATGCTGCGGGTCACCGTCGAGGACGCCATCGCCGCAGATCTGATGTTCAGCACGCTGATGAGCGATCAGGTCGAACCGCGCCGGGCCTTTATCGAGACCAACGCCCTCGCTGTCGCCAATCTGGATGTCTGACCGAGCCGGCCAGAAGTTTACCTGCCGGCGGTGACTGGCGAGCCGGCGCGGGCGGCATGTTCGCGCTGGCACCGCGCAGACCGTCGCTCGATCACCTGCGCTCATCGCATCCAATCCCGCTGCGGCGAATGTGTGCGCTTACTTGCGCCGGAACAACCTGACTTATTGCCGTTTGATGGAATTATCGGCACCCCCAGACCCGGCCCCGCGCTCAGAATGCGCGCAACGTGGCTTCAATCCAGTTCTTGGCGTCTTCGGTAAGCTGCTTGCTGTCGGCGCCGGTGGTCGCGATGGGTGGGTGAATGACCACGCGCACCGTGCCCGGGTACTTGATGAACTTGCGCGCTGGCCAACAGGTGCCGGCGTTGTGGGCGATCAGCATCAGCGGAGCTTCCGCCGCGACCGCCAGGGCAGCGCCACTGCGGCCGTAGTTGCCAACCTGACCGACGTCGATACGCGTGCCCTCCGGGAAGATCAGCACATTGTTGCCTTCGCGCAGACGCTGTTTGCCCTGGATCATCACCTGGCGGATCGCCTCACGGGGATTGCCCCGGTCAATCGCGATCGGGCGGGTCAGTCGCAGCCCCCAGCCGAAGAATGGAATCTTCAGCAATTCTTTCTTGAGCAGCGTGCTCACCGGGCGCAGCGCGCGCTGCAGGTAAAAAGTCTCCCACGGCGACTGATGTTTACTGAGGGCGACGAAGGGTGTGGCTGGCAGATACTCGGCGCCCTCGATCCGCCAAGTGACGCCGCAGGTAATTCGCAGCCACCAGATGATGAGCACGTTTGCTGTGGTGAGCAGCGTTTGCAGCGGGCGATAGGGCATGGCGAAGCCGACGACCAGGCCCAGCGTCGAGATCGCCAGCACCAGGGGCCAATAGCCGAGATAGAACACAAGGGAGCGGAAACCGTACCAGATTGCCACCGGGTTCAGCCTCCTGGCGCGAAAATCGAGTGCGTGAGAATGAAGTCCGCGGCTGCCGCGAGATCGTCGAATACCGCGGCGTTGCGCAGCGGCGCGTCCGTTTGCCCGGCGAGTGCCAGCTCGGCGTCGCGGCCCTTACCGGTGCGCACCAAAAGCGGCACGCAGCCTCTGGCAACACCGGCTTTGAGGTCGCGCAGACTGTCGCCGATCAGCGGCGCGCCCGCCACCGGAACGCCTAGTTCGGCCGCGATGGCATCGAGCAGACCGGGCGCCGGCTTGCGGCAACCGCAGCCATCCTCCGGTAGGTGCGGGCAGTAGAAGATGCCATCAATGGTGCCGCCCTCGGCCGCGACCAGGGTTTGCAGCTTGGCGTGCATCGCCTCCAGTTCGTCGAGTCCAAACAGGCCGCGGGACAGGCCGGACTGGTT
>CBDDRG010000308.1:0-3151 GCA_965232975.1 uncultured bacterium
TCCTGAAGGAGGGGAGCGAGCGCCTGCCGCAAAAGCAGCGTCTGGATATCACCGAGCCAGGCTCGCTGCGGAGTCTGCGTATCGGCTCGACCCACGCCCGGTCGATGGCCGGAGGTACGACGCGCCAGCCGCTGCCGCGTACGGGTCCGCAGCCGTCAACCACGACGCCGCGCGCCGCCATGCTCGACCTGCACAAGCGCCGGGAGATCGAATCGGTGCTCGAGGATCTCGAGCACGCTCTGACACAGCTGCGCAGCACCTTGAAAGCCACCAACTAGCCAACGCCTAGACTGTCGCCGGGGGGCGATGGTCCAAGGAATTGGAGGCTGGCTTCAAACAACTACCACATCGGGTGGAAACGCCAAGAAATGGCAGCAACCACCTGATTTAGCTTTGTTTTTCATCGAACGGGCGTATCCTGTTCGACGAGGGACCATTAACCGGCATCGTCAGAGGGGGACGCCGCCGTGTTTGCTGATCGCACAATCGCGCGTCATGAGACGCATTCATTCGCCGTATTTGCGTTGAATGACAATGAGTTGGAAGGCGATCTTCCGGCTCTTTTCGACTTGCTCTACTTGCGTCGCGGCCTCGCGCAACCGGGAGGCAAGCTGCCGCTGTTCGATCTCGACGGCCAAGCCATCGACGCCGCCATCGTGCGTCGCTGCCTGGACCGTGGCTGGGCCGAGCCGTGGTTCAGCAATCCGCTGAAGCCTGACTGGCTGGTCTGCAAGCTCACGACGCTGGGTCGGCGGCTCGCGACGGTGCCGTGACGATCCAGGTCACGCCGGCCGCCACGACGAGCAGCACGGCTGCGAGCAAAAAGGGCGCACCAGGGAGCCAGCCGATCGAGTAGGCGAAGGTCAGGGTGAAGACGCCGGGTGCGATCATGCCGGCGACACTGCGCAACGAGTTGTTTGCGCCCTGCAACTGGCCCTGCTCCGAGGCGCTGACGCGGCGGGTCACCATGTCCTGGAGAGAGGGCCCGACCACGCCCCACAGTGCCATCACCGGTACGCCCAGCAAGAACCAAGGTCCGGTGGGCGCCAAGGCGTAGATCGTCATGCCGACCGTTCCTGAGAGCAGTCCGGCGATCAACGTGCGTCTGGTGCCGAGCCAGGTCACGGCCGGGCCGACCAGCAGGCGCGAGGCAGGAGATCAGGATCACCGGCCGCCGCCCGTAGCGGTCCGATAGCGCCCCCAGGAGCGGCGAGCAGAGCAACTGCATCAGCCCCCAAACCGTAGCGAACAGGCCGAACATTTCGGCCGCGCCTGCTTGTGTCGCCATGCATGAAGCCCAGGACAATCGTTGGCAGCACCGGGATCATGATTCCCAGCGCCAGGACATCCAGCGTCACCGTGCAGAAGATGAAGGCCAGCGCACGGCGCGTGGTCATGACGACATTGTTGATTGAGGAGGGGAGAAAATGGTCGGGGCGACAGGATTTGAACCTGCGACCCCCAGTCCCCCAGACTGATGCGCTACCAGGCTGCGCTACGCCCCGACCGGTGCCGCGACGGACGCTGCGGCAAGGGGGCTTTAGCGCGAATGGCAGCGATGCCGCAAGCCGGCTTGCGCCGGGGCGGCCCGAGGTCGATACAGGCGCCATGATGAAAGGCCCTTCGCAGCTGCCCTTCGCGGCCGTGGGCAAGCGTGTGCTGGTCTTCTCCTCGATCGGCCATGCGCTGATGCACATGATGACCGCCTTCTACGCAGTGATCGTGCTGACGCTCGCCATTGTCTGGCAGCTGTCGCCCGAGCGCCTGCTCGAGCTCTACGCGCCGTCTGCCATCCTGCTCGGCGTCATGTCGCTGCCGGCGGGCTGGGCGTCGGACCGTTTCGGCGCGCCGCTCATGATGGTGATCATGTTCTTCGGCCTCGGCCTGTCATCGATCGCCTGCGGCCTGGTGCCGACGGGCGACACGCTCTCGCTCATGCTGGCGCTTTGCGGGCTGGGCGTGTTCGGTGCCATCTATCACTCGGCCGGCATTGGCTGGATCATCCGCACCGCGCGCGAGCAGGGTCATGCGATGGGCGTGAACGGCTTGTGGGGTAGCGCGGGACTGGCGCTCTACGGCATCGTACCGGGCGTGCTGATCACGCTGGCGTCATGGCGCGCCGCTTTCATCGTGCCCGGCATCGTCTGCCTCGTCGTAGGCGCCGCGCTCTCCTGGCAGGTCAGGCAAGGCAAGGTCGGCGACCGGCCGATGCCGGCAGTAGCCGGCGCGCAGGCCGGCCGGAGCCAGTTCTGGCGTGTCTTCTCCGTACTGTCCGTCACCATGGCGCTCGAAGGCATCGTCTGGTCCGCCGTGATGTTCGGCGCCGCGCTGGTGTTCGAGACGCGGCTGGCCGGCGACATCGCCAGCCTGCGTGCCGGCTTTGCATCGTGGGGCGTGGCGACCCAGGCCGTGCTGTGGGTCGGGCTCGCCACGTCGATGATCTACATCGTCTCGGGCATCGCCCAATACGCCATGGGGCGCACGATCATCGATCGCTATCCGCTGAAGTCGACCTACGTCACAGCTTCGGCGCTGCAGGTCGGGGCGATGCTGGCACTGGCCATGGGCAATGGCTACGTGGCGCTGGCAGGCGCCATCGCCTCGGCGGTGCTGAGCTCGGCGTCGGGCCCGGTCGAGAACATCCTGATCGCACGCTATACGCCCAGCCGCTTCCACGGGCTGGGATTTGGCGCGAAGTTCGTCGTCGCGTTGGGCGCCAGCCCGATCGCCATCATGCTGATCGCCTGGGTGCGTGAGACGACCGGTAGCCTTGAGCTGCTGTTTCTCAGCCTGGCAGGCGTCGCCGTCGCGATCACCCTGGTGGCGCTGTTGCTGCCGGGCCGCGAGCGTACCCAGATGAGCAACGCCGTGCCGCAGCCGGCGCCAGCTGAGTAGTTCGCTACTTCGAACCGCGCGCCGCCTTGTAGGCCGGGCGCGACAGGCAGCGGTCGAGCCAGCCGCCGACATTGGGAAAGGGCGTAAAATCGAACTTGATCGGCTTGGCCCAGCTGCAGATTGAAGCCAGATTGAGGTCGGCCACCGTGAAGGTCTCGCCCAGCAGATAGGTGCGGCCCTGCAGCGCGCCGTTCAGCACGCCGAACGGCTTGGTCAGTGCTGTCAGCGCCTCGGCAACCGCGTCGGGCTTCCTCTT
>CBDDRG010000309.1:0-6629 GCA_965232975.1 uncultured bacterium
ATCCTGCTGATTTCCTCGGGGCTCAGTTTGAACTCGCGTCCCAGTTCGATCCGCGCCCCGCCCGCGGTCAGCTCGATCAGACCGGGAATGTCCTGCTTCAGCAGCAGGAGCTCATGGCCGGGCAGCTGTCCGTGCCCCAGCAGCCGGGTCAGCAGCTCCGTCCTGAAGCTCACAAAAAAGAGGCCGGCCGGGTGGCCGTCGCCCTCCCGGTCCACCATGATATCGAAGTGATAGGTGGTCGGATGGGGATGCACATAGACCTTGCTGTGCGCCCGGTCCGCCGCGAAGGTCTGCAGGTCCTTGAGGCAGACCTCGCCGATCAGTCCATCGAAATCGGTCAGCAGCGGCGCGCCCCCGCGATCCGCGACGGTGAAGGCAAAGGCCTCCGGAAAGTGCCGGCGCGTGGCGGCATTTAGTTGTTCGAGGATCTGCTCGTCGTCCGGGTTGGCCGCAAGCGCTGCCAGCCGTTCGCGCTCCGTGTCCGCGAACAGGTGCACGGACCGCCGCAGCTCGCCGATGAAAATCTCCAGCTGCGCGGCGGTGCCGTTCACCGCGCTTTTCATGAGCCGCTGCTGGTAGGCGCTGAACTCGCGGTAGCGAACCTCGGTGTTCCACGCCAATACCGCGCCGACCATGGCGAGGACGAGCAGGTACAGCAGCCACGGAATACCCTGTCTGGCCATGGATCGCGCGGACTCCGTCATTTGACCTGCCATGCCGGCAGCAAGGGGTTGCGGGCATCGATGTCGACACTAAGCAGCGTCTCGAACTCTGCCGCTGGCACCGGGCGGCTGAAGTAGTAGCCCTGCAGCAGGTCGCAGTTGCGGTCGTGCAGGTAGATCACCTGCTCCTCCAGTTCCACGCCTTCGGCCACCACTCGCAGCCCGAGCTTGTGCGCCATGTCGATGATGGCCTCGGCGATGGCCGCGCTCTGGCCGTCCTGGGTGACATTATGGATGAATGACTTGTCGATCTTGACCTCGTCGATGGGCAGCATCTGGATATTGGTCAGCGAGGAATGGCCGGTGCCGAAGTCATCGATGGAGATCAGGATACCCATGGCCTTGAACTCCCGCAGGCGGGCCGCCACCTCGTCGACATTATGGAGGATCATGCGTTCCGTGAGCTCCAGTTCCAGCCAGGCGGGGTCGATCCCGGTCTCTTCCACCACCCGCGACAGCTGCTGGACGATATCCGGATGCTGAAGCTGGCGCGCGGACAGGTTCACGGACACGCGCAGCAACGGCAGGCCGGCCGCCTTCCAGGCCATATGCTGCAGGCAGGCGGCGCGCAACACCCACTCGCCGATGGGGATGATGAGGCCGGTTTCCTCGGCCAGCGGGATGAAACGGTCGGGATAGATCAGCCCGAGCTCCGGATGCCGCCAGCGCAGCAGGGCCTCCGCGCCCACCACCGCCCCGCTGAAACGATCCACCTGGGGCTGATACTGCACCAGTACCTGGGGCTGGTAGTTCACCTCCAGCGCCCCGTGCTGCAGCGCCTTGCGCAAGGCGGTCTCCAGTTTGTGCTGCTGCGCCGCCTCGGCGTGCACCCGTGCGCTGTAGAACTCCCAGGTATTGCGGCCATTGGCCTTCGCCTGGTACATGGCGGTATCCGCGTTCTTGATCAGATTCTCGATGTCGCTGTCGTCGAACGGATAGAAGGTGATGCCGATGCTGGTGGAGATGAAGACCTCGTGTTCCCCGAGCTGGAAGGGCGCGGCAAACCGCTCGACGAGCTTCTGCGCGACCCGGGCGGCGACGTCCACATGGTCGATATCGGTCAGGATGATGGTGAATTCGTCGCCGCCCAGGCGGGCGACGGTGTCGTCCTGGCGCACCACCTCCAGCAGCCTACTGGCGGCGGCCTGGATCAGCAGGTCGCCAAACAGGTGTCCCAGGGTGTCGTTGACGCTCTTGAAACGGTCCAGGTCCAGGAACAGGATCGCCACCAGTTTCTCGTGGCGCTCGGCGCGGATCAGCGCCTGCGCCAGGCGGTCATGGAACAGGCGCCGGTTGGGCAGGCCGGTGAGCGGGTCGTAATAGGCGAGGCGGGCCAGTTTTTCCTCGAACATCACCCGTTCACTGATGTCCTGCACCACGACGGAATACAGCTCCTCGCCACCGACCCGGAAGGCCTGGACCGACAGCAGAATCGGCAGGGTGTCGCCGTTGGCGCGCATACCGGTGAACGACTGCCCGGCGCCGGTGACGGGCCGGCCGTCCGGATCGACGCAGCGCCCGGCGTCCGCCGCGGCCAGAAAGCGGGTGAAGGGCGTGCCCAGCACCGCCTCGGCGCGGCAGCCGAACAGCGCCAGGGCCGCCGCATTGATGCTCTCGATATAGCCACGCCGGTCCAGGGTCAGGATGCCTTCCGCGGTATTCTCCAGCACGGTCCGGTGGCGGATCTCGCGTTCGGCGATCTCCGCCCCGCGCTGCTGGAGCTGTGCGCGCATGTATTCCAGGTCAGCGCCGAGTGCGTCCAGTTCGTGGACATCGAAGCGCACCGCCAGCGGCTGCCCCATGGCCCCCTCGGCGACCCGGCGCGCGGCCTGGCCCAGGCGGCGCAGCGGCGCAGTCAGCAGCGCGGTGACGAGCAGCGACACCGGGATGAGGATGGCGATGTAGATCCCGCCCGCGTACAGACCCCAGCGATAGATCTCGACGATCTTCTCGCGGATCGGCGTTTCATCGTAGCCCAGGCGCAGCCGCGCCCCTTGCCGGGCGGGGCCGTCCGGGAGGGGGACGCTGATGCCATAGATCCCGTCATCCTGTTCCCCGTAGCGGAAGTTTTCCCGGAACGCATAGCCCGCCGGCTTTATGTCGCGGGATTCGATGACGGTACCGTCTCCGGCATAGGCGGCGTAGACGACCTCCCCGCTCAGGGTCAGGTCTTCCAGCAGGGCCTGGATCGCCGCGCGGTCCGGCTGCCGTTCGAGCGCAACGCCGACCAGCCGGGCGTGGGAACGGATCGTGTTCTCGAACGCCGCCGTCATGTTCTCCGCGATCATGAAGGTGACGACAGCATAGGCCAGGGCCATCAGCGGCAGATTGACGGCCAGGATGGCGGTGAAGATCCGGGCGCCGGCGCGGCGCCAGGCGGTGCTCAGGATTTTCCGTCCCACAGTACCGTGACCACCTTGAGATTATCCTGACGCTCCGCCTCGTCCCGCCACATGACATAGGTGACGGCAGCGGGATTCGCGGCCAACGCGCTCAACAGCTCGGCGCGGTCCCGGTACACCGCCGGGCGGCTCCCCTGCGCGTGCAGGAAGCGGCGTGTGAGCTGGCGCTGGTAGGCCGGCGCCGACATGAACAACACCTTCTGCAGGAACACCTCATACAAGGTCTCGTCCGCCAGGTTCACCAGCGGCACCAGCGCGCGCCCGTTCACTTCCACGGCAATACCCAGATAGGCCTTGCGCACCTCCTGCGGTGTCAGGGGCCGGATGTCCGACTGGGCATCGGCCACCAGCACCAGTCCCCGGGGGTCCTGGGCGGGCACCGCCCCGGCCGGCACCAGCACCATCGCCGTGGCGAGCATCGCAAATCGCATCCACTTGATCATTCAGAATCCATCCCGCTCAGAAAAAGACAACCACGGAGACGCTCAGCATTTCGACCGTCTCCTCCGCCGGAATGCCGGCGAACAGCCCCGCCAGACCGTCCAGCATCGGCACCGCCGCCACCCCGGCCGCGTTCGGCGCATCGGGCCGGGTGCGCTGCCACTCGACCTTGAGCGCCGAGGCGGTGGTGAGCTCATGGCGCACACCCAGCGTCCAGGCGGTCTGCCCGGCACCGCTGTCCTGGTCCAGGAAGCTGTAGGTGAGGTGCGGCAGCGTCTTGCCGAAGCTGTAGCCCAGCGTCAGGTAGCCGCCGTCGGTATCCAGCATCGGCACGTCCTGCGTCGTGCTGCGCACGAGCTCGGCATAGGCGACGAGATTGCGCCACTCCGAGGTCGCGCCCAGGGAGAGCACCGTCATGTCCTTGCCGTTCATGGGCGCCATCGGATTCGCAAGCATCTCCATTTTGGCGCGGTTGGCCCCCAGCAGCAGCCGGGTCGGGCCGAACGTGGCCGTGGCCACCATGCCGATCAGCTGGTCGTGGTTCATGGTCTCTTCCTCGGCGGCGCCGGCATAGAACTGCAGGTCGTACTCCATCTCCCCCGCGAAGCCGCTGTACAGCAGGCGCGCGCCGCGGAACGCCTCCAGCGTCATGGCGGCGCTGACCTCGGTATGGCTGTAGATCTCCTGGGGCGGACGGATCCAGGGATAGAGATAGCCCACGTCCACATATTCGGAGACCAGATTACCCGGGTATTTCAGCTGGCCCACCGACAGGCCCAGTGATTCGCTCAGGCGGTAACTGGCGAATGCCCAGTCCAGCTCGACGTTGTCATGCCCGGGATGGGTGGCCAGTTGCGCGGCCAGCTGCAGGTCCCCGCCCAGGTCCATGCCCAGATTGATGCCGAAACCGGTGTCGCCGAAACTGCCCCGGTCGTCGATCTCGGCACTGAGATACGGCGTGGCCGAATCGCTCACCGCGCCCGTGGCGTTGAGATAACCGCCCCAGGTGATATCCATCGCGCCGGCGCTCCGGGCCAAGGCCAGCAGGGCCATGACCGCCAGCCAGTGCGGTTGGTTGATTATCATTTTCTATCCCTCCCTCGTATAGCGGTATGGTAATTCCGCGAAAAAACAGGATTCACCGCGCCATTCCTGGCGACAAGACACGGTGAATCCTGAAATCCAGGGGTGATGGGGATTTCACCCCGGATCCTTGGCTACGCGACAGTTATGGTGGTGGACGCCGACCCCAGCACCCCGCCGCGGCGGATGTCGTAGTAGTCCACCGTGGCCGTGCGCTGACCGCTGGCGGGCAGGGTGACCAGCAGGTCATAACGCTCACCGGGCGCCGCCAGCCATTCGGTGGTGCTGATCGGCGCGGGCAAAGGCCGGCCATCCGAGGCGATCACCTCGAAGACGAGCCCCCCCAGCCGCACCAGTGCCGGCTGGTAGCCGACGTTGGTGGCCCGGATCAACACCTTCTGGCCGGCACCGGCCGAGACTGCGGTGGTGGCGTCGGTGAGCGTGTTGGCACCATCGCGGCCGTTGATCATGAAATAATCCGGCCGGTGCCGCACGGTATTCGAACCGCTGACCATGCTGCCGTGCCAGCCGCTGTCGAAGGTGTGCAGGTGCCAGATGTACTCCTTGTCGAAGGTCGGGCCGCCGGTCCAGGCGCGGTTGGTGGAGCCGTCCGCCGGGCGCACGATCACCGTGCCGTACATGCCCATCTCGAAGTGCAGCACCGTGTCCACGTGGCAGTGGTACATGTAGGTGCCGGCATGCGGCGCGGTGAAGCTGTAGGTATACGACGAGCCCAGGCTGGTGTAGCCCGACACCCGGCCGAAACCGCCGCCGCCCATGCCGCCGCCGACATAGCCCGAGGTGCTGGGCACGCCATCGTTGGCCTGGTTCACGTCCAGGCCGTGCAGGTGAATGCTGTGCGGCATCATGGACGACAGGGTGACCTGCGCGGTCTGCCCTTCGATGCACTCGATCACTGGGCTGGGCACGCTACGGTCGCCGTTGAAGCCGCCGCCGAAGTACCAGGTGCGGAGGGAAGCGCCGTTGGCCATGATCTGGCTGCCGTTCATGTTGACACCGACGCTGGCTGGCGAGCCCAGGTAGCTGAAGGTGCGGCCGCCGGCGGGAGGCGTGGTACCGCCACCGCCGCCACCGCCGCCACCGCCGCCGCCACCGCGCATCATGAGGCTGTCTTTAAGTACGTTAAACATGGTTCTCTCTCCTCATATCCTGTTATCGATCAGGCCGCGCTCATGATGATCAGCGCGCCGCCATAGGGGTTGACATAGACACCGTTTGCGGTCACGCCCGGCACGAAGTGGGTATGCAGCGGGAAGGCTCCGGCCTGGTTGACCGGCAGGATGACGTCCACGCATTCGCCCAGGTTGACCAGCACCGTATCCTTGTCGATCACATCGGTGACCGGCGCGCGGTTGCGGGTGGCGACCCGCACGTGATAGCCGTGGAAGTGTTGCGGATTGGTGATGCAGCCGGCATTGATGAAGCGAATAGCCACATCATCTCCAACATTCATCGCCACCAGGGTGTCGCCGTCGTTCTTGGTGTCGGGGAAGCTGAGCCCGTTGACGAAGAAGTAGTTGGGTTCGTAGTTCGCCATGTTGTAACTGCCACCCGCGGCTACCGCTGCATTCAACCGGTCATCAAACTCGCTGAGCACCAGTGTGTACTGGCGGTCGAAAGCGGGACCACCGCTATACAGGCGGTTGCTGCCATCTGCGGGCATGACCACCAGCGGACCGGCCAGCCCCATGGCACGGCCGATCTCGCCATTCACCCCGTCGGTATAGAAGTAACTGCCTGCCGTTGGTGCAGCGAAGCTGTAGGTGCGGGAAGCGCCGGGATTGACGGAAGCGGTATTGCCCAGTACGCCGGGAACAACGAAGTTGATGGCACGATCAAGATTATTGGTCACGGTAACATTGACCGTGTCGCCCTCGCGCACCACCAGGCCCGAGCTCAGCGCGCCCGGACCGGAGCCGGTGGTATCGCGGAACCGCCAAGTGAACAGCGAGACGCCGTC
>CBDDRG010000310.1:0-4538 GCA_965232975.1 uncultured bacterium
TCGAGCGCCGGAACAACGATGGTCAGGGACAGCCGGGTATCCATAAGCATTCGTCAACGCGCGAGGTCTACTGCAACACCGGGGCCGCTGCCGGCGGGCATCTTCGCAACCGGCCAGCGCCAAAGCAAGGGCACGGACGACGGCGGGCGGCGGCGCCATCCAAGGAGCCTGTCGGACTTGAGACTGTCCTGCTGCAGAAAAGCCGACTTTGGTCATATTTCGCGCAAATTGTCGTTGAATCATCCCGGCTATTCGCCGCAAATTTGTGCAAAAGCTGCCTCGAATCAGACTTTTCCTCGCTAAGGACGCTCAAGTCCGACAGGCTCCTAGTTACCAACTATAAATGAGTTGTTACCCATAGGTATTATTTCGTTTTCTTTTGCCCGAATTGATGCGAACATGCGCTCGCTTGAACGGAGTGATCCCAACTCGAGGCGGTCGGGAGCCGCGGCCCCAAGCGCGGGTCGACGCCTTGGTATTCATTCACCTAATCCCGAACAACATTCGCTGCCTACCGTGGTCAACGGGCGTCCACCCAGGGCGGCACGGGGCAGTACCCAACACCAAAAAGCCAGGAGATGTGGAACGTGAAGATATTTGATTTAACGGGGAAAGTAGCCATCATCACCGGCGGCAACGGCGGCCTCGGCCTCGGGATCGCCAAGGGCTTGGCACGCGCGGGCGCGGCGGTGGCCGTCGTCGGCCGCAATATGGAAAAGCTCGAAGTGGCAACCAAAGAGCTAAAAGAAGCGGGCGCCAAGGTGCTGGCGGTGCAGGCAGACGTGTCCAAGGAGGACGATGTCAACCGCATGGTCAAAGAAACCGCCGATCATTTCGGTCGGGTCGACATCCTGGTCAACAACGCTGCCATCAGTTGGGGCATACGACCTGAGGAAATGACGCTGGAACAATGGAACGAGTTCATCGCCATTGATCTGACGTCCGTATTCCTGTGCAGCAAGGCCTGCTACCCTCACTTCGTCAAGGCGGGCGGCGGCAAGATCATCAACATCAGCTCGGTCATCACCAAACTGGCGCACCCCAAACTGGTGCACTACGCAGCGGCCAAAGGCGGCATGGATCACATGACCCAAAGCATGGCACGCGCCTGGGGCGACGAGAATATCCAGGTCAACGTCGTCCTGCCCGGCCTGGTCGATTCCGAGATGATGCCCTGCACCGGCCCCAACAAGCGCGGCAAAATCATCGACTATGCAATCAAGAAATCCTCGGTGGGCCGTTTTGGCGTGCCCGCCGATTTCGAGGGCATCGCGGTGCTGCTGGCGAGCTCCGCATCCGATTTCATCACCGGTTCAATCATCGTTGTCGACGGCGGGCTGTCGCTGGCAATCTGATCGCCCCGTTGTTCGGTTCCCAGCAACCTGGCTGAACCATTATAAATGCCAGGTTGCTGAGTGGAACGCCAAACCCGCGGCGCAGGTGGCGTTATTGCGCCCCCCAACCGCCGTCAACGACCAGCTCGGTGCCAGTTACGAACGCCGCTTCGTCAGAGCTCAGGTAGAGTGACGCATAAGCGATATCTTCCGGCCGGCCGACTCGCCCCATGGGCGTGATCACCAACAGATTGTCCAAGTACTCCTGGGGTATCGTGCGCGCCAGCGGGGTGTCGATGATCCCCGGATGTACCGAATTCACGCGCACGCCCTGCTTGGCGTATTCCAGCGCCGCGGATTTGGTCATGATGCGCACCGCGCCTTTAGCGCCGTGATACGAGATCATGCTGGGCGTACCTATGATGCCGTACAGCGATGAGATGTTGACGATAGCCGCGCCCTCGGCTTTTTTCAGCAGCGGCATGGCGGCTTTCATGCCGAGCCACACCCCGGTCTGGCACACCGCGACCACGCGATTAAAGCCTTCGAGATCCTCTTCTTCGACGCCCTTCAGATTGGCGATGCCGGCGTTGTTGATCAGGGTCGTGAGCCCGCCAAACTCCTTTTTCGTCGCCTTGACGGCCTTCGCCCAACTGTCGCCGTCGGTGACATCCAGATGCTTATAGATCGCCGTCCCGCCGCTGGCATTGATACCGCTGACGACCTCCTTACCCATTGCATCCTGAATGTCGCACACCACTACCTTGGCACCGTTGGCGGCGAACACACGGGCGTGGGCCGCACCGATGCCGGATGCCCCACCCGTAATAAGGGCAATCTTGCCTGCAAGTCTCTCGCTCATTATCAATTCTCCTGTATCCGTGGTGTCTGGTTATATAGGGTATTCAACTCCAGTGGCGCGCACCGCCCTACATTGTGCGCGGTGTCGGCTAATAAAATGGCGGCGCACACGCCAGCGTTTGAGCGCGCTCCGGATTCTACCAGCGCACTCATCGCCAGGGCATACCGAACCGGCGGCAACAGCGGCTGCAAGACGTTGATTCCGGTCACGCCGACCGCAGCGGCATCAAACAAAAATCACCACCAGGGCGCCGACGACCAACCAGATCGTCAATGCGCGCCGGAACAGTGCTGTTATCCGCGTTAACTCGTCGACGTTCGCGAGTGCCGCCGCGTCCGGCTCCACCACCCCCACATAGGCGAGCAACAGCTCACCGCGGTTGCGGATACCGAATAGCAGCTTGCGCCACTGGGCAAAGCCGTCGCGAAATTTTTCACCGATCGGCAGCGTCAGTCCCAACAGTCGCACTGGCAGCCATTCGAGCACTCGCAACCAGGCGCGGGCACTGTCGCCCCGGGCGTCCCCAATCGAGGTAGACTCACTGTCGATGACGGCGAGGCGATACCACAGCGCGCCCGGAGCGCCCGCAACCGCAAACCAGAAAATAACGGCAAAGTGGTGCTCCAGGAAGCGGTAGCAACATTTCTGCGCGATCTCCCGGCGAAACGCCGCTTCGCTGTCAGCGTAATCCTCGTGCTGGCCGGGATTGAAGGTGGAGGCGACATGGGAAGCACCCTGCAAATCACCGCGCTCGAGATCGGCCGCCAACATCGCCATCTGCTGCTTGAGATCCCCGCGCCCCAGCCCATACAGCAATACCCCCAGGCTAATCAAAAACGCAGGCAACCCAGCCCAGTAGCCGCCTGCCAGCTGCAACAACAGGAGCACGGCGAGCACCGGCAAACCCTGCCCGAGCAGCAGGCGCAGACGTCCCTTCGCCACCGTCCCGGCCCCGCCCGAGACCGCTCGCGACCAAGCGCTGTACCAGGCGTCGCGCTGCACCCAGGGCACCGCACCGCGCCATTGATAAAGTAGCAACGCCACCAGAGCAACCAGAAAGTTCATGCTTCATTCTCCCGTTCGATCAGCGAAAAAAAATGGGGCCAGTCGAACGCCGGACCCGGATCCGACTTGCGGCCAGGGGCGACATCGGCGTGCCCGACCACGCGCGCCCTGGTGATCTGCGGATACTTCTCCATCAACTCACGGACGACACGCGCCAGCACAGCGTACTGACTGCGCGTATACGGCGTGGTATCAGTGCCCTCCAGTTCGATGCCGATCGCATAGTCGTTGCAGTTGGCGCTCTCCTCGAAACAGGACTCTCCAGCGTGCCAGGCGCGCTCGGCAAAAGACACAAACTGGGTAACCACCCCCGCTCTGTCAATCAACAAGTGAGCGGATACCTGCAAGTTGGCGAGCGCGGCGAACTCCGGACAAGCCGAGGGATCGAGGCTGTTGGCAAACAGCTGTTTGATGTAAGGCCCACCGAAGCGACCCGGCGGCAGGCTGATGTTGTGAATGATGATCAGGGAGATGGCGCTACCGACCGGGCGGACGCCCCGGTTCGGAGACTGGACGCGATCCGCGTCGATCAACCAACCCGCAGTATCGATCACCCCTCGCCTCCCGCCGCCACCGAATTTACGGCTCTCCGATCGCCCGCGCGACCGCGCATTGTCCGACGCATGCCGACCCTGGCAACAATCAATCTGCGTAGAATATCGCGTCCACTTAGCCTCTTGACCAGTCTTTAACCTAACCGAGGAAAACCCCCATGACGAAACCACAAATAGCGCTGGTCACCGGCGGCGCGCGCGGCATTGGCGCCGCCATCTGCCGCACACTCGCAGCCGCCGGACACCGGGTCGCGGTGACCGACGTTGCACTCGAAGGAGCCCAGGCGATGGCCGCCGAGATTGGCGGCAAGGCGTTCGCAATGGATGTCACCAGCGCCGCGTCCGTAACTGCGGCGGTCGCCAGGGTGAACAGTGAGCTGGGCGCGCCCAGCATCCTGGTCAACAACGCCGGCTGGGACAACCTGATGCCGTTTCTGGAAACCGACGAGGCCTTTCAGGAGAAGGTCATCGCCATCAACTACGCCGGCCCCGTGCGCGTCTGCCGCGCCTTCCTGCCGGGCATGATCGCCCACGGCTCGGGACGCATCATCAATATCGCCTCCGACGCCGGGCGCATCGGCTCCGCGCTGGAGGCCATTTATTCCGGCACCAAGGGCGGCCTGATCGTATTCTCGAAAACCCTGGCGCGGGAGTACGCGCGCAACCGGATCACCGTCAACGCGGTCTGCCCCGGCATCACCAATACGCCGCTGATCAAGGAGA
>CBDDRG010000311.1:0-30067 GCA_965232975.1 uncultured bacterium
TCATCACGTAGAGAGTGTTTTGCAAGGTGTACACGGCGGCCTCTAAGAAACGTCCGTGGTACGGAACAGTTCAGCGATGAGCGCTGCCTGCACGCCCTTTGCCGCCAGCGCCGCCGGTTCGCAAATTTCGTTCAGCGAGCACTCCCGGCAGCGGGCATCGTTTACCGGCGGCGGCAATCGGCCACTGGCAAGCATGGCGCGGATGGCGTCGGCTGTTTGAATCACCAAGTGGCGCAGTTCGGGCGTGATGGTGACCTCGCGCCGCCGCCGGCTGCTGGCGTGATAAATGGCGCCGTGGGTCACAGGCCGACCGAGCATTTCTTCCAGGCATAACGCCTGGGCAGCGAGTTGGACATCGTCGTGGTTTTTTTGCCGACGTCGACCATGTTTGAACTCCACCGGAAAGATGCGCCCATCGGAGTGAAACTCCACCAGATCCGCCTTCCCAATAAGCCCAAGCCGGTCGGACCACAGCGGCAGGGCACGCTCCACCTTTACGCCCGCCTGCATCTCGTAGCCCGGCGTATCCACCAATCGGTGTACCGCCTGACCACGGGCGGTGTGGATGTTGTCCGCGAAGGCCTGTTCCAGATGAATCAGCCCACACTGGCGCGGGCAGTAGCACCAGTGTTGCAGGGCGGACAGTGGAATGGGGTCTGTGTCGGTCATGTTCGCGCTGCTAAGATGGCCACACAATCCAATCGATGCAGGAGGTGCCCGATGGCGACCAATCTTGAACAGATCGAAACCCTGGCCCTGGCTTTACCCATCAAGGAACGCGGCGAATTGATCCACCGCCTGATCGTCAGCCTGGATGGTGAACCCGAAGATACGCCGGAAGAAATCGCCAAGGCCTGGAATGAGGAAATCGCCCGGCGCGTGGCGGACATGGATGCAGGGCACACTCGTTGGATTCCCGCTGATGAAGTGATGGCCCGTCTCCGCGCAAAAATCAGTGAAGCCAAAGCCAATGCGGGTCAAGCTTAACAACGAGGCGCAAGCCGACGCCAGTGCTGCCGTGGATTGGTATATTGGGGAAGGCGCGTTCATTGCGGCAGATGATTTTGCTGATGAGATCGATCAAGCGCTTGACCGCCTGAGCCAGTTCCCCGAGATGGGTAAGACCGGCGCCCGCAACACTCGGATATTGGCTCTTCACAGTTTTCCTTATTCCTTGATCTACCGGCTGCAAGGCGATGTAACCCGCATTATTGCCATTGCCCATCACAGTCGCCGACCGGGGTATTGGGTTAATCGGCGGTAAAACCTTTTCCATCTGGTAGTACTCGTCACGCTGTCAGCCCGTCCAGGTGGATCAGTATTGGTTTGTCAGCTTTATCAAAGTGGCACTGCACCGCGTCTCGCAAGCGCTCCCATAACATCGGCAAGTCGTCAGCTTCGGTCAAGATGTCGGCGCCGACGGCGCGGGCGGTATAACCGCCATCCCGCGCTTGTTCGACGATGAAGTGGATTTCAGTCATGGGAAGCCCCCCTATGCGCAAAGGATGTTCAATTCGACTCCAGGAAATCCGGGCAATGGCCCCGCCGATGGAGCTTTGACTTGATAGTCGGTGAAGTCACGCGGAGGCTTGGTTCTGTCCCTCAGTTCGGGTTGGATCAGATCAAAGAGCTTGTGGGCGGGCGCATTGCCCAAGCTGCCTTCGTGCTTGAACACGTAAAGCCCGCGCGTCGCCATTTCGCCCCGAGCGGCGGAATGGTCGTGTTCAAACATGTTTTTTAGTGCCTCCCAGAACAGGTTCAGGTCGTTATCATCAAATTTCGTCTGGCCAGCCAAGTGCGCCGAGATAAAGCCGTGGGCGCGATACAAACCATAAGGCACGGTAAATTTGCGGCCCATGGTGCGGTTGTCGCCACCCTGTTTTTCCGCTTCCGCCTCGGTAGCCACCGCGCAACGGGTGATGGAATGCTCCAAGGTGACAATGGGGTCGATGGAACGAGCAAAGGTGATTTGCACAGGGCCACGCACCTGACCGCAGTTCGGCGCCGTCTTCAGTGACAGGACAGCGCCGAAGGTGCGGATGTCGTAGAAGTCCTGGCACATTTGGACGCGCCCTTTCTCCGACTCTTCCTGTTTTGGCTTGCGCGCGGTGACATTCTTGAGCGCTTTGCTGATGAAGTCTTTCAATAGCTTGGCGGGGTTAGTGTCTTTCAGCCATTTCTGGGCTTCTTTCTTGTCCAGTGTGGCGCCCGACAACTTGAGGATGGAGCGCCCCTCTTCGTCGGTGTCGATTTCCATGCCTTCTGGCAGGATCAGTGCTTCAAACTGTTTGGCTAAATCATCCGGAATCAGTTCGGTGGCGTCTTGACCCAAGCTGATACCAAGTTTTTCAAATGCGGCGAAGTGGGCACGTCCCAACACCGCTTTCTCTTTGACGTAGATGTCGTAACCGGCGTCATAAGTGCCGTCCTTGCATTTGGTAATGCCGACAAAGTTTCTGATCTTCCGCTTGATAGACACATCGGTGATCAAGCCTTGCCCAGTCTCGGTATCCAGGCGCGGCAGATTGCCAGCATCCGGGTCGCCATTCGGATTGCCGTCCTTCACGTCAAATAGCAGGACAAAGTCATAACGGTTCTGGATGCTCATTGCTCGCTCCCTTCGGTTTCGGATTTGGTAAATAGGTCTTGACGCTGTTGGTAGTAGCCAATGACGAACCGGCCTTGGTCGGCCAAGGACAGGATTGGGCGGAAGCCCAACGCGCCGTCAATACCATCGTTGCAGATAGTCTGGATCAGTTTGTCCCGTGTGACGTAGAGGCCCGGTTTCTCCTTCCGTAGCTTGGTCATGTGGTGCTGATTGCGCCGCATGAGAGTGGGAAAGACCGCTGACGGCGTGCTGGAGGCGGAGCCGAAATAGCTGTCCCGAATGGTGGTGTTGAGGTGGGAGTTGGCTTCGCCCTGTACTTTTTCCAGCACTGCGAACAGACGCCCCAGCCGGTATCCGCTGTTGATGTTGCTCTCGTCGAGTGACATGGTGATCTCCCTTTCCTTATCTGGGTTGGCATTGCGGGTTAAGCGGTTGAGCCACGCCTTGATAAGCGCGGCACGGGCGTAGGTGACATGCTCTTTCTGCCGGCCTTTTTCATCTTTCTTCGCCTGTTCGGCATGGACGCGGCGTAGCGCAGCCTGCAACAGCGTCTGCGGATAGGGCGCACCATCCAGAATAGCCTTCATGAAATCGCCCGCCAGCTTAGGTGGCAACTTGTCGATGTCGCCATGTGGCCGTTCGCGGGTGGGCTGAACCAAACAAGCAAGCAGTGCCTTAAGAGAGAGGAACGGGCGTTCCACATATTGAGGCCGGACGATTTCCAAATCTTCAAAGTGTTGGCGGATGTGGCCGGCCAGCTCACCCACGGTAGCGACGTACCAGAAACGAACGGCGATGCGGGCAGCGTTGGGGGCAAGCCCCAAGACGTAGAAGCGGGAGCCATCATCGTAAATCGCAGGGGTCCCGGCCAAGGGCGCTTCAAACAGTTCTTTGACGGCGTTCGTCCCCTGATCTGGATTGTCCTGTGGTGGCTCATCGAAAAACTGTGCGAGCAACGACTCCATCCGGCTGTCTGCCGCTGCCCAGAATACGGTGGAGGCATCGCCGACCTGGAGACGCTGTTTCGAGGCCAGCAAGTGATTGAGTGATGTGGTGTAGGAAAAGGCGGCTCGCTTTCCAACGGGGGCGTTGCTTCCTTTGTCTTTGCCGTAGGAATCAAGACCCATGTTTTCCTGAAACGAAACCAGATACTTGCGCGCCGGGGAGCCGGGTTTGTCTGTGATGCCTTCAAGTGAATTGTGCAAACGTGCAATTTCCTCGCAGTCACCGCTAATCAGGCAGGTACCAGTTTGTTCCTTGGGGTCGCGTTTGAGGCCGACTAGGCTACGGACTGCGGGCCGATGACAAACCAAAGATTCTAAGTCCTCGGAAAACCGGAATGCGACTGCTCCGCCGTTATCCAACGCTCTGCGGATTTCGGGTTTCTGAAGATCGGGCTTGTCCAGTAACTGCTCCAACTGGATCGGGTAGCGCGCAATTCGGACGAGGAACCGCCGCAGGCCCAAAATCGCCGGGTCGTCGGTCTTGCCACGAAACCAATCGCGAAGCTCCATGCGGAAATGCCACGCTTTACGCTTGCCGTTCTTGCCATAGCCCAGAGCAAAGGAGATATTGTCCCAAAGCAGATTGGGGTCACTTCCAGCCATGCTGTGCTTCAGCGCTTGGGGGCCGATAGCGGGAACCTCATACGTTTTTCCAACCCAGTTCCTTCCGGCCCTCTCGATCATCGGATTCAGTGCCGAACAGTTTCCCTGTGCGTCCACAACTGCGACAAAGTCGATTTCTTTTTCCATCCACCCTTCACGGGGTAGCCCAGGTTTGCGTTGGTAATACTCGTAAAGTGCCTGAAGGATCATCGCCGCACCTCCACGCCTGTAAGGTCGATGACACCGCTCTTCATCTCCGCCCGAAAGAAGCCGGGCTTCATGGCATCAGTGAAGTCAATGTCGTGGAGCATCCAGCCCAGGCTGGGGCTATCCGGAACGGGCGGTTCGGCCAGCGCGGCAGCAGCGGCATCGTCCACCAGTTCGAAATGGGCAGAGAACTCCCGGCAACCGAGATAAGGTTGCCAGAAGCATTGGCCTTTTGTGGCTCGGCGCTGGAACATGGAGAGATATTTAGCCGGGTGTTCCGGTTGGCTTTCCTCCGGCTCCGGCGGGAAGCGGCCCCGCAATTCCGGGTAGTGGTGAACATGTTTGGAACCGTCCACGACTTCGAACTGGGCATGAAGGCGATAGGCCACGTCGCGCAGAAACAGGCCGGCGCGTTGCTGGCGATGTTCCTCAATGTAGAGACCCCGGTCGCCTTGACCGTTGCCCGCCGAGGCTACCTTGCCAACCTCATTGCGGCGCACCGAGATCCACTTGATGGGCTTGAGAACTTCAATCTTCGTCACCGCCCAGCGTATCTCTGGTTTCCAGAGAATGGCCTCGAACACGGCGCGGGCTGCGGAAGGTGTGATTACGTCATAGGAGACGCGTTCGACCTTCATCTCCGGTCGGGTGAAGCAGGCGAAATCGCCCCAGACTTTGAGGCAAAGGGTTTTAGACATCGTCATTCTCCCTGGAAACAATGAGTTTGCTGGGGTCCAGTGCGACATTGTCTGCGCACCCCAGAAAGCCAAAGGCCTCGTCGTAGAGCAAATCATTGGCTTGGGCGTAGAGACCGGGCAGAACCTCTTCCACGTCGTGCTGTGCGATGAGTCGGTCGAGGCAATTCCGGTGCACGTTGACGCAGCAGCGTTGTAGCTTACGCATGATCCAGCGGTTGGGTTTATTTGCTTTTAGTGTGGCCAGCCATTTTTCTGCTTCGCCCCAACACACGATGACCGGTGCGCCATCGTCAGGGATGAGTTGGAATTTCTCGGCAGCGGTGCGGAAGCTGATTTCCAGACCGTTTCCGGGGGTGAGCAAACCCGCGATGCCTTCCTTATCCATACTGTTGATCGCCGCAAACCACAGCCGGAAATAGCGTTCGAACAGGTCTGGCGCCAGCGTCGGGTCAGGGTCAAGCGCCAGCAGTGCGCGGGTGGCCTGCTCCCCCTTGAGCAGCAACCCCGACGGAGCTGGCTGGGGCGGCACGAAGACATGGACCTCACCTTTCAGTTCTTCTTCTCCCAGCACGAGCCGCCCTTCCCGGTTACAGCGACCTGCTGCCTGGGCTATGGAATCTATCCCCGCCAGTGCCCGGAACACAACCGGGAAATCCACATCCACTCCGGCTTCGATGAGCTGGGTGCTGACTACATGGAGCGCGCAGATTGGCTGCCCCGATTTTGCCCGTTTTCGATTGGCTTCCAGCCGGATACGGATTTCCTCGATCCGCTTGGCGCGATGCGCGCCGCACAGGTCGGTAGAAAGATAGAGAGCGTTTGGTAAGCGTTTCGCCAATTCCCGTGCATGGGTTTTACGGTTGACGATGGTAAGCGTTTGATTGTGGCGGGTGATGCGTTCGGCAAGTTCGTCCCAGGTTGTCGGGACACGTGTGTCCGGCCAATGTACTTTGACCCGATCCAATCCTTGGTAAAGATCGTTGGGGTCTTGCACGTGGGAGCCATCCCGCATAAGTTCGCGTACATCAGGCAAGCCCGCGAAGGGCCGGCCGTTGATCTCACGCGGATGGAAGGCTGGCTGTGTCGCGGTGCAAAGCACGAAGGTGACGCCGTAGTGTTTGCTCAGTGCGCGGATGGCAGCGAGACAAGGCTCCAGAAACTCGGTCGGCAGGAGTTGTGCCTCGTCCAGAATGACCACCGAGTCCACCAGGTTGTGCAGCTTGCGGCAGCGAGATGTGCGTGCCGCGAACAGGGATTCGAACAACTGCACGTTGGTGGTGACGATGAGCGGCGCGTCCCAGTTTTCCGATGCTAACCGGCTGCGGGCAGACTCCTTGTCTGGGTCGAGGTTGCTGTGATGTTCGACTACATCTGCATCGAAGATGCTCCTGAACACGTCTGCTGTCTGTTCGATGATGGACAGGTACGGGATAGCGTAGATCACCCGCCTCTTCTTGTATTTCTTCGCGTGGTGCAGGGCGAAAGCCAGCGATGAAAGGGTCTTGCCGCCGCCAGTGGGTACCGTGAGTGAATACAGACCATTGCCACGTTCTTCATCTGCGCGCTCGATGCACTGGTTCAGAACATCCGCGCGGATTCGATTGACGGCTGTTGGAACAGCGTCAGCAGCGAGCCGTTCCATGTGGGAGGTGAAACGCGCGAGCAGATTATCGATGTTCGGATAGGCAGCGCGTGTATTCGCTTTGTCCGAGTCCATATAGTTCTCTGTGTCGATGAAGTCTGCGTCCACCAAGCTGGAAAACAACATACGCAGCCATAGATGCAGATCAATCGCACCACCCTTCGGGCGGCTATCGGGGCGCTGTCCGCGCAGGATGGATTGGAGTGGTTGTTGATCCAAGGCTTCCTTAAGAAGGTTTTTCTTGCGCGCATCTTCTAATCGCTGGAATAGACATGAATTATCACCATTCCAGTCCGGCAGCCCAGCGTGATGACCGGCAATGAGATAGGCGAGTATTCTGCCCGCCCCCTCGCCCAATTCATCCACGGCATGAACGGCCCCCGCCGTGGAGTGATCCACTCGCCCCGCACCCTCGATGTGAGCGTTTTCCTTCTCAAACCCACTTTTTTTGCGGATGTAGTCCTGGAATGCCGGCCGGTATTTTCCTAGGTCATGCCATAAACCGGCCAGCCGCGCCCAATCGTTACCACCAAAATTCTGCGCGTTGTTAGCCGCCAACACCGCCACGCTGGCAAGGTGATCAGCCAAGCCATGGGGGTCGCGCCAGCTTCCATCGGCGTTCTGAGCAGCGTGAGCAATGTACACTCGATTCAACTTCATCTGTCGTCGCACTCCGATATACGAGACGCATTCGTTATACCTCAGTGGTTTGTTCAAAACGCGAGCAAACCCATCTGTCTTTCTTCAATCGGACGAAAAATAAATTTCCGCAGCCCGTTGCAATTTTTCAGCGACCGCTTGCCGCAGTTCCTTCGGCGCCAGCACTTCCACATCGGGGCCGTAGCGAAGGATGTCGAGAATCAGCTCGTCGGCCCGGTGGTACGGAATCCGCAGTTCATAGCCGCCATCGGCCAACCATTGCCCCTGCTGCTCGGGATGCCAACGCTCATCCGCCACCCAGCGAGCGCGATAGGGCGTGAATTTGAGTACGGCGAGCTGGTCGGGCGCGCCGGCGAAGATGCCGTAGGCGGTGGCGAAGTTAGCGTCGAGTTCGGCGTCGGTCAGGTCGTGGATGGGCTCCGGATCGCGTCTTGGATCGCGGATGCGATCCACCGCGAAGCTGCGCAATCCCGCGGAGCGGTGGCACCAGGCATCGAGATACCAGTTGTCGCGGTAGTGGGTGAGGCGCTGCGGTGAAACGATGCGCTGGCTGCGCTGGTCGTCGCCGCGATTGTGGTAGTCGATGCGCAGCCGGTAACGCTGGAGCACGGCGGCGGCAATGTCGCCGAACAGTTCTGGGGGCGCGGTGCGTGTCGCCATGGCGAGAATGCGGATGCGCCGCGGCGCTTCACCGGCGCCCAGTTGTGCCCGCGCCAATAGCTGGTCGATGCGTTGGCGCAGTGGCGCGATCTCGCCGGCGAGCAGGCCGGGGTGAACCTCGCTCAGCAACTGCTGAGCGGCGATCAGGGCATGGAGTTCGGAGGCGTTGAACCAGAGCCCCGGCAGTTCGTAGGTGTGCTGGCCGACGGGGTCATAGCGGTAGCCGCCCTCGCCGTGGTTGGTATCCAGCGGCGCGCCGAGCCGGTCGCGCATGAAGGCCAGCACGCGGGTCAGGGTGGTGCGGCTGCACTCCAGCCGCGTCATCAGGGTTGCGGCGGATACCGGGCGGCGCGCAGCGCGCAGCATCTGATGCACGCGGTAGACCTGTTCGAATTTGTCCATTCCGTTGGCCCTGGTCGGCCGCGTCGGCGCACGAAGCTTCGGTGTCGGGTTGGTGAAGCGTAACCCGACCTACTGACTTGCTCCCGATCTAATCCGTGAGCGGGAACCGGTCACCTCAAGATACTGGATTCCCGCTTGCGCGGGAATGACGACCGCCTCCGGCCACAGGAAACCGCTCGAATTGCCTGGATTCCCGCGTGCGCGGGAATGACGAAGATAGGCCCGCTGGATGCCGACGGCCGCCCGATGGATTCCCGCTTGCGCGGGAATGACGAGCTATCGGCGCTGTCCTCGCGCCGGACTGCCGTCGCGACAGTCCGGCGCGAACGGGGCTACAGCGAGCCGAGATAGGCGTCCGGAACCTTGTCCCAGGCCACGCGCTCGCGTGCCAACGGCGCGTTTTCGGTGCGGCAGTCGGCGCCGAGAATGCGGGTGGTGCGGGTGCCGGTGTCGTAGGCCGGCCATCAGTAAAAATCGTCCTCACGCTGGTGGCGCACGGCCAGCACCGTAACCGTTGCGCTGTCCTCGATTTCGTAAAGCGCCACATAGCCCGCCCGGCCAAACTCGATCACCATTTCGCGCAGAAAAGGATGTTCCGGCGTGGCCTTGCGGCAAGCAAACGGAAAAGTCTGCATAAAATCGAACGCCTTGGCGATGGCGTCGCGCGCGTGTTCGGCGGCACCAAGGTCGCGCTCGGCAAGGTGAGCGAACAAACGCTGCAAATCATCCGCCGCGCGCGGCGCGAGCCGCAGCCGGTAACTCACCGCGCCCTGGTCGCCAGATGTTCGCGCGCACTCGCCAACGAGGCATCGAGCCGCGCCAGCAGCTCATCCGCGCTCACGTACTCGCCGGACGCTCGCGCCTCTTCACGCGCCAGCAAACCGCGCGCGATGAATTCGCGCTGCGCTTCGCGCCGCGCAATGTTGAGACGAACGGCTTCGAGCACGAAACCGGAAAGCGTTTCGCGCTCGTGCAACACCGCTTCGGCGGCGGCGCGCAGCTCGCTGTCCACGCGCAGGGGCGGCAGGGTGGCGTTTTTCATGGTGCGCTCCTTTGTGTTGCATATGCGATGCAGTTTAGAATGGCCCGATTGTCCCGGCAAGAGTCATAGGCGCCGCACCAGCAGCAGTCCACAGCCGAAGGCTTTGGCGGGGCCGATGCCAGTGAAACCGTCACCATGTCAATCGACCCGAGCGCGATGCTTCGCCACAAAACGCACACCGAGCAGACCTTCGAAATCGGCATCCTGGGTCCACAGCAGTGCGTCAACGCGGCGGGCGGTGGCGTAAATAACCGAATCGGCGAGCGCGAGTCGATATTCCACGCCCAGACGGGCCGCCGATAGTGCCAGTGCAGAATCCAGCTCGACCACCTGCCCCTGCCGCATCAGCGCTACCGCTTGCAGGGCATTGCCCTCCCCCCGTTGCTGCAATACGCGCTTGAACACCTCCAGCAGGGATAGCGTCGGGACAATCAACTGTTCCGTAGCGAAGATCGCCGGTGCAAAGAACACGGCATTGGGCCCATCGGCGAAATATTCCAACCAGCCGGAGGAATCGACCAGGTTCATACCCGATCAGAATCCCGCGGCACATCGGTGTCGATGCCGCGCAGGAAGCCGCGTGCCTCGCGCAGATCCCTGACCGGAACGAATTCGGCCCGTCCCTCATAAACGATCACGTCAAGCTTCTGCCCTGGCTTGATCTGTAGCGAATCCCGCACTGCCTTGGGAATCACCACTTGGTACTTCTCGGAAACGGTTACCGTCGTCATACGAAATTCCTATCGATGTGAGATTGGTGGATCATAGCGGGGCATCGCCGCAGCGACAATGCTGGACGCAAATGGGCACAAGCGGTCAGCATCGGCGCACCAACAGCAGTCCACAGCCGAAGGCTTTGGCGGGGCCGATGCCGGCGGGCAATCCATTTCTCAGAAAATGGTCTGGGTCGGTCACCTGCAATTGACCCTCGAAATCCAGGGTAGAAAGGGCGATGCCATGGCAATTGCCTTTTTCATCCCGATGACCGTTCAAACAATGGATAGCTTGCCCATCCACATCTGGTATCCCGCAACACAGGGTCGGTCGGGAAGTGCCGGCGGACGGCGCCCGGCAAGCCATCATTCTTGGGCGGTCGGCCATGGTTGCGTGTGCGCCAACAGGCTTTCGATACGCTGGCGCAGCAACGCGATGGCGTCGGCGAGCAGGCCGGGGTGAACCTCGCTCAGCAGCTGCTGAGCGGCGATCAGGGCATGGAGTTCGGAGGGGTTGAACCAGAGCCCCGGCAGTTCGTAGGTGTGCTGGCCGACGGGGTCATAGCGGTAGCCGCCCTCGCCGTGGTTGGTATCCAGCGGCGCGCCGAGCCGGTCGCGCATGAAGGCCAACACGCGGGTCAGGGTGGTGCGGCTGCACTCCAGCCGGTCCATCAGGGTCGCGGCGGATACCGGTCGGCGCGCAGCATCTGATGCACGCAGTAGACCTGTTCAAATTTGTCCATTCCGCTGGCCTTGGTCGGCCGCGTCGGCGCACGAGGCCTCGATGTCGGGTTGGTGAGGCGTAACCCGACCTGCTGACTTGCTCCCGATCTAATCCGTGAGCGGGAACCGATCACCTCAAAACACTGGATTCCCGCTTGCGCGGGAATGACGAGCGCCTCCGGCCACAGGAAAACCGCTCGAATTGCCTGGATTCCCGCGTGCGCGGGAATGACGAAGATAGGCCCGCTGGATGCCGACGGCCGCCCGACGGATTCCCGCGTGCGCGGGAATGACGAGCTATCGGCGCTGTCTTCGCGCCGGACTGCCGTTGCGACAGTCCGGCGCGGACGGGGCTACAGCGAGCCGAGATAGGCGTCCGGAACCCTGTCCCAGGCGACGCGCTCGGGTTCCAACGGCGCGTTTTCGGTGCGGCAGTCGGCGCCGAGAATGCGGGTGGTGCGGGTGCCGGTATCGTAGGCCGGCCAGCCGGGATCCCCGTTGCGGGCAAACGCGACCCAGGCGGTCATCGTGACTTGCGCCAAGGCATCGGCCTCGGGGCCGGAGCCGTAGAACTTGGCGGCGCCGGGCTTGCTGTAGGTGCCGAACACATAGGCGAGTTCGACGGCGTGGCAGGCGCCCAGCGCGCCCTTCGCGGCGGGAGATTTCCAGTCGAAGAGATAGGCGTACAAGCGGCGGTCGTGGGGCTGCTGGCGCTCCAGCAAACGCAGCGCGGGGATGCGGAAGATGCGGTCGGTCTGGATGGCCATGAAGGTTTCCGGCGGCGTCGGCTCGACACCGCGCGCGGCCAGGCTTGCGCGATAGGTCGCGACCAGGCCGGCGTGGTGGGCGCTGTCGATCAAGTAGCCGAGGCGCTTGTACATGTTGGCGTCGTCCAGCCCGGTGACCGCCGGTTGCAGCGCGCCGAACAGGCGCCACTCCTCCAGCGTGCAGCCAGCCATGATGGGAATGCCGGCGGCGGCGCCGGCGCTGATGGCATCATGGGGTTTGACCGGCAGCACCTGGCCATCCACCACCGGGCGGAACGGCAGGCTGCCGAGGCGCGCCAGCGGATAGCCCTCGACGCGCCCGCTCTCGATGCGCCGCTGGGCTTGCAACAGGTCGGCCATGCTGGCGCGGCGCAGGCCGTCGACGTCGCGTTCGGTGACTTTCAGAATGGCTTCGCCCACCAGCGGCGCGCTGTCCATGGTCGCAAAGGTGTGGCAGGCACCGGACTGCGGGATCGCCTTGTGGAACAGGCCGCGCGCGGCCGGCAGCGCCAGCAGGCAGCCGATGCTCATGCCGCCGGCGGATTCGCCGAAGATGGTGACGTTGCCGGGGTCGCCGCCGAAGCGCTCGATGTTGTCGCGCACCCAGGCCAGCGCCTTGGCCTGATCGAGCAGACCCTCATTGCCGGTGGCGGGAATCGCGCCACCGGTCGCCGCCGCCAGGTTGGCGAAGCCGAAAATACCGAGGCGGTAGTTGATGGTGACGACGACCACATCGCCGTGGCGGCTCAGCGTGCGGCCCTCGTAAATGCCTTGGGCGCCCGAGCCGATGGTGAAGCCGCCACCGTGAATCCATACCATGACCGGGCGTTTGCCCTGGTCGAGACCGGGCGTCCAGACATTGAGGGTCAGGCAATCCTCGGATTGCTCGCCGGTCTCGGCGCCCATGACATCGTCCAGATTGGATTTGTTCTGCGGCGCCCAGTTGCCGAACTCGCCGGCCTCGCGCACGCCGGCCCAGGGGATAGGGTCGGCCGGCGGCTGCCAGCGCAATGCGCCAACAGGCGGCGCGGCGTAGGGGATGCCCTTGAAGACCCGGATGCCGTCGCGCTCGACGCCGCGCACGGCTCCGCAATTGGTTGTTACCACACTCATGATCTACTCCCGTCAGCTATTGGTTGAATGGGTTTTGGCGCCATCGGCGCGCATGGATTGCCGCGGCCTGTGGCCCTCGCAATGACGAGATGCGGTCGTTGCGAGGGCCACCGTCATACGAGAGCCGCCGTCCTGGATGAGGCCGTCAGGGCGAGCCGCTGGCGGGTACGTCGACGCGGACAGTCTCGATGCGCGAGGCGGCCTTGCCGTTGCCCATGTCCTTGATCGAGCCCTGGAAGGTGAGGCCGAACAGCGTGCGGCCGTCCGGCCCGCCCAGCGTGCAGGCGACCGGAAAGCGATCGACGACCTTGACGCGGTGGGTGATCTCCCCGCCTTCGCGCACGCGGATGAAATTGTCCTGGTTGAAGCAGGCGACCCAGACCGCGCCCTCGGCGTCGAGGCAGATGCCGTCGGGCGCGGCGCCGTCCAGGTCGGCGAACACGCGCCGGTTGGCGAGGGTGCCGTCGGCCTGAATATCGAATGCGGTCAGGCGTTTGGCCCAGGATTCGGCGACGATCAGCGTCTTGCCATCGGGCGTCACCACCGGGCCGTTGGGCACGGAAAGATCGGTGGCGACTTCACGCGCGTTGCCGTCGGCGGTGACCAGCACGAAATTGGTGGGTTTGAATTTTTCGCCTTTCGACAGGTTGAAGCCAATGTTGCCGACATAGGCATTGCCCTTCTTGTCGACCACCATGTCATTGATTTCGGTCGGGCAGAGCTCGGAGATGTCGGCGTGCAGCGCCAGCTTGCCGCCCACCAGCTTCATGATCTTGCGATCGTGCATGGACACGATCAGCGGCGTGCCGTCGGGCAGGAAGCCGATGCCGGAGGGCTTTCCCGGCAGGTCGGCGACGACCTGGCGCTGGCCGTCCATACCCAGCGTGTAGACCTTGTAGCCGTACATGTCGGACACCCACAGGCGATCGCCGCGCCAGCGCGGGCCTTCGAGAAATTCAAACTTGTCGGCGAATACGGTCGTGGTGAGCGTGGTGCTGAGCGCTTTCATGGCTGTCCCCTGGACTGTTGTGATTTGGCGGGAAGCCTAGCACTGGCACCTGCGCGAAGAAACTCTTCGTCGCCGGCCACGCGGGGCGATCTCCCAGCCAACAAAAAGTCCGATGGCGCACCCCGGTTCAACTAGGCTAAAGGTACGTCGATGACGACCGGCGCTACGGCGACACTGGCAAAGCAGGGCAATAGAGAGCAAGCTCAATGGCGTCCATGAGTGCTATTGACAATGGACGCGGAGTCCGCTCCGTGCGGAACTTTCCACGCCGGTCGGCAACCAAGGCTAGTCAGCGATCACAATAAGCGGGAGGTTTGCAATGGACAGATACTTTTTCGTCAGTGACGATCTCGACGATCTCGAAGCCGTTGAAATCGAACTGGAAAAATCGGGCGTGGCGACACCCCAGATCCACGTCTTGAGCAACAACGATCGGGATGTGGCGCTTCACCGACATCTCCACGAGGTGCACGCCTTCATGAAGACCGATGTCGTTCGCTCCGGGCTGATCGGCGCCTGTTTTGGCGTTGTCGCGGCGGCGCTGGTGATCGGCGTCACCTATTTCGCCGGCCCGCCGACCACCTGGGTACCCTTCATTTTCCTCGCCATCGTACTGCTGGGGTTCTGCACCTGGGAGGGCGGCTTCCTCGGTTTTCAAATTCCCAACAGGCAGTTCAGCCGCTTTCAGGAACTGTTGCATGCGGGTAAACATGTGCTGTTTGTCGATGTGAACCCGGGCCAGGTGCCACAGATGGAGCGGGTGCTCGCCAGTCACGGCAAGCTACAGCCCGCCGGCACCGGCAACGCGTCACCCTGGTGGGTGATCAGTTGGTTGCACAACTACAAAAAATTCCAGCAATGGGCGCCCTAGTTTGCCATTCGGGGACGCTGCACGCGTCCCCGAAGCTTTCTTGCGCATACCCCGACCAACGTATGCAGTAAATCACCGGCGAGCCAGCCGTTGTCGATGAACCCGGAGGGGCCCCACAGGCCCCGTCTCCTCACAACCCGCGGGTAGCGGCGCAGACGATGCCGATCACGAGCGCTGCTTCGAGCACCTCGCGGAACACGCTGATCAGCGCACTCAACATGCCGGATTACTCCGCGACCACAACACCCTGCGCGGTCTTGGGATTGAACTCGCCAAAGAACGGATAGCGGCCGGGCTCAAGGGGGCCGATGAAAATTTTTGCAGTCTTGTTGCCGGCAATGATCTTTTCGCGGTGGAGTTCGTAGCTCTCGAACTCCTCGGCGGTGGCATCCTTGTTTTCGATGACCAGCACCACCTTGACGTTCGCCGGCACCCTGATTTCCGCTGGCTGAAATTCGTGATCCCTGATCGAGATACTGAATTCGGGTGCGGCGGGCGCGGCGACCGCCCCTGCAATCCCGGTCAACGCCAGCACCAGCCCGCCGGTGGCGAGCGCTTTCCGACCGCACTTGAACATGATTTCTTCCTCAAATTGGCCGAATAACCTGTCGAACGTCAATTATTCTTGACCAGGCTCTGGTGACATTCGAGATCAAGCTACTGACCCAGCTCATTGAGGGAGCTGGGCACATGGCACGGAATTTACGCAACGATCAGCGGGAGCGGATCAAGGATCTGCTGCCGGCAAGGCCAGCGATCCGGCTCGAACCGCAGAGGGGGAAGATGAGCGATGTTAGCCGTCCGCCCACAAAACCCACAAAACGGACACTCTGCGAGGCGCGTAGACTACGCGACAGAGGTGGAGCATGGCAACGCGAACGAGGCGAGCCTGAAAGAGACGGCGTAGTCATGCCCCCGGTACTTCGCGAAGCACCCGCAGTATCGCGCCGAAACCTTATCGCCGAGCCCCATCATGCTGAACCCCCTGTTCGACATCGCCCATCTGCGCCGCCCCCTCGCGGCGGGCGATCTGGTGCTCACGGCCAACCGTCGCCTCGCGCGCAGTGTCCTCGCCGCCTGGGGACAGCACTGTCAAACGCAGGGTGCCGAGGTGTGGCCGCAGCCGCCGGTATACGCGCTCGATGACTGGTTCGCGGAGTGCTGGCAGGCACTGCTCGACCGCGGCTATCCGCCCGCGCTGGCCGGCACCATCGCCAACCCCCACGCCGAGCGCTGGCTGTGGCAGCAGGTCATTGCCGCGGACGCCGACGCGCCGGACGGCGACCCGGCGGCCTACGCGGAGCTGGCGCGCGCGGCCGGGCAGCAAGTGGAGCGCTGGCAGGTGCCACTGCGCCAGCTCGAACACAGCAACCACGACGGCTGCCAACATTTTATGCGCTGGCTTGCGGACTATCGCAACGCACTTGCCCAACGCAGTTTGATTACCCGCGAGCAGGCGCTCGCGCTCATCGGCCGCGGCTTTCGCGATGGCGCCCTGCCCCGCCCCCCGACGCTTCACCTGGTGGGGTTTCAGACGCTGCCGCCGCTGTATCGCGACAGCCTCGCCGCCACCGGCGCCGAGATCGCACGCCATGAACCCGCCGCGCCCGACCCGGGGGTGGCGCTACTCGCCGGCCTGGACGATGACAGCAGCGAACTGCTCGCCGCCGCGCGCTGGGCCAGGGCTCAACGCGATGCCGCGCCCGCGGCGCGCATCGGCGTGGTGTTTCCGAACCTGACCAGCATTCGCACCCAGGTCGAGCGCGTGTTCCGCGACGAGTTCACGCCCACGCACAGCCTGCCCGGCGCCAACCGCGCGCAGCCGCCCTTCAATATCTCGGCCGGGATACCTCTGGCACGGGTACCGCTGGTCGCCAGCGCGCTCAAGCTGTTGGCGCTGCGCGCCGGCGAACATCCACTGGCCTACTACTGCGCGCTGCTCGCCGATCCCTTCTGGGGCGATGCCGAGGCCGAGCTGGCGACGCGGGCGCGCGCCGAGGTGCTGCTGCGGGAGCTGGGCAGGGTGGCGCCGTCGAGCGCCGACTTTCGCCGGCAATGTCAGCTGGCCGCAGCGGCGCCGCCGGACTCGGCGACCCATCAAGACAGCCTGGGCGCGCGCCTGCGGCAATGCGCCGAGAGCCTGCGCCGAGAGCCCGCGACCGCCTCGCCGCGCGCGTGGGCGGCGCTGTTCAGCGCGCAGTTGCAAGCCCTGGGCTGGCCCGGTGCCCGCACCCTCGACAGCAACGAGTACCAGCAGTGGCAGCACTGGCGGGATCTGCTCGACGAATTCGCCGCACTATCGTCGGTGGTCGGCGCGGTCTCCGCCGCGCAGGCGCTGGCGCAACTGCGCCAAATGGCGGCGGCGACGATCTTCCAGGTGCAGACCGCCGATGCGCCGGTGCAGGTACTGGGTCTGCTCGAAGCGGTCGGCCTGCGCTTCGACCGGCTCTGGGTCGCCGGCATGGACGCCAGCCGCTGGCCGCAGCCGCCGGCGCCGAATCCGTTGCTGCCCGCCGCGCTGCAACGCCAGCACGGCCTGCCGCGCAGCAGCGCCGAGCAGGAACTCGGCCTCGCGCAGGATTTGTTCGCGAGCTTGCGCGCCGCCGCCGGGCAGGTGATCTTCAGCTACGCCCGCCGCGATGGCGACGGCGAACGCCTGCCCAGCGCGCTGCTGCGCGACTTGCCGGCGTGGCTGGAAACCCCACCGGCGGCGGAATCCCAACCACTTGCCGCCCACCCATTGATCGCCGCACTGCTCGGCAGCACCGAACTGGAGCGCGTGCCCATCGGCCCGGCGCCGCCGCTGGCGGCGAGCGGCGCAGCGGTGGCCGGCGGCAGCAGCGTGCTGAGGGATCAGGCCGGCTGCCCGTTCAACGCCTTCGCCATCTGGCGGCTGGGCGCGACGTCGTTGGCGGAGCCAGCCTTTGGCCTGTCGGCGCAGGAGCGCGGCACGCTCGTGCACCGCTGCCTGGAATTGCTGTGGGCGCGCTTGCAGACCCAGTCCGCACTGCTGCAACTCGATGCTCAAGCCTGCGCCGCAGTGGTCGCCGAAGTTGTCGCGGAAGCCTTGAAACCCTGGCAGCGCGACCGCCCCGAGCTGTGCGGCCCGCGCTTCCTGCGCATCGAAAGCGCGCGCTTGCGGGCATTGTTGCTGGCCTGGCTCGATCTGGATCGGGCGCGCGCCGGGTTCAGCGTGGTGGCGCCGGAACAGGCGATCGCCGTCGATGTCGCCGGGCTCAAGCTGGCGCTGCGCATCGACCGCATCGATCAACTCGCCGACGGCAGTCTGGTGTTGATCGACTACAAGACCGGCGCGACCAAACCCAAGGTGTGGGCCGGCGAGCGCCCGGAGGAACCCCAGTTGCCGCTGTATGCGCTGAGCCAGCAGGCACCGGTGGCGGCGCTGTGCCTCGCCCGGGTATCGGGGCGCGATGGCGTCGGCCTGAGCGGCACCGGCCGCGATCCGGCACTGCTGCCCGGCCTGGTCGCACCCGCCGCGCTGGGGTTGCCGGAAACCTGGCCCGCTACCCTCGCCCACTGGCAACGGGTGCTCGCTCGGCTCGCCCGCGAGTTTCTCGATGGCCATGCGGAACTGGCCTTTCATACCGACGCCGCCGCCGACCGCCAGGGCCATCTGCTGGCGCTCAACCGCTGGCCCGAGTGGGCGACGCTGGCGGAACTGGACGGGGTCGCGCCGTGAACGACAACGCCGATGTCCAGCCGCCGGCCGATCGGGCCGCGCGCCAGCGCGCACTCGATGTGGGCAACTCCTTCACCGTCACCGCGCCGGCGGGCTCGGGCAAGACCGGGCTGCTGACCCAGCGGCTGCTGGCGCTGCTGACCACGGTCGAGGCGCCCGAGCAGATTCTGTGCATGACCTTCACCCGCAAGGCGGCGGGGGAGATGCGCCGCCGGGTGTTGCTGGCGCTGACCCGCGCGCTCGACGACAACCCGCCCGCCGACGCCTACGAGCGCGACGCCTGGACGCTGGCGCGGCAGGCGCTGGTGCACAGCCAGGCCCACAACTGGCAGTTGATCGAGGCGCCGAACCGGCTGCGCATACTGACCATCGACGGCTTCTGCCGCGAGCTGGCGCGCCAGCTCGCCGTGCAATCGGGTTTTGGCGAACTGCCCGAACCCACCGAGGACGCCGACATTCACTACCGCGCGGCGGTGCGCGAGCTGCTCGCCGAGCTCGACGCGCGCGGCGCCGACAGCGCGACGGCGGACGCCCTGGAAACCCTGCTCGGCCACCTCGACAACGACATTCAGCGGTTGGAAGCCATGCTGATGCGCCTGCTCGCGCGCCGCGAACAGTGGTTGGGCCATGTGCTGGCCAGTCGCGATGCGCGGCCGGTGCTGGAAGGCTATCTGGCCGGTTTGCACCGGGAAACGCTGACCGCGGCCGCCAAACTGCTGGCGCCCGTAGCCAGCGACATCGCCAAGCTGGCCGATTACGCGGCCGTCAATCTGGCGCAGTCGGGTCACCCGCTCACCGCCTGCACGGGCCTGATCGGCCTGCCCATCGGCGGCATCGGCACCCCGGCACCAGAACTCGAACGCAACCAGTGGCTCGGCATCGTCGAGCTGCTGGTCACCAAAGGCGGCGACTGGCGCAAGACCATCACGGCGAGCCTCGGCTTTCCCGCGGCCAAAGGGTCTAAAGACCCTAAAGGCGCGCGCGATCCGGCGCTCGCCGCCGCGCGCAAACAGCTGTGGGAGGCGACGCTCGACTTCTGCCGCCAGCAACCGGGCCTGCTCGCCGCCCTCGACGATGTGCGCGCGCTACCCGCCGCCGGCTATGACGATGCCCAGTGGCAGGTGTTGGCGGCGCTGACCCGGCTGTTGCCGCGCCTGGTCGCGCGTCTGCGCCTGGTGTTTCGCAGCGAGCGCAGTTGCGACTTCAACGAAATCGCGCTGGCGGCGCTCCAGGCGCTCGGCGACGACGACAACCCCACCGATCTCGTGCTCGGCCTCGACGCACGCATTCAGCACATCCTGGTCGATGAATGCCAGGACACCTCGTCGGTGCAGTTCGCATTGCTGCGCCGGCTCACCGCCGGCTGGCAGCCGGGGGATGGCCGCACGCTGTTTCTGGTGGGCGACGGCATGCAGTCGCTGTACGGCTTTCGCAACGCCAACGTCGGCCTGTTTCTCGACGCCAGCCGCCACCCGGTGGGCGGTGCCGTGCCGCAGCCGCTGAGTCTAAGCGCCAATTTTCGCTCCCAGGCCGGCGTCGTCGGCTGCGTCAACCGCTGGTTCGCGAGCGCCTTCCCGGCCCGCGCCGACGCCAGCCGCGGCGCCATGCCCTATGCGCCCGCGCAGGCGGTGAAACCGCTGTTGCCGGGGCCGGCGGTAACGGTCGATGTGTTCCGCGGGCCGCCCGACCGCGGCGCCGAAGCCGCGGCAGTCGTCGACCGCGTGCTCGCCGCACGCGCGGAAAACCCACAGGGCAGCATCGCGATTCTGGTGCGCGGGCGCGCCCATCTGCGCGAAATTCTGCCGGCGCTGCACCGCCGCGGCCTGCGCTGGCAGGCCACCGACATCGACCCGCTGGCGATGCGGATGCCGGTGCTCGACCTGCTGTCGCTGACCCGCGCGCTGCTGTGCCCGGCCGATCGCATTCCGTGGCTGGCGGTGCTGCGCGCGCCCTGGTGCGGACTGGATCTCGCCGACCTGCATGCGGTCGCCAACCACCCGGCGCGCGCATCGGCGACGCGCCGGGTGGCAACGGAGCAGATCGCGACCGAGCAGTGCGTGCGCGATAACGAGCGCTACCCACTGGTGCTCGCGCAGATAATTCATCACCGGGACATCAGCGGTCTGTCGGTTGCCGGCCGGCGTATTCTCGCCCGCGTCGGCGCGGTGTTCGCAACGGCCTGGCACGAGCGCCGCCGCCAGCCCCTGCGCATCTGGATTGAAGGCGTGTGGACCGCCCTCGGCGGCCCCGCCGCGCTGGTCGAGGCGGGCGCGCTGGCCGACTGCCAACAATACCTCGACCTGCTCGAACGCCACGCCGACGGCGGCAGCGGCGGCGGCGGCGCCATCGACGACTGGCCGGCGTTCGTCGCCGCCGTCGGCCGCCTGTATGCGGCACCGGCGCCCGACGCCGATCCAAAGCTTCAGATCCTGACCATCCACAAGGCCAAGGGCCTCGAATTCGACACCGTGATTCTGCCGGGGCTGCACCAGGTCGGCCGCAACAACGACACCGAACTGCTGCTGTGGGCCGAGCGCGTGTCCGCCGCGGGCGTCGCCGAGCTGCTGATTGCGGCGCCCCACAAGCTCGGCGCCGACGACGATCCGCTGTACGCCTACCTGAAGCGCGAGGGCACTATCAAATCCCGGCTGGAAACCACGCGCGTGCTCTATGTCGCCTGTACCCGCGCCGTGCGCCGCCTGCATTTGCTACTGCATGAACCGGCCAAGGGCAAGCCGGCCAGCAACAGCCTGCTCGCCCCGCTGTGGCCGGCGCTGGTCGAGGAGCTGGCCGCACCGCCGGCGGACATGGCCGTGCGCGTGCATGACAACCCGGCGACCGGAGCGGCGGCCGTCGATTGCGACGAGGACGCCGACGCCGTCAGCGCGCAATCGACGCCGACTTTCAGCCTGCGGCTGCCGGCCGACTGGCAACCGCCGGAGCGGATCGCAGTCGCAACCGGCGCGCCGCTGCCGGCGGCTGTGGCCGGCGGCCCAGCCGAACCCGACGCCGAGCGCGGCTTCGCGCAGGACGCCCGCCATATCGGCACCCTGCTGCACCGCGCGCTACGGCAGGTAGTGCTGGAAACGGCGACCGCTTGGGACGATGCGCGCATCAATCGACAAAAACCCGCGTGGGCAATCCAGTTGCGTGAATTCGGCGTCGCCGCGGTGGAGGCTGCGCTGGCTCGCATCGAAGCGGCGCTGAGACATTGCCTCCAGCACCCCGAAGGCCAGTGGCTGCTCGATCACCGGCACTCCGCCGGCGCCTGCGAACTGGCGCTCGGCTACATCGACACGGAGGGCCGCCAGCGCACCGCCGTGATCGACCGCACCTTCGTCGCCGAGGGCACCCGCTGGATAATCGACTACAAGAGCGCCGTGCCCACCGCCGGCGAACCCCAAGCGAGGTTTTTGGCACGCCAGCGCGCGCTGTACCGGCAGCAACTCGAAGGCTATGCCCGGCTGTTCACCGCAGTGGGCGAGCCACCGGTGCGGGTGGCGCTGTACTACCCGCTGTTGCCCTACCTGGATGTGGTCGATCTCGACGCGAGCGGTTGATGCCTGCCTTACTCCATCGCCTCCTGCTCGTTCGCGGCCTGGCCGTTCGCGATCAGAGGGCGATTTTTGTTGTAGACCATGCCCTTGCGGCCGGCGGCGACGGCGTCCATGTCGTCCACCTCCACCACCTTGTCCCAGATCAGCTCCGCATGGCGTGAATCAATCGAGTCCGACCCCCTTGACCTGGACCCCCTTGACCTGAGGACGACGGCGATACATCGGCGTTATCGGTTCATCCACGATCGGGCCGACACGAGATCGATTGAGCACTTTCGCCAGTTGGCGCACAGCAAGAAATCGCCACGGCACACTCACCATCGTCGGTGACATCGTCGCGCCCCTGGACGAGGCATGGTCTGCGGAAACAGGCGATGAAGACGATCTCTACCGCGATCTGAGCCCCCAAAAATGAAGGGCCTACTACTCGACACGCATATCTGCTGTGGGTGGCGGAAGGCGTCACCGGCCGCGTCAAGCCGCCGGCGCTCGCGGCCATCGAACAGGCAAGCGTGGATCACTGCCTCTATGTCTCGGCTATCAGCGTCTGGGAAATCGGGTTGCTGTGCGCTAAAGACAAAATTCGCCTGTCCGCCCCGGCACGCGAATGGATCACCCAGGCCATCGCCCGACCGGGCATGGTGTTGTTGCCGCTTGACGCGGAAACAGCACTGGAGAGCACCCGGCTTCCCGGTGCGCCTCACGGTGATCCGGCTGACCGGCTCCTGATCGCAGCGGCGCGCAGCCGCGAACTGACGTTGGTGACCGCCGACGGCAAAATCCAGACGAGTTTCATGCCGATTATGTGGGTCGCCTGCTGGCGACGCCGCCCGCTCGCAAACCGGCGCCAGGGGCTTTCGCCATTCGTTTTGCGCTGGACTAAAAATAAGTGGATGGTTTGTTCACGGATTGAACAAACCCCTGCTATATAAAGGCGGCATCACCCGTCCAAGTGGCCTGGAGGAAGTGCCCAAGCGGCTATTCGCCGCTGGGTTGCTCCCGTCTTAAACGGGTGTCATGAGCATTGTTTAAGGCCACGAGGAGCTGCCATGGATGTCGGCGCTAGCGAGTTGAAACTGGAACGCGGGTGCTACCACGCCCACAGCGCCAACCCTGCTGGGCGCTGGCATCCGCTTGCCGAGCATCTCGCGGCCGTGGCGAACCTGGCCAAAACGAACGCTGGCGCTGCACCCTGGTCAGACGAAGCCGCGCTTGCCGGCCTTCTGCACGATCTGGGCAAATACGGCGAGCGTTTTCAGGGGCGCCTGGAAGGCAAGGATTCCGGGCTCGATCACTGGTCGCAGGGTGCGTGGGTTGCCCTGTCGAAATACCGTGCCATTGCCGCCGCGCTGGCGATCCAGGGCCATCATGTCGGCTTGCAACGGGGCAACCGGGATGCGTTGTCCGGCATGAAGCCAGAAATCCTGGCGGCGCGGCATCCTTTCAATCTGCAATTGAGCGACCCGGATGCCAATCGGCTCGTGCAGCGGGCGCAGGCCGACGGGCTGCAATTCGACACGCCGTCTTCCACCGCCATATCCCTGCAAGGCGGCGGCTTCGCCCAAGCCGTGGCCGCCATGCTGGATGTGCGGCTGCTGTTCTCGTGCCTGGTCGATGCGGATTTTCTCGACACCGAAGCCCACTTCGATGGCGACGCCCAAGGCAAGTGTCTTCGCCCGGCTGGACCAAGGCTCGATGCCCAAGCGGGGCTCGACGCCCTGAATCGCTACATGGGTGAACGCATACGCGCAGGCACTCGGGCCGACGCCCCGGTATTGGCAGCCCGCGAGGCGCTTTGGCGGGCGGCCGGGGAAGCCGCACCGGCGGCGCCTGGCGTGTTCACGCTCACGGCACCCACCGGTTCCGGCAAGACGCTGGCCATGCTGCGCTTCGCGCTGGAGCACGCGGTCAGAAACAAACTCAAGCGCATCGTGCTGGCGGTGCCCTTCCTGACCGTGATCGAGCAGACCGCGCGCGAGTACCGGCGAGTATTTGCCGACTTTCCCGCTAACTTCGTCCTCGAACACCACAGCCTGGCTGGTCTGGGCGAGGAATCCGAAAAGCACGATGCCGAAGGCGCGCAGGCGCGTCAGCGCCGCCTGCTGGCCGAAAACTGGGACGCGCCCATCGTGCTCACCACCAATGTACAGTTGCTGGAATCGCTGTTCTCCAACCGGCCATCAAGCTGCCGCAAGCTGCACAACCTGATGGAGTCGGTGATCCTGTTCGACGAGGCGCAAAGCCTGCCCCAGCATCTGGCCGTGCCGACCCTGGCGGCGTTGTCGCATCTGTCGGCGGCTTATCGCTCCAGCGTCGTATTTGCCACTGCGACACAGCCGGCGTTCGATACGCTGCATGAGCCGGTCACCAAACACGCGGCGAGCGGTTGGCGACCCAGCGAAGTCGTGCCCGGGCATCCTGAACTGTTCAAGACGCTCAAGCGCGTTGACGTGTGCTGGCCAAAATCCGGCGAAAAGCGAACCTGGCCCGATCTGGCCGCCGAGATTCGCGGCACTGAGCAAACGCTCGTGGTGGTCAATCTCAAACGCCATGCCCTCGCCCTGCTGGATGCCCTGGGCGATACGCCGGATGTATTTCACCTTTCCACCAACCTGTGCGCTGAGCATCGGCGCGCCGTGCTGGACAAGGTTCGCGAAAGACTGAGAGACAACCGACCGTGCCGCCTGATCTCCACCCAGTGCGTGGAAGCTGGCGTGGACGTCGATTTCCCCGCGGTCTATCGGGCGCTGGCGCCACTGGAAGCCGTCGCCCAAGCCGCCGGACGCTGCAACCGGGAGGGGCGGTTGAATGCGCACGGACAGTTGGGCGAAGTGATGGTGTTCGAGCCTGAAGAAGAAGGCGATTGGCGCCGCCGCTACCCCACGCACGCCTATTACCAGGCCACCGAAGCCACCCGCACCTTGCTCGTTTCGCAAGGCGGTCTGGACATCAACGACCCTGCGGTTTTTCAAAACTATTACCGTCGCCTCTACGACATCAACAACCCCGCCAGCCAGAATATCGATCTGAGCCAAGCGATCACGGCGGCCGATTTTGTCGAGGTAGCCCGTCTATACCGGCTCATCGACACTGACGCCATTCAGGTGCTGGTTCCTTGGGCGGATCGCCGGGACGATTTCCGCGCCTTGCGCGCCGAAGCCGAGGATGCCGGCATCTCGGCGGACTGGATGCGCCGCGCCCAAGGGCTGGCGGTCGGCGTGTATCGCCGCAAGGACGGCCCGCCGGCCTGGGCCATTCCCGCCAAGCTCCGGCGGCGGGGCAAGGTAGATGCCGGCGTTTCCGACGAGTGGTTCATTCTCGAAGGTGACTATTACGACGATACCCTGGGGCTGAAACCGCCCGAAGGCCAGCAGCTTTTCATCGCATAACATCGCATAGGGAGGCGACATGACGACACACACCCTGGAGGTCTGGGGCGACTTGGCCTGCTTCACCCGACCGGAAATGAAAATCGAACGTTTCTCCTACCCGGTCATCACCCCATCGGCGGCGCGCGGCATCTTCGACGCCATCTATTGGGACGGCAGGCGCGAACAACAGGGTCGGGAAAGCGTCATGCGCCCCTATTTCCATTGGCAGATCATGCGTATCGAAGTGCTGGAGATGCCGAGCTACATCGCGCTGCGGCGCAATGAGGTGAAGGATCGGGTTCCGGGTGCGGCCACGCTCAATAGATGGATGGACGGCCGCGAAGCGCCGGAGCCAATCTGGGCCGACGGCGGCAAGGACGAACTCGGCACCGACCAGAAGGGTCGCACCCAACGTCAGACCATGGCGCTGAAGAATGTCCGTTACCGGCTGGCCGCAAAGATTGTCCCCAAGAGCGCGTTCGCTGCGGACTGGGGAAAAATGAACAGCCAGTTCCAGCGGCGTGCCAAGACTGGCAAGTGCTTCCAGCAACCGTACTTCGGCTGCCGCGAGTTCCCCGCCTTTTTCGAGTATTTGGAAAATCCGCCGCCTGCCACCACCGCGCCGTTCGACCAGCACCTGGGTTTCATGCTCTACGACGTGTTCGACCTGCGCAAGGAAGTGGTGAGCGAGAAGGACAAGCCCTTCATCACGCTGTTCGACGCACACGTCCGCGACGGCGTACTGGAAGTGCCGACCTTCGCCAGCGATGCGGTCAGAAAACCGGGGAGGGCAGACCATGTTGCATGAGCTGGTCGCCTACGCGGATAAACACCTGACTGATTCGGAACCGGGATTCAAAACCCGCGAGGTTCGCTGGAGCATCGAGCTGGCCGCTGACGGCCGCTTTCTCAACATCCTGCCACTGGGAGACGGCAAGCGAGGGAGAGACTTGCCGCGCTGTCCCGACATGCATGGCATGAATGCCGGCGGTAAATCGCATTTTCTGGTGGAGTCCGCCCAGACCGTTGCCTTGCTGTTCAAGACCAACGAGGACGACAAGAAAATCGCCGGCGCACAAATCCGGCATCGTTTCTACACCCGACTTCTGCGAGACGCAGCGCAAACCTGCCCGCAACTGGGACTGCTGGCCGACGCGCTGGAAGACAACCCTCGGCGCAACGAAATATGCGCGGCCCTGGCGATACACAAGGCCAAGCCATCCGACTGGGTGACCTGGCGCATCGATGGCCGCGACCCGCGCCTGGAACCCGAAGTACAGGCTTGGTGGCGAGCCTCCCGGCGCACCGATCCGGGCAAGGAATCGACACCTACGAAACCTGCGGGGAATGCCGAGCCCACAAATGCAGAAGCGATGGTGTGTCTGCTGACCGGTCTCCCGACCACACCGCTACCGACCCACCCAAAAATTACCGGGCTTTCCGGTGTCGGCGGTCTCGCGATGGGCGATGTCATGGTGGGCTTCGACAAGGCCGCCTTCGGCTCCTACGGTCTCGATCAATCCGCCAACGCGGCCATGAGCGCGGAAGCGGCGCAGAAATACGTGGATGGACTCAACGATCTGATCCGCAACCATACCCGCAAATTGGCGAATACCCTGGTCGCCCATTGGTACAAAGACAGCCTGCCGCCCGCCGATGATGCGCTCGCTTTTTTGGTTGGTATGGAGACCGACGAGCAAAGCGAAGCCGCTGCCCTCGGCGCTGCACGCAGGCTGCTGGACGCGATTCGCGCAGGTGAGCGCCCCGACTTGGCAGACAACCATTACTACGCGCTGACCCTCTCCGGTGCGGCAGGCCGAGTGATGGTCCGTGACTGGATGGAGGGCCGCTTTGAAGACCTGGTCAGCCATATCACGGCTTGGTTCGCCGATCTTCAGATCGTTTCCCGTGATGGCAACGGGAATGCGCGTGACCCCAAGTTCATGGCCGTGTGCGGTGCGCTGGTGCGCGATTTGAAGGACCTGCCGGCCCCCACCGCCGCCACGCTGTGGAAAGTCGCGATACAGGGCTTACCGATCCCGCAGCCACTGATGGCACAGGCACTCGCGCGTTTTCGCGCCGATCTGGTGGACAAGGACCAACCCGCTTTCAACCACGCCCGAATGGGTCTTATCAAAGCCTATTTCGTTCGAATCAAACCCGGAGGTGACACGATTATGACCGCAACCTACAACCCCAACCACCCGGCCGCGGCCTACCACTGCGGCGGGCTGCTGGCCTTGTTCGCCAATCTCCAACGCGCCGCGCTGGGCGACGTCGGCGCCGGTGTCGTGCAGCGCTTCTATGCCGCAGCCAGCCAGACCCCAGGCCTCGTACTGGGCCGGCTGGCCGCCAACGCCCGCAATCACCTCGCCAAACTCGAACCAGGCCTGGCGTGGTGGTACGAAGAGCGCATCGCCGAAATCATGAGCGGGCTGGGCGACGCCGCCCCACGCATTCTCGATCTCGAAGGGCAGGGGCTGTTCGCCCTTGGCTATTACCAGAAACTGGCACAGCTTCGCGCCGGCAACAAATCCGCCACCGACAACACCAGCCAACAGGGAGCCTGAGCATGAGCGCCATCCAGAACCGTTACGAATTTCTCTACCTCTTCGATTGCGAGAACGGCAACCCCAATGGCGACCCGGATGCCGGCAATGCCCCGCGCATCGACCCCGAAGATATGCATGGCCTGGTGTCAGACGTGGCCCTCAAACGGCGGGTGCGCAACTATATTCAGACGGCTTTCGGAAATACTGCGCCCAATGCAATATTCGTGGAACATGCGACTAATTTAAATACCAAGATCGCGCTTGGCCACGAGAGCACCGGCGGAATGCCACCTTTTGACGCCCAGGCCAAGAAATGGAAGACGACGAAAGACAAGGCGAACGGCGCACGGGATTGGATGTGCCAGACGTTCTTTGACGTTCGGACATTCGGAGCGGTTATGTCCACTGGCCCTAACGCCGGGCAAGTACGGGGGCCAGTGCAGGTTGCTTTCTCACGCTCCGTTGATCCCATCCTACCGATGGACGCGTCCATTACCCGTATGGCGGTGGCGGACAGCGAAATTAAGGGAGCAAGCATTGGGTCCGCTGAGTTTCGCGCCTGGGAAGACCGGCAATCCGAGGATGAACTCCGCACCATGGGCCGCAAAGCCCTGATCCCCTACGGCCTCTATGTCGCCAAGGGTTTCATTTCTGCCCACCTTGCGGCGGGCACCGGCTTTGCCGACGAAGACCTCGCACACCTTTGGCAAGCGCTCGCCAATATGTGGGACCACGACCGATCCGCCTCCAAAGGCGTGATGTCTTGCCGTGGGCTCTATGTTTTCAAACACGTCGGGACCGACACAGATGCTACCCAGCGCGTGCGTCAGGCCATGCTGGGCTGCGCGCCCGCGCATCGGCTGCTCGATTTCTCGATGCCGGCGCGCCGATTGGATAACGTCATCATCGACATCAGCCACCGCGAGGGCTTATCGGGTTCTCCTCGCAGCTTTGCGGATTACCGGGTTGCCGTGCACCGCGACCGCCTGCCCAGTGGCGTTGAGCTGATTTACATGTGTTGAATGTCCATTGAGGAGAGCCAGAATGACCGAAATCCATTTTGTGATCGAAGAGGCGGCGGAGGGCGGCTACATCGCCCGCGCTGTCGGGGTCGACATCTTTACCGAGGCCGATGACCTGCCGGTGTTGCGGGAGCGCCTGCGGGACGCGGTGCACTGCCACTTTGAAGATGGCGACAGACCCGCGTTGATTCGCCTGCATATTTCGCGCGAAGAGGTTATCGCGGCGTGAAGTTGCCGCGCGATCTTACCGGCGCGGAATTGGCCAAACGGCTGGCGCGGCTGGACTATACGGTTACCCGCCAGACCGGAAGTCACATGCGTCTGACCAAGCGCAACGGGGGAGACCACCATGTGACTGTCCCCCGCCATGATCCGCTGCGGGTCGGTACTTTGGCAGCCATTCTCGATGCCGTTGCTACCTACCATGGCCTGAACCGGGATGAATTGCTGGAACGGCTGTTCAGTTGAGTAATGATCAACACAGACCCCATCCCACTCTCCGCTCTCAACCACTACGCCTACTGCCCCCGGCGTTGTGGCCTTATCCATGTCGAGGGCGAGTTCACCGACAACATCCACACCGCGCGCGGCAACGCCGAACACGAGCGGGTGGACCGGGTCGCCTACGAGACCAGGCAATCGGGCGCGCGGGTGGAATATGCGCTGCCGGTCTGGTCCGACCGCGTCGGTCTGATCGGTAAGTGCGACGTGGTGGAGTTCTGGCCGGACGGCACCGTTTATCCGGTGGAATATAAGCATGGCGCTCGCAAGAAATGGCTCAATGACGATCTACAACTCGCCGCCCAGGCGCTGTGTCTGGAAGACATGCTCGGTCGGCCCGTGACCCACGGCGCCATTTATCACGCCAGCAGCCGGCGACGGCGCGAGGTCACCATCACGCCCGAACTGCGCCACTTGGTGATTCAAACAGCCGACGCCATCCGCGCCATGCTTGCCAGTGGCCGATTGCCGCCACCGGTGAACGATGCCCGCTGCCGCGAATGCTCGCTGAACGAAATTTGCGAACCGGCGGCGCTGGCGGCAAAGGGCGTGCAGGCAGCGCTCATCGCTGAACTGTTCCGTACCACGGACGTTTCTTAGAGGCCGCCGTGTACACCTTGCAAAACACTCTCTACGTGATGA
>CBDDRG010000312.1:0-6311 GCA_965232975.1 uncultured bacterium
CCGCACCGGGCGCGCCGCGGCATGCCGGGCGCGCCCGGTGCGGGGCGCGCCGCTGCGCTAGCTCGCCTGGTTGCGCAAGAACGCCGGGATGTCGAGAAACTCGAGGTCGGCGTCGCTGCGCAGGTCGAGTTTGCGCATCGCCGCGCCGTCGCTGGCAGGGGCCACGCGCCGCCCGCTGCCGGGGCGTTCGCTATCGCTGTAGTCGATGCCGGTGCCCGTCCGCCGCCCACCCCGGACTGGAGCCAGCGAGGGGGTCGGCACCGCGCGCGCCTCGCCCTGACCCAGGCCGGTGGCGACCACGGTCACCCGCAATTGATCGCCGAGCTCGGGATCGATGACGGTGCCAATGACCACGGTGGCGCTGTCGGACGCGAACTCCTCGATAACGTCGCCGACCTGGGTGAACTCGCCCAGGGACAGATCCGGGCCAGCGCTGATATTGACCAGGATGCCGCGTGCGCCCTGGATATCGATATCTTCCAGCAACGGGCTGTGCACCGCGGCCTCGGCGGCGATGCGCGCGCGGTCGTCGCCACTGCTACAGCCGGTGCCCATCATCGCCATGCCCATTTCGGCCATCACCGTGCGTACATCGGCAAAGTCGACGTTGATCAAACCCGGGCGGATGATCAGATCGGCAATGCCCTGCACGGCACCCAGCAGCACGTCGTTGGCGGCCTTGAACGCCAGCAGCAGGCTGGTGGCTTTGCCGAGCACCGGCAGCAGTTTTTCGTTGGGCACCGTGATCAGCGAATCGACCTTGTCGCGGAGCTGGCGGATGCCCTCGGCGGCGATCGCCGCGCGCTTCTTGCCCTCGAACGGGAATGGCCGGGTGACCACGGCGACGGTCAGAATGCCCATCTCCTTGGCGATATCGGCGATCACCGGCGCGGCGCCGGTGCCGGTGCCGCCGCCCATGCCGGCGGTGATGAACACCATGTCGGCGCCCTGCAGCACCTCGGCGATGCGCTCGCGATCCTCCATCGCCGCCAGCCGCCCCACTTCCGGGTTGGCGCCGGCGCCGAGGCCCTTGGTCACGCCGCAACCCAATTGCAACTGGGTGGCGCCGTGCAAATCGCGCAGTGCCTGGGCGTCGGTATTCACGCAGATGAATTCGACGCCGTCGACCTGGCTTTCGATCATGTGGCGCACGGCATTGCCGCCGCCACCGCCGACTCCAATAACCTTGATTTCCGCGCTTTGCGGCACGCTATCCACGATCTGAAACATACTTTTGTCCTCGCTTGGCCCCACCGTTGACTACCGACTGTGCGCTGACCGGACGGCCCCGCTGCAATCCCCTGTTCAGCGCCGGCGGCACCCCGCCGGCCTTCTGTCACATGTTCTTCTGCCACCACTGTTTGACGCGCGCGATCAGGCTGTCCACCGGCCGCTCCCGGCGCACCACCCCGCGCCCGCTCTGCAACTGCTGCATGCCGTACAGCACCAGCCCCACCCCGGTGGAATAAATCGGGTTGTGGACGATATCGGTGAGGCCATGGATGTTCTGCGGATAGCCCAGGCGCACCGGCATGTGGAAGATCTCCTCGGCCAGCTCGACCACGCCCTCCATCTTGGCGGTGCCGCCGGTGAGCACGATGCCGGCCGCAACCAGGTGCTCGAAGCCGCTGCGCCGCAGTTCCTCCTGCACCAGCGTGAACAATTCGTCATAACGCGACTCCACCACCTCGGCGAGCGCCTGGCGGGACAGATCCCGCGGCGGGCGGTCGCCGATGCTCGGCACCTTGATGCTCTCGTCGGGCCCCGCCAGCTTGGCCAGCGCGCAGGCGTACTTGATCTTGAGTTCCTCGGCGTGGGCCGTCGGCGTGCGCAGCGCCATCGCGATGTCGTTGGTGACCTGATCGCCGGGGATGGGGATGACCCCGGTGTGGCGGATCGCGCCCTCGGTAAAGATCGCGATATCGGTGGTGCCGCCGCCGATGTCCACCAGGCACACGCCCAGGTATTTTTCGTCATCGGTGAGCACGGCGTAGCTCGAAGCCAGTTGTTCGAGGATGACGTCGTCCACTTCCAGATTGCAGCGGCGGATGCACTTCTTGATGTTCTGCGCGGCGTTGGCGGCGCAGGTCACCAGGTGCACCTTCGCCTCCAGCCGCACGCCGGACATGCCCAGGGGTTCGTGCACGCCCTCCTGGCTGTCAATGATGAATTCCTGGGGCAGCACATGGAGGATCTCCTGATCGGCCGGAATCGCGACCGCGCGCGCGGCGTCGATGACCCGCTCGACGTCCTGGGGGCCGACCTCGCGGTCGCGGATCGCGACGATGCCGTGGGAGTTCAGGCTGCGGATGTGATTGCCGGCGATGCCGGCATACACCGAGTGGATATGGCAGCCGGCCATCAGCTCCACTTCTTCAACGGCGCGCTGGATCGCCTGCACGGTCGATTCGATATTGACCACCATGCCCTTCTTCATGCCCGTCGACGGGTGCATGCCGGTGCCGATGATCTCCATCTGGCCACTGGCGTTGACCAGCCCGACGATGGCGGCGACCTTGGAGGTGCCGATATCGAGCCCGACGATCAACTGTTCGCTACTGCCCTGCGCCATGAATGGACCCCGTTCCCGTTACCGAATTGTTGGCGCCGGCTGCAATTGGCGGGCGCCACTGCACCGCCAGGCCGTCGTCGTAGCGCGCATCGACCTGCACCACCTCGGCGGCGCGGGCGGCGAGCACCAGTTCCCACACCGCCAGAAAGCGCGGCACCTTGTCCATGATCCGCCCCCGCCCCAGCAGCAGGCGCGGGCCGGCGGCGAGGCGGACCACCCAGGTGCCGCGCCGATCCACGGCAAGGGTGCTGATCTTCAACCCGGCCGGTTGCAGCAACTGGCCGATGTCGCGGTATTTCTTCATCACCTCGCGCTCGCTGCCCGCCGGTCCGGCGAGGTGCGGCAGCTCGGCCAGGGACCCGGTATCGGCGATCGTTTGCACCTGGCCGTGGCGATTGACGAAACCGTGGTCGCCCCAGCGCGCGATGGGGGTCTCCTCCTCGATGCGAATCTGTAGTCCGTGTGGCCAGACCCGCCGCACCCGCGCCGATTCGACCCAGGGATCGGCCTCCAGCCGTGCGCGAATCGGCTCCAGATCCAGGCTCAGAATGCCGCCGGTGACTGCCGCGCCGACCAGCGCCTCGACGCTGGTGCGCGACAGATGGCGAAACTCGCTCTGGATGGCGATGGTCGCGATCGGCTGATTCAGCGCCCGGAACAGCCAGGTCCCGGCGGCCACCAACGCCACCAGCACCAACAACCCCACCACCACGGCACCCAGGTAGCGCCCGCTGCCGGCCGGGATTGACGGTTGCTGGGCCGGTGTTTGGGCGCGGCCGCGGGGCGCCGCGTCGGCGCGGTCACCGGGGCTGACCGCGAAGGATCGGCTGGTCATGGCGCGGCCTCCGCGCTGGCCAGGATCGCCACTACCAGCTCGGGGAATGACAACCCGGCCGCCGCCGCCGCCATCGGCACCAGGCTGTGATCGGTCATGCCGGGCACGGTGTTGACTTCGAGGAGGTGCAGCGCACCGCTGGCATCCGCCATCACGTCCACGCGGCCCCAGCCCCGCCCGCCCAGGCTGGCAAACGCCTGCAACGCCAGCTCCTGTAACTCCGCCTCGGCGTCCGCCGACAGCCCGCACGGGCACAGGTAACGGGTGTCGTCGGCCAGGTACTTGGCGTCGTAGTCGTAAAAAGCGCGGTCGGTCTCCAGGCGGATCGCCGGCAACGCGCGGCCGGCGAGAACGCCGACGGTGTATTCGGCGCCCGCCAGCCAGGCTTCGGCCAATACCAGCGCATCGAAACCTGCGGCCACCCGCCAGGCCGCCGCCAATTGGTCGGCAGTGATGGCCTTGGCCATGCCCAGGCTGGAGCCCTCGCGGGCGGGCTTGACCATGGCCGCGCCCCCGAGCTCGGCCAGCACCCGCGCCCAGTCGGTGTTGGCATCCAGCAGCGCAAAGGGCGCAGTGGGCAGGCCGACGCCGCGCCACAGTTGTTTGCAGCGCAACTTGTCGAGGGCGAGCGCGGACGCCAGCACACCGCTACCGGTGTAGGGGATGCCCATGAATTCGAGCGCGCCCTGCACGGTGCCGTCCTCGCCACCGGGGCCGTGCAGCGCGATAAATGCCCGTGCCGGTGGCTCCGCGATGAGACGTGCCACCAGATCGGCGCCGACATCGATGCCGTAGGCATCGACACCGGCCGCCAGCAGCCCCCGCAGCACAGCGGCGCCACTCAGCAGCGAAATGGGGCGCTCGGCGGAAGTGCCGCCATGGAGCACGGCGACGCGGCCAAAGCGCGCGCGAAGGTCGGGAGCGGTCGCCATCGTCAGCCCCTACTGCAAACCGCGGTCGGCGAGCAGCTTGACCAGCCTGCCGACGCTGCCCGCGCCCTGGGTGATGACGATGTCGCCGGCGCGCACGATGTTGCGGACGATGTCCGGCACCGCATCGATGCCCTCGGCGTAGATGGGATCGACCAGGCCGCGCTGGCGGATGCTGCGGCACAGGTGACGGCTGTCGGCACCGGCGATTTCATCCTCGCCGGCCGGGTACACCGCGAGCAGCACCAACACATCGCAGCCGGACAGCACTTGCACGAAATCCTCGTAGAGGTCGCGGGTGCGGCTATAGCGGTGTGGTTGGAAGACCAGCACCAGACGGCGCCCCGGCCAGCCGTCGCGTACCGCCTGAATGGTGGCGGCGACCTCGCGGGGATGGTGGCCGTAGTCATCCACCAGCATGGCCGTGCCGGCCGCGCCGAGCGGGTATTCCCCGTACACCTCGAAGCGGCGGCCGACGCCCTGAAAACCGGCCAGCCCGCGCACGATGGCGGCGTCGGCAATGCCCTCGTCGGTGGCGATGGCGACCACGGCGGCCGCGTTGAGAACGTTGTGCGCGCCCGGGATATTCAGGCTGAGCGCGAGCGGCGGCCGGCCGTCCGGGCGGTGGACCACGAAACGGCTGCTTAGTTGGTGCAGATACACATCGGCAATGCGGAAATCGGCGTCCTCGGCGCAGCCATAGGTGAGCACCGGGCGGCCCACGGCGGGCAGGATGTCGCGCACCACCGGGTCGTCGCAGCACAGCACGGCGAGGCCGTAGAACGGCAGGTTGTGCAGAAATTCGACGAAGGTGCGCTTCAACTTCGCGAAATCGAAGTCGTAGGCCTCCATGTGGTCGGCGTCGATATTGGTGATCACCGCGACCATCGGCTGCAAGTGCAGGAAGGAGGCGTCGCTCTCATCGGCCTCGGCGACCAGGTGGCGGCTGGCGCCCGACTGGGCTTTGGTGCCGGCGCTGTTGACGCGGCCGCCGATGACAAAGGTCGGCGCCATGCCGCCGGCGGCGAGCACGGTGGCGAGCAGGCTGGTGGTGGTGGTCTTGCCGTGGGTGCCGGCGACGGCGGTGCCATGGCGGTAGCGCATCAGCTCGGCGAGCATCTCGGCGCGGCGGACCACCGGAATGCGCAGCTCGCGGGCCGCGACAATCTCCGGGTTGTCGTCGCGCACCGCCGACGATTGCACCACCACATCGACTCCCGTCACCTGGGCGGCGGCGTGGCCGACGGCGATGTGCGCGCCCTTGGCGCGCAGACGCTGGGTGCTGGCGTTGTCGGCGAGATCGGAGCCGGAAATCTGGTAGCCCTGATTGAGCAATACCTCGGCAATGCCACACATGCCGCTGCCACCGATGCCGACGCAATGGATGCGGCGGATGCGGCGCATCTCGGGCACGGCGTATACCCCGCCGCCACCGGTGCCGCCACTGCTCATGCCGCCGCCACTCATGCGGTCACCTCCAGGCACGCCGTGGCGACGGCCGCCGTCGCGTCGGGCAGTGCGCGCGCGCGGGCGCGCTGCCCCATCGCGCGCAGGTGCGCCGGGTCGGCCAACAGCCGGGCGAGCAGTTTGGCGAGCTTGTCCGGGGTCAGCTCGCGCTGCTGGATCAGCAGCGCGGCGCCGGCATCGACCAGCCACTGGCCGTTGTGGGTCTGGTGGTCGTCGATGGCGTGGGGAAAGGGCACCAGAATCGCACCGACGCCGGCGGCCGCGAGTTCCGCAACGGTCAGCGCGCCGGCGCGGCACAGCACCAGATCGGCCCAGCCGTAGGCTGCGGCCATGTCGTCGATAAAGGGCTCGATGCGTGCCGTGACCGCGGTGGCGGCGTAGGCGGCATGGGTGGCGGCCAGGTGTTCGCGCCCGCACTGATGCCAAACCTCGGGGCGCAGATCGGCCGGCAAAAGTGCCAGCGCTTGCGGCAGCGTCACTGCCGGCTTGCCGCCACGCGCGACCCGGC
>CBDDRG010000313.1:0-3099 GCA_965232975.1 uncultured bacterium
TTCAGGAATACGGCCAGCTCGCCGTGGCCGCCCAGCGCCAGCGTCGCGACTTCGACGATCTGGCGGTCAACACGGCGGCTGACGGTGTCATCACCGGGCTCGCCACCCTCAACGCGGATCTGTTTGCCGGGGATAAGGCGCGTGCCGTGGTCATCGTCAACGATTACACCGTGCTCGCCGGCACGCAGGGTTATTTCCACCACCGCAAGCTCGACCGCGTCATGGAACTCGCCGCGGAACTGCGCCTGCCGGTGGTGATGTACACCGAGGGCGGCGGCGGCCGGCCCGGCGATACCGATCAGGTCGCGGGCATGGACGTGACCACTTTCGCGATGTGGGCCGGGCTTGCCGGCGTGGCGCCGCGCATCGCCGTCAACAACGGCTTCTGCTTCGCGGGCAACGCCGCGCTGTTCGGCTGCGCCGACATCACGGTGGCGACCCGGCAATCCTGGATCGGCATGGCCGGCCCGGCGATGATCGAGGGCGGCGGCATGGGCTCGTACCTGCCCACCGCCATCGGCCCGGTCGAAGTGCAGACCACCACCGGGGTGATCGATGTGCTGGCCGAGGATGAGCGCGACGCCACTCGCCTCGCGCGGCAACTGCTGAGCTATTTTCAGGGGCCAGTGGATATCTGGCGCTGCGCCGACCAGAACCTGCTGTGGGACTTGATGCCGGCGGATCGCCGTTACACCTACGATGTGCGCCGCATCATCACCACACTGGCGGACACCGACTCCTTCATCGAGATTCGGCCGCACTACGGCAAAACCATCATCACCGGCCTGCTGCGCATCGAGGGCCAGTCGTTCGGGCTGATCTGCAACGACTGCCGCGTGCTCGGCGGCGCCATCGATACCCAGGGCGCGGCCAGTGCCGCGCGCTTTCTGAACCTTTGCAACGATTTCGCGCTGCCGGTGCTGTCGCTGGTGGATACGCCGGGGTTCATGGTGGGGCCGGACAGCGAAACCGAGGGCGCCGTGCGCATCATGTCCGACCTCTTCACCGCCGGCGCGCGCCTGCGTTCGCCGCTGGTGGCGATCTTCTTGCGCAAGGGTTACGGCCTCGGCGCCATCGCGATGACTGGCGGCAGCTTCTCCCGGCCCATCTATTCCGCCGCCTGGCCCACCGGCGAGTTCGGCGCCATGGGGCTGGAGGGCGCGGTGCATCTCGGTTTCAAAAAGGAATTGGACGCCGCTGCGACCGAGGTCGAGCGCGAGGCACTGTTCGCGAAGCTGCTCGGCGCCCTCTACCAGCGCGGCAAGGCCACCGAGGCCGCGACCCAACTCGAAATCGACGCCGTCATCGAGCCACAACATACCCGGCAGGTGATTTTGCGGGCGGTTGGGGCCACCCACGCCAAATCCTCCACCTGAACGGTTTATCGCCGCTGATCTGGCAGGACACAAACCGTCTCTGGGCTGCGCCGGGTCACGCTGCCAGTGGGCATGGCTGTCCGTATGTCGCAGAGTGGCTGGCCTGGTGGAATGTGCTCCCAGTCGAGCGGCTTTCGCAGGTGATACCTGGGAATGGGTCGTTCAGTTTCTATAGATAGTTTAAAATCAATGGGCTTTCCGCGCCAAGCGCACTTGGTTACAATAATGAGTAAATTTACTCATTAGCGTAAATGGATGGCTTTCGAACGGCACCATATCCACACCCTGCGGCGACGTCTGGACGAATTTCCGACTTTCATGGTCGTCATTGTCGGGCCGCGCCAGATAGGGAAAAGCACGCTGGTTCGCCAGGCACTCACCGGGCGACCGGCAAGTTTTGTGGCGGCAGACCAGCCCCTGCCGGAACGTGTCGACCCCTTCGCCGGTTCGCGCATGGATGCGGGATCTTCAACCCAGATTATTCCCGGGGCGCCGCCAACCGCCGAGTGGTTAGTGACTCAATGGGCCCGAGCCCGCGCCAGGGCAAGGGCGCTACCCAAAGGCCAGCAATACATATTGGCCCTTGATGAAATTCAGAAAATCCCGCACTGGCCGGAAATCGTCAAAGGCTTGTGGGATGCCGACCGCGCGGAAGCGCTCCCCATGCACGTCGTCCTGCTCGGATCGTCGCCCTGGCTGATGCAGAAGGGGCTGACCGAAAGTCTGGCCGGGCGCTACGAGCCGATTCGCATGACGCACTGGTCATACCCCGAAATGCAGGCAGCGTTCGATTTCTCGCTCGACGAGTACGTCTATTTCGGCGGTTATCCCGGCAGCGCCGCATTGATTCAGGATGAACGCCGCTGGGGCGAATATGTGCGCGGCGCGCTGATCCACCCGAATATCGAAAAAGACATTCTCCAGATGACGCGGGTGGACAAACCTGCCTTGCTCAAGACATTGTTTGAACTCGGCTGCGCGTACTCCGGGCAGATCATTTCCTACACCAAACTGCAAGGCCAGCTTCAGGGTGCCGGCAATACGGTTACGCTCGCGCATTACCTCGACCTGCTTTCACAAGCGGGATTGCTCACTGGGCTGTCCAAATATGCGATTCACAAGCACCGTCAACGCGCCTCCAGCCCCAAGCTCAACGCCCTCAATACCGCGCTGATCTCCGCGCTTGGCGGTTACAGCTTCATGGATGCACGCAACGACCGATCCTACTGGGGCAGGCTGGTGGAAAGCGCCGTCGGCGCGCACCTTTGCAACACCGCGCCCGCTGGCTGCCTGGTGCAATATTGGCGCGAAAGCCCGGACGAGGTGGACTTCGTGCTGAGCAATGGTCGCAAGCTGGTCGCCCTCGAAATCAAGAGCGGCAAGCGCTTCGCGCCTGCCAAAGGCATGAAGGTCTTCACCGGAAAATTCAGCACGGCGCGCCCGCTCATTGTCGGAGAAGGCGGTATTCCGCTGGCGGAATTCCTGTCGCGCTCGGCGGAAGACTGGCTGGAGTAAGACAATGTCCTTGACCTTGGTCCCGCGTCGCGCGCGCCGGCTTGATAAGTCGAACGAGAACGCCGCCGACCACCAACCCCAGGACTTGTGGCAATTCCGCGATCTGTCCGCCTGGGTACTGCTGGGTGAACCGGGGGCCGGGAAGAGTACGGCGTTCGAGTCGGAAGCCGAGGCAACCGGTGGCGTATGTCTGCGTATTGCCGATTTC
>CBDDRG010000314.1:0-10160 GCA_965232975.1 uncultured bacterium
TCGCCTCCAGTCGCGCTACGCGCTCCTTCCTGCGATCCCGGCGCAACACCGCATGCCTTCAACCTATTCCCCATTTCACGACTCCTTCTTCAGACACGATTTAACCCCAAATTCGTGTCCAGAACATTCGGGGCCGGTTCAGACTGTATAGGTGGCCGGAACGTCGACCTCAACATCGAAGCCCTTGGCCGTCGACACCTTAATTTTCTTTGTGGTCGACCCAAGAATCTTGCATGAAGCCTCCTTAGGCCCGTTCCCTGAAATCATGCTTACGTTGAAGTTGTTGTAATACCTATCCTTCCCAGAATCATAGGTCTGAATTTTCTTGATCTCGGTTCCGCTAAAGCTTTTGCACGTATCTTTTCCTCCATCGAGATTGTCTGAGAATTTCTGAATATTCTCTTCAGAGAACGCAGCGCCAGAAATGGCAAGGGCGACTGATGCGGCCAGTACTCTTTTCATTTGATTCCCCATTTTGCTGTGTGGCTAACTACAGAAACCGTGCCTTCGCCACATGGACACGGATAAAGCGCTAACGAGGCTGTAGAAAACCCCCATTCTGAACACCTGTTTCAGCTTTGGGTGGATTTTTTTGGTTGTCAAAGGGGTCAGGTTGTCAAAGGGGTCAAAACAGGGGACAGACCACGGTTTCACGGGTTCGGGTCGTCGAACAACACTCCGGAGTCCAGCTCTGGCCTTTGCCGTGGCCGTCCGGATTTCCCTGGGGTCGCACGTCTGCCTAGAACCGATGACACCTGCGCGGCAAAGCGTTCGCTGCCAAGCGCGAAATTCCCGTTCGTCGCCCGCCGGATTTCATCCACCAGACCTGGCTCCAAGTCATAACGAAACAGCTCGCGGTAAGCCGCCAACCGGGCGCTCGCATCCGCGCCGAGCGCCGTGTACAGCGGATGCGGCGTCACCACAGAATCGGCTTCCCCCTGCGCATTGGCACGATAGCTCGACCAACGATAATCAGCCGGGTGCGACACCAGGTTCGCCCGCACCGGATTCAGTTGGATGTAGCGCTGACAGGTCAGCAGGTAGGCGTCCTCCTGCGTCAGACTGTCAGGCGACACGACCGGAACCGTCCTTCCCACAGGGGTGCCAGCTGCGCTGGTAGGTGCGATTGACGTATTGCACGTAACGCTGCCCAAGTGCCTTCATCAGCTCTCCCGCAGCGTCGGCAGGGCACCCGGCTTGCCGTGCACTCTCGCCCAGCCACCGCAAGTAGCATGGTAATCCTCGCTCGCGAAGAAGCACGCCTGGCGATTGTTGCCGCGCTGAATGACGTGCAGCGGGAGGTTGGGCAGCATGAGCCGGGTGCGGCGGGGCATGGCGAGCGACAGGGTCTAATAGCGAGTCGTGGAGTATAACGAGAAACTGTGGTCTGTCCCCTATTGCTTCCGCCGACTACGCGCACAGGACAGGATAGTCATGGCCCCACAACCTCACGCGTCATCTGCGCTGCGCTTGATAGGCGATGGATCCAGTCCGGCAGGCTCGTAGGATCGCGTTCAACTCGCCCTCCGGTTGATCGGAAGGGAAAATTACAGGAAGGATGCTGCACTGACGTTTAAACGCTTAACAGGCCGTTGAAAAAGGCTTTTCAACGGCCTGTTACTCAGTAGTCAGGAAGTAGGTCTACAGGGAGAGCTTGTAGATGTCGGAAAAACGCCCGCGACAGGGCCCGGAAGTAGTCTGTATTTCTGACTACTGTGTAAAGCAAGCCAGGGATGGCTTGCACGAAGATCAAGCACGCTAGGAGCTTAATCTTCGGAGGCCGTCGCGGGCTTTGTACCGCGACGAGCCGGGTTGAAAAAGGGCAGAAAAGCCCTTTTTCAACATCCTGTTAGTTCCAAACGGGATGCAGCGCTAGTTCAACCCGACGTCGGCGCGCGTGACCTTGGCGTAACGCTGGGCGACGTCCTCCCAATTCACCAGTTCCCAGAAGGCTGTCACCCACTCCGCCTTGCGACTCTGGTATTGGAGGTAGTAGGAGTGCTCCCACATATCCAGCACCAGAATCGGCAGTGCGCCGTTACCGATGTTTTCCTGGTGGTCCAGCACCTGCTCCACCATCAGCTGCTTGCCCAGCGGTTCCCAGGCCAGGGACACCCAGCCGGAGCCCTGCAGTTTTGCAGCGGCCGCCTCGAACTGGGAGGCAAAGCCGGCGTAGCTGCCAAAGGTCTCCCCAATGGCGCGGGCAAGGTCGCCGCTCGGCTTGCCGCCACCGTCGGGGCTCAAGTTTTGCCAGAACAGCGAGTGGAGGAAATGGCCGGAGAGGTTGAATGCCAGATCCTTTTGCAATTGGTTGATGGCGGCAAACTCTCCCTTTGCGCGCGCCTGGGACATTTTTTCCATCGCCTCGTTGGCGCCTTCGACATAGGCTGCGTGATGCTTGTCGTGATGGAGCTTCAGGGCCTCGGCGGACAGATGTGGCTCGAGAGCATCATAGGCGTAGGGCAATTGCGGTAGCGTGTAAACGGTCATTTTGGCTCTCCACTAGGTTGGCGAAGCTTCCTGTCCCTTTCACTGGTCAGGCGCCGTCATTGCGGATACGAAAGCGGTGGATCGCGAACAGCACTGGCCGATCGACTGTGCTCCAGCGCCGCCATTGGCAGCAAAGACACCGGTGCACAAATCGACTCAGGGCGCTTTTGGGCCCATGAACAGCCACAGGATCAGGCCGAGCACCGGTAGTACCAGTATCAGCACGACCCACACCACTTTGGTTGACGTGCTTGCGGAGCTGCCGATGGTTTTGACGATCGCCCAGACATCGGCGATCAAGATCAACAAACCGAAAAAGCCTCCTACCTCGATTCCCATAAGCCGTCCTCCAGTGGTCCCAGGAAAAATCCGTGCTGCCCGTGCTCTAAGGCGTCGCCGCGCGCAGGAAGTTCCGTCGGCGTTGCGCTGGCGGCGTGACAACGGCCGGCGGAGAACTCACAGAGCACGGCAAAAAAGCCTCGCAGGCCCGGTTTGCGCTTGGGCTCGACCTGCCCGCGGCGTCGGTCGCGGCGATCGCCGGCCGGCCCGGCAGCATGGCGCCGCGCAGGCCGAGGCGCTTGATGGTGCGGAGCTCTTCAACACCCTGGTCAATGCTACGCAGCGCGACCTGGCCGAGGCCCAGCAGGCGCGCGGGCGCATGGGCGCTGAATTCGGCGATCCACAGGTTGTAGGCGTCCATGCACGCCTGCTTGTAGTCGTGGTCGGCGACGTTGCAGATCTCAGAAAACAGCAGAAAACAGGGGACAAGCAGGGGCGCAGGTATAGATCTTCTTCAGGTCGCCGACGACCTGAAGAAGATCTATACCTGCGCCACCGTCGATGAGGCCGAGCAGCGGCTCGCCGAATTCGAGCAGACGTGGGATGGGGCGTATCCAACCATCAGCCAAAGCTGGCGCCGCAGCTGGGCGCGCATCACGCCGTTCTTCGACTATCCGCCGGAGATCCGAAAAGTGATCTACACCAACGCCATCGAGTCGGTGAATATGAGCTTGCGAAGATCACCAAGAATCGCGGCTCGTTTCCCAGCGACGATGCGCTGATCAAGCTGTTCTATCTCGCGTTACGCAATATCAGCCAGCGCTGGACCATGCCAATCCGCGATTGGAAAGCAGCGCTGACTCGATTTACTATCCAGTTTGAAGAGCGGATGCCCAACCACTAACCCACGCCGTTTACACAAAAATCGGGACACCCTCCATCTATATTGCGGATCGGCGACCGGATCATGCAGTTCATAGCCAGCGGCCCTGATATCCCCGATGCGCTATTGCAGGCGCACGAGGACGGCCGCGTAGTGTTTTTCTGTGGCGCGGGCATTTCTTACCCGGCTGGGCTCCCGGGGTTTGAAGGCCTAGTCGATGCGATATACCGCCGCGTTGGAACCAAGCCCAGTGATAGTGATATCGAACTTAGCGCGTACAAACGTAAGCAGTTTGACACCACACTGGGCCTGTTGGAGCAACGTTTGCCCGGTCAGGGGCAGCTCGCGGTCCGCCAGGCCTTGGCCGAGGCGCTGCGCCCGAAGCTGCGCCGCAAAGGCGCCACCGACACCCACGCCGCCCTGCTACAACTGGCGCGCGACCGCGAGGGTGATCTGCGCCTGGTCACCACTAATTTCGACCGCATCTTTGCGAAGCTGACGGCCCGCTCAAGACCAGCCGTTCCAGCCTACCCGGCACCTCTGCTGCCAATCCCCAAAAACAGCCGCTGGAACGGCCTCGTGTATCTGCACGGCCTGCTGCCGGAGCAGTCTGACGCGAGCACACTGGACCGATTGGTGCTTACCAGCGGCGACTTTGGCTGCGCCTATCTGACTGAACGCTGGGCGGCGCGCTTTGTCAGCGAGCTGTTCCGCAACTACGTGGTCTGCTTCGTGGGTTACAGCATCAGCGACCCCGTACTACGCTACATGATGGACGCGCTGGCCGCCGACCGGATGCTGGGTGAGGTCACGCCGCAGGCCTACGCGCTGGGCGACTGCGTACCCGGACAAGACCGCGACAAGACCATCGAATGGAAAGCCAAGGGCGTTGTGCCCATCCTTTACGAGGTGCCTGCCGGTACCAAGGACCATTCGGCGCTGCATCGGACGCTGGCTACCTGGGCCGACACTTACCGCGACGGCATTCTCGGCAAGGAGCGCATAGTGGTAGGTCACGCACTAGCGCACCCCTCCGCGAGCACCCGGCAGGACGATTTCGTCGGCCGGATGCTGTGGGCGCTCTCCGACAAGTCCGGCCTGCCCGCCAAAAGTTTCGCCGACTTCGATCCGGTGCCGCCGCTGGACTGGCTGGATGTGTTTGCGCAAGCGCGCTATGGCCATGGCGATTTGGCGCGGTTCGGCGTGCCGCCAGATGCTGTGGTGGAGGAAAAATTGCGCTTCAGCCTGATCCGCAGACCCGCGCCCTATGCGCGTGCGCCCTGGATGACGTTGGCATCCGGTGGTGCAGCGGGCAGCACCCTGGATGGGGTGATGTTCAACCTCGCCCGCTGGTTGGCACGCCACCTCGATGACCCGAAGCTGATCCTGTGGTTGGCCCAGGGCGGCGGCCAGTTGCACGACGACATGGCTAGGCTGATTGGGGCTCGGCTGGACACCTTCGCCCGCCTCAAACGGGAAGGCGATACCGACGAACTGGCGCGCATTCGGGCGCAGGCGCCGAACGCCATTCCCCGGCCGTCACTGCGCGCCTTGTGGCGCCTGTTGCTGAGCGGCCGGGTGAAGTCGCCAGGGCACGCGCCGAATCTCTACGCGTGGAATGACCGGCTCAAGCGCGACGGTCTAACCGCAACGCTGCGCTTGCACCTGCGCGAGATACTCGCCCCGAAGGTCACACTGAAAAAGCCTTTCCGGTGGCGTGGGGACGATACGGAAACGGCTACCCCCGTGCGATTGCAACACCTGGTCGATTGGGATCTGGTGCTGGCGGCCGATCACGCGCTTTCCTTCTTCCGCCGTCTGGCGGATGCCCAGCACTGGCGCGACGCGTTGCCGGCACTGCTCGATGACTTTCAGCAACTGCTGCGCGATGCGCTGGACCTGCGGCATGAGCTTGGTGACGCCGACGACCAAAGTGACCGCTCGCACTGGTGCCTGCCGTCCATCAGCCCGCATCGGCAGAATCGTGGCTTCCGCGATTGGGTGGCATTGATCGAATTGTTGCGCGAAGCCTGGCTGGTGGTTCGGGAGATCGATGCGCCCCGAGCCAGCAAGATCGCACAGGGCTGGTTCGCCATGCCGTATCCGGTTTTCAAGCGGCTGGCGCTGTTTGCAGCCAGTCAAGACGACTGCATCGCCCCGGATCAATGGGTGGACTGGCTGGAGGCCAGTGCCGCCTCGTGGCTGTGGTCAGACCATACGCGGCGCGAAACCCTGCGGCTGCTGGTGCTGCAAGGCGCTGATCTCACACCGCGGGCGCGCAGCCGTTTGGAAGCGACGATCCTCGTCGGGCCGCCGCGCACGCTGTATCGGGATGATCTCGAACCCGAATTGTTTCGGTCCCGAGTCGATAGCCAAGTCTGGTTGCATCTGGCCAAGCTGAAGTCATCCGGCGCAGAACTGGGACTGGCTGCCACCGAACGGCTGGTGGCATTGTCAGTGACGCACCCGGAATGGCGGCTTGCGAAAAATGAGCGTGATGAATTTTCTAGCTGGGGGAGTGGCACCGGAGACCCGGACTTCGAGGACAGCCGTGACATCGATTTCGCGCCGCGCAAGAGAAAGGAATTGGTTGTGTGGTTAAAACGCCCACCGCTCGCCCACCGCCCTTTTTACGAGGATACTTGGCTCGATACCTGCCGCAAGCATCTCTTGAACACTGGCTACGCGCTTTGCGATCTCGCCAAGGAAGAACGCTGGCCCACTGAGCGTTGGGGTGAGGCATTGCAAGCCTGGAGTGAGAAAGGGCGCGTGCGGCGCTCATGGCATTTGTTCGCTCCGCTGATCCAAACCATGCCGGACAATGTGCTGACGGACATCGCGCACAGCGCTACCTGGTGGTTGGAGTCTGTGTCAAAGTCTTTAGCGCACCACGAGGATATCTTTCTGACACTTTGCCAGCGCATCCTGGCGCTGCCGCATCAGGATGAGGGAGATAACGACAAGCCTGTCAGCCGCGCCATCAACCACCCGGTCGGCCGTGTCACCCAATCCCTGCTGAATTGCTGGCTCAACGGCAAGCCCGACGACAACGCCGGATTGCCTGCGGAACTGGAACCGATATTTACCCAACTGTGCGATACCAGTGCGGCGCAATTCCGCCATGGTCGCGTGTTGCTGGCTGCGCACCTGATTGCCCTGTTTCGCATCGACCGGACGTGGACGGAGGCCCAGTTGCTGCCGCGGTTCGACTGGACGAGCGATGCCGGTGAGGCGGGGACGGTCTGGGAGGGTTTCCTATGGTCGCCACGCATTTATCATCCGCTGCTGATGGCGTTCAAAGCACAGTTTCTGGACACGGCCCACCACTACGCAGATTTGGGTGAGCACGCGCAGCAGTTCGCGACGTTTTTGACCTATGCGGCGCTCGATCCGGCAGAAAACTATACCGCGCAAGATTTCATGGCCGCTTTTGGCACCTTGCCTCAGCAGGGTTTGGATGAATCGGCGCACGCGCTCGTCCAGGCGCTGGACGGGGCCGGTGAGCAGCGAGAGGAGTACTGGGCGAATCGCATTCGGCCGTTCTGGCAGGCCATTTGGCCGAAATCCCGCCAAATGGCTTCGAAAAGCATTGCGGAAAGCCTCGCCCGCCTCAGCATAGCCGCGCGTGGCCAGTTTCCCGTTGCCCTGTCTCTGATTGAGAATTGGCTGCAACCGCTGGAGTATCCAGATTTCGTCGTCGACGCGCTGCTTGAAGCGGATTTGCCGACGCGATTCCCCAAGGAGGCGTTGGGTCTATTGTGTGCAGTAATCGGCGAGCAGTCGTCGCCGCCTGGGGGGAAATTGAGGCAATGTCTCACCGCGATTTCGGAGGCGGAGGCCGCATTGCTGCAAGATCATCGCTACACACGACTGATGGAGTACTGCCGGCGGCATGGCCGCTGATGAGTTAAATGCCACCGCCCGGGTGCAAACGGACGGTGGCACGATGCAGTCCAAAATGCACATGTTCAATCACTCCCGCCCCGCCGTCTCCGGCTCCGCATCCGCCGCAAACAGTTGTTCCAGCTCTTTCATCGCGAGTTCGTTGGTCTGGATCAGCTGCTGTTCGTCGTCGCGCACCTGGCGTTGCAGTTGCAGCGTCTGGCAGTCGTGCTCTTCAAAGCGGCGCACGCTGTCGGCGGCGATCGCGCGGCTGAGGCCCAGTTCCTCCAGCGCGCGGCGGGCGAGGTCGAGGCTCGACAGATAGGTTTCGCGCACGACGCGGTGGGCACCGATGTCCATCAGGTGCAGCGCGTGCTGGCGGTTGCGCGCCCGCGCCAGGATGCGTAGGTGCGGGAAGTGTTTGCGCACCATCTCGGCGGTGCGCACCGAGGCCTCGATATCGTCGATGGCGAGCACGAACACGCGGGCGTCGGCGGCGCCCGCCGCCTGCAGCAGGTCGAGCCGCGACGCATCGCCGTAGTACACCTCGCTGCCGAAGCGGCGCACGAAATCGACCTGCTCGACGCTGGCGTCGAGCGCCGTGAACGGAATCCGGCGCGCGCGCAATACCCGCGCGATGATCTGCCCAAAGCGCCCGAAGCCGGCGATGATGACGCGCCCGTGCTGGGGTTCGAGCTCGTCGAAAGGCCGCACCGGCGCCTGGTTCAGGCGCGGTTCGAGCACGCGGGTCTGGAGCAGCATCAAGAGTGGTGTCAGCAGCATCGTCAGCGTGATAACGATGACCAGCGTGGCGGCGAGCTCGGCCGACACCACCGCCGCCGTGGCCGCGAGCGCGAGTAGCACAAAACCGAATTCCCCCGCCTGCGGCAGCGCGAAGGCGAGGCCGCGCGCGGCTTCGCCGCTGCGATGGGCGGCGTAACCGACCAGCCACAGCAGGCAGAACTTGACCGCGAGCACGCCCGCCACCAGCGCGACAATGCGGCCGGGGTTGGCGAGCAGCAGGCCCAAGTCCACCGTCATGCCGACCGACATGAAGAACAGGCCGAGCAGCAGGCCCTTGAAGGGCTCGATATCGGCTTCGAGTTCGTGGCGGTATTCGCTGTCGGCGAGCAGCACGCCGGCGACGAAGGCACCGAGCGCCATCGACAGGCCGAGCGCGGCGAAGATCAGTGCGGTGCCAATGACGACCAGCAGCGCCGCCGCGGTGAAGGCCTCGCGCACTTTCGTGTTCGCGACCGCGTGCAGCGCGGGCCGTAGCAGATAGCGGCCGCCGACCACGACGGCCACCACGACGGCGACGACCTTGAGCGTCGCCAGCACCGCTTGGCCGACATCGCGTTCAGCCGCCTGCGCGCCCAAAAGCGGCAGCAGCGCCAGTACCGGCATTACCGCCAGATCCTGAAACAGCAGGATGCCGAACGCGGAGCGCCCGGCCTGCGTGGTCAGCTGGCCGCGCTCGGCGAGCAGTTGCAGCGCCAGCGGCGTGGACGACAGCGACAGCGCAAAGCCGACGATCAGCGCACTGCCGAGCGGCAGGCCGCACAGCAGCCCGAGGCCGGCGAACGCGGCCGTGGTCAATGCCATCTGCGCGGCGCCGAGGCCGAACACCGCGCGGCGCATCACGCGCAACCGCGAGGGTTGCAGTTCCAGCCCGATGACGAACAGCAGCAGCACCACGCCGAGCTCGCCAATGTGCATGACGCCGCTGGCGTCGGCGTCGCCGATGAGGTTGAACCCCGAGGGGCCGATGGCGATGCCGGCGGTCAGGTAGCCGAGGATTGCGCTCAGTTGCAGCTTGCGGAACAGCGGCACCGCAATGACGCTGGCGCCGAGGAAGATGGCGACCTGTGCCAGCGGGCTCATCGGCCGGTCAAATATCCGCGTCGATGTTGACCAGGGAATGCCGACCAGCCCGCCGGGCGCGGTTCATGCGGCGGCTTGTTTGGTGCCGAAGCGCAGGTTGTAGAGCGCGGCGACGTTGTCGTGCAGCAGCATGTCCTGCTGCGCCTGGGGCAGCGGCGCCACGTACTTTTGCAGCAGTTCCTGCGACCAGGGCCAGGTGGAGTCGCTGTGGGGAAAGTCGTTGGCCCACATGATGCGGCGCGGGTTCATCGACTCCAGCATGGTGAAGGCGACGATGTCGTCCTGGAAGGTGACATAGATGTTCTCGCGGAAATACTCGCTCGGCATCTTGTCCAGTTCGGCGCCGCGCAGGCGGAAGCGGTGGCGGTTGTAGGTGTGATCCATGCGGTACATGAAATGCGGCACCCAGCCGGCGTCGGCCTCGACGCAGACGATCTTCAGGCGCGGGTTGCGCATGAACACGCCCGAGTTCACGAACATGCTCATGATGTCCTGGTTGGCGCGGATGATGGCGTAGCCGGAGTTGATGCTGGTGCCGCGGAACTGCATCGTCTTCATTTCGCCGGAGGTCAGGATGTGGAAGCTGAGCGGCAGCTCCAGGTCGATGGCGGCCTGCCAGAAGGCGTCGAACATGGGGTGGTCGTAATCGGCGTCGGCGATCGCCGGCCGGCCCGGCAGCATGGCGCCGCGCAGGCCGAGGCGCTTGATGGTGCGGAGCTCTTCAAAACCCTGGTCGATGCTG
>CBDDRG010000315.1:0-20954 GCA_965232975.1 uncultured bacterium
ATGGCTTATTCCGTCCCCGGTACTTGGTGTTAGGTGAAACCGATCACACGACAACTATCCCGACACCGGGGGCACACCCGGACTCACCGCCTGAGTGGCTACGAATCCATACTCAGGCCGCCACCAGAGCGAACTGCCAAGTGCCAGCCGTCTTGTGTAGCACATAGCTGGCGCCGATGCGCTCAATCTCAGCGCCGCTGGCGGCAACGCGCACGCCCCTGATTGTCAGTAGCGCGCCGCTGGCGTTCAATTGCTTGACTTGGATCTCGGTCAGCTCCGTCCGCGCATAGCTGCGCGCCTTCAGGTCAGCCATCATGCGGGCGAACAACGCCTCCAGATCCGCCGCCGTTGCCAGCAGCTGCAGTCCGCGCGCGGACTGAAACAGGCAGGGCAGGTGATACCAGGGCAATACTGCCTGCGGGTCAAGGGTCTGAAACGCGGTTATGTAGTCGGCATAGGTGGTTAAAATTGCTTGCTCGTCATCAGTCATGGCGCTGATCCTTATTCTTGGAGAGCGGGCTTATCGAGCCGTACGGACGCGAACGCACATTGCGCGAGTGTGTCTTTTTGGTCTGCCGTGACTATTGTCGCTATACTCGGCGCTCACTTGTCGGAGAGCTTTCGAGCTGAGACCGCAGGGCCACGGCCCATGTGGGATCCGTCGAACCTGATCAGGTTAACACCTGCGAAGGGAACAAGTAGCCTGCCTGCCAACGATCCACGGAGCCCGAGCAGGGGACGGATCGACGTCAGGCGGCAGTGGCAGTTGGCAAGCATTGTTCGTTGAACCAAGTATCGTTTGCGAACTCCATTTGCCACCCTGCCTAATCTCCGGCGTTGCTTCCACTCATCAGCGGAGTGCACGTCATGTCAGCAAAAAATAGCGCCAATTCATCCACTGCGCGCGCCTCGGGCGCGCGCAAGGCCAAGGCCGTCAAGGGTGGCATGCCCACTGCCGACATCTCTGCCCTCAGCGGGCAACCCTTTCCGCAATCGAAAAAAATCCATGTGGCCGGCACCTTGCCGGGGGTCAATGTCGCGATGCGCGAGATCAGCCTGACCGGCGCTGCCGAGGGCAAAGCTGCCCATGCGCCCCTCGCGGTATACGACACTTCCGGGCCCTACACCGACGCGGCCGTCGCCATCGATTTGCATGCCGGCCTGCCGCGCCTGCGCGAGCAATGGATTCTGGCCCGGGGCGGTAGCGAACAGTTGCGCGGCCCGACCAGCCCCATCCCGAGCTCTCTGGGCACGCCGGATTTCGTGGCGCCGCCGCTGCCACGGCGGGCGCTACCCGGCCGCACCATCACCCAGTTGCACTATGCCCGCGCCGGCATCATCACGCCCGAGATGGAGTACATCGCGATCCGCGAGAACGCGGGCCGCGCCCAGCCCGATGCACTGCTGGCGCGCCAGCACCCGGGTGAAGCCTTCGGCGCCAGCATGCCCGCTGCCATTACCCCGGAGTTCGTGCGCAGTGAAGTCGCCGCCGGCCGCGCCATCATTCCGGCCAATGTCAACCACCCGGAAAGCGAGCCGATGATCATCGGTCGCAACTTTCTGGTGAAGGTGAACGCGAATATCGGCAACTCGGCGCTGGGCTCTTCAATCGCTGAAGAGGTCGAGAAGCTGGTGTGGGCGACCCGTTGGGGCGCGGATACGGTGATGGATCTGTCCACCGGCAACAATATCCACGCCACCCGCGAGTGGATCGTGCGCAACTCGCCGGTGCCCATTGGCACCGTGCCCATCTATCAGGCGCTGGAAAAGGTCGGCGGCATCCCTGCGGAGCTGACCTGGGAACTGTATCGCGACACCCTGATCGAACAGGCCGAACAGGGTGTGGACTACTTCACCATCCACGCCGGCGTGCTGCTGCGCTACATCCCGCTGACCGTCAACCGCCTGACCGGGATTGTGTCCCGGGGCGGTTCGATCATGGCCAAGTGGTGTCTCGCCCACCACCAAGAGAACTTCCTGTACACCCGATTTGAAGAAATCTGCGCAATCATGGCCGCCTACGATGTGTCTTTTTCCCTCGGCGATGGCCTGCGCCCCGGCTCGATTCACGATGCCAACGACGCCGCCCAGTTCGCCGAACTGGACACGTTGGGCGAGCTGGCCCAGATCGCCTGGCGCTACGACGTGCAGACCATGATCGAGGGCCCGGGCCATGTGCCCATGCACCTGATCAAGGAGAACATGGATCGCCAGCTCGCGGTCTGCAAAGAGGCGCCCTTCTATACGCTCGGGCCGTTGACCACCGATATCGCGCCGGGCTACGACCACATCACCTCGGCCATCGGCGCGGCCATGATCGGCTGGTTCGGCTGCGCGATGCTCTGCTACGTTACCCCCAAGGAGCATCTGGGCCTGCCCGACAAGGACGACGTCAAGGAGGGTCTGATGGCGTACAAGATTGCCGCCCACGCCGCCGACCTCGCCAAGGGCCATCCCGGCGCCCAGGCCCGCGACAACGCGCTGTCGCAGGCGCGCTTCGAATTCCGCTGGCAGGATCAGTTCAACTTGGGGCTGGACCCCGATCGCGCGCAGGAATTCCACGATGAAACCCTGCCCAAGGACGCCGGCAAGGTCGCCCATTTCTGCTCCATGTGCGGCCCCAAATTCTGCTCGATGAACATCAGTCAGGATGTGCGCGATGCCTTTGCGGCCGACCCGGCCAACGCAAACGCCGAGCATGTAGCCCAGGGTTTGGCAGAGAAGGCAGAGGAATTCCGGGCGCAGGACAGCGCGCTCTACCGGAAGGTCTAGCCGGCCGTGGATTTCGCGGCGGATATCGCCATCCTCGGCGCCGGTCTGTTTGGTCGCCTGCTCGCGCTCCGGCTTGCCCCCAGTTGGCGCGTGACACTGTACGAGCGCGGTAGCCTCGCGGGTGAGGGCAGCGCCGGCTGGGTGGCTGCCGCCATGCTCGCGCCCGTCGCCGAATCCGTGCACGCACCCGCACTGGTGACCCGACTCGGACTCGCGTCGCTGGCCAAATGGCCACTGCTGCTGGCGACTCTGCCCCGCCCGGTGTACTGGCAGCGTGCCGGCACATTGGTGGTTGCGCATGTGCAAGAGCGCGGTGACTTCGCCAACTTTCAGCAGCGCTTGCGCAATAATGCGGATGTCGGTGGGATGCTCGAATATCGCGACGGCGCTGCCCTGGCCGAGTTGGAACCGGAGTTGGGCGAACGCTTCAGCCGCGCGCTCTGGCTGCCCGGCGAGGCGCAGTTGTGCAACCGCCAGTTGTTCGCGTCTACTACCACCGCGCTGGCCGCCCTCGACGTGCACAGCCATTGCCCCCTGACGATTACGGAGGCGCGCGTCCTCGGCGCCGATTGCGTGCTCGATTGCCGTGGTTTGGGGGCGAAAGAAGACCTGCCAGCGCTGCGCGGCGTGCGTGGCGAGATCATCCGCGTGCATGCGCCCGAAGTCAGACTGACCCGCCCGGTGCGCCTGCTGCACCCGCGCTACCCCCTGTATGTGGCGCCCAGACCCGAGCAGCGCTATGTGATCGGCGCCACCGAAATCGAGAGCGACGACAGCGGCCCGGCGAGCGTGCGCTCGGCGCTGGAACTTCTGTCCGCCGCCTACAGCCTGCATCCAGGTTTTGCTGAGGCGCGCATCGAGGAGATCGCCACCGGCTGCCGGCCGGCGCTGCCCGACAACTGCCCCGCCGTAGTCATCGGTGAGCGTCTGGTGCAGATCAACGGTCTCTATCGCCACGGCTTTCTGGTCGCGCCCCAATTGCTCGACGAGGTCGAGATGACGCTCGGGGATCTGCTCAGCAGCGGCCCGCAGCAGGCGCTCGCCAGGCGGCGCCGGCACAGCGACTACCCGTCCTTGTATCAGGAGTTTCCCCCCGAACTTGCCGCCGGAGGCCAGCCAGCAGTGAACAGCCATGCAAGTGCTCATTAACGGCAACCGCGTGCCAGCGCCGACGGACGGGGAATTGCTGGCATTGCTGCAACAGTTCGGCGCCCGCGAGCCCTTCGCCGTCGCCATCAATGGCAGCTTCGTGCCCAAGTCCCGCTATGCGGTTATCCGCGTGCAGCCGGGCGACCAGATCGATATCGTCCAACCCATCGAGGGTGGGTGACATGCCTGACTCCAGTTCCACCACCATATCCGCCGATACCTGGACACTGCTCGGCGAGCCCCTGCCCAGCCGCCTGCTGATCGGCACCGCGCTGTATCCGTCGCCGGCGATCATGGCGGCGGCGATCCGCGCGTCCGGTGCCGGTGTGGTGACGGTGTCGCTGCGCCGCCAGCAGGCGGGCTGCGGCAAGGGCGACGACTGGTGGCAAACCGTGCGCAGCCTCGGCTGTCGCCTGCTGCCCAATACCGCTGGTTGTCACAGTCGCAGGGAGGCAGTGACGCTCGCGCAGATGTCCCGCGAACTGTTCGAGACCCACTGGATCAAGCTCGAAGTACTGGGTGATGACTACAACCTGCAACCAGACCCCATCGCGCTGGTCGCGGCGGCGGAGGAACTGCTGCGGGACGGTTTCGCCGTGCTGCCCTATTGCACCGACGACCTGGTGGTGTGCAAGCGGCTGCGGGATCTGGGCTGCGAAGTCATCATGCCCTGGGGTTCGCCGATCGGCAGCGGCAAGGGACTGCTCAACCCCTACGCGTTGCAAGTCCTGCGCGAGCGCCTGACAGACGTACAGTTGATCGTCGATGCCGGCCTCGGCGTCCCCTCGCACGCCTGCCAGGCGATGGAGATGGGCTTCGACGGTGTACTGCTGAATTCGGCCGTCGCGCTGGCCCAAGACCCGATCAAGATGGCGGGCGCCTTTGCCGCCGGCGTGCGCGCGGGGCGCGATGCCTGGTTAGCTGGGCGCATGCCCGAACGCGACAGCGCCGCGCCCAGCACGCCGGTGGTCGGCATGCCGTTCTGGCATCAGGAGCCCGGGTGACAGCGGCGGCGAAACCCATCGTCTGGAGCATCGCCGGCTCCGATAGCGGCGGTGGCGCCGGCATTCAGGCCGATATCCAGGCGCTGCACCGGCTCGGCTGTCACCCCTGCACGGTGATCACCGCCGTGACTGCGCAGAACAGCCGTGCCGTAACTTTGGTTGAACCTGTGTCGGACGCCATGCTCGCCGCCCAATTGGCGGCGCTCGGCGCAGACCTGCCGCCCGCCGCGATCAAGATTGGGTTGATTGCGACCGCAAATCAGGTGCGGATCATTGCCGACTGCATCGCCGCGCTGCGACTCGACAATCAACAACTGGCGGTGATCTATGACCCCGTGGCCACCGCCTCCAGCGGCGGGCGCCTCGCCAGTTCGGTTTTGACGCTGGCGGATCTGGCGCCACTGCTTGAGCAGGTAACGGTGCTGACGCCGAACTTTCGCGAAGCTGAGCATCTGGTTGGTCGCCGCCTCGAGCAGGGCGATGCGCTGCGCCAGGCGGCGACAGAACTCCGCGCCCACGGCTGCGCGAGTGTGCTGATCAAGGGCGGCCACAATCCGCTGCTGCCCGATCAATGTGTGGATCTGCTGTTCAGTGCAGAACGTGAATTAGCCCTGACGCAGCCCCGTCTGGCGACCGAACAGGGCCATGGCAGCGGCTGCGCGCTCGCCAGTGCGCTCAGCGCAGTGCTGGCGCAGGGGTATCCACTGGCGGACGCGGCGGTGATCGCCAATGCCTATGTGCATCGCGGTCTGGCACAGGCACAGGCGGTCGGCGCCGGCCCGGGGCCGGTAGCCCACGGCGATTGGCCGGAAGACCCGGCCTGGTTTCCGCGCCTGGTGCCGCCCGGGTCGGCACTTGGGCGCGTGCTGGCACTACGGGTAAACAGCCAGGGTTACCGCTACGCCGAGGGCTTTGCCGCCTGCGATACCGGCCAGCTCGGTCTATACCCGGTGGTGGACAGCGTCGCCTGGGTCGAAAAATTGCTGGGCGCTGGAGTGACCACGCTGCAACTGCGCCTCAAACAGGGCACGCTGGAGCAACTGCGCGGCGATATTGCGGCGGCGGTTGCGCTCGCCCGACCCCAGGGTGCGCGCCTGTTTATCAACGACCATTGGCCGCTCGCGATTGCGGCGGGCGCCTACGGCGTGCATCTGGGGCAGGAGGATCTGGACACCGCCGATCTCGCCGCGATTCAACGCGCCGGCCTGCGCCTCGGCATCAGCACCCACGGCTACGCGGAGTTGCTGCGCGCGCTGGCCCACCGCCCCAGCTATGTCGCCATCGGCGCCATCTACCCGACCCGCACCAAGTCGATGCCGACCTCCCCTCAAGGGCTGGCCAAGCTCGCCCGCTACCTGCGGCTGACCGGTGATATCCCCACCGTCGCCATCGGCGGCATCAATTGCGAGCGGGCGCCGGCGGTGGCGTGCACCGGGGTCGGCAGCATTGCGGTGGTGACCGGCATCACCGAGGCGGCCGACTATCGCGCCGCCGTGCGCTCCTATCAGGCCGCGCTGGCCGCCGCCAATGCCTGATTCCGACCAGCTTCAGCCGGACGAACTCCAGCGCTACAGCGGCCATCTGCTGCTCGACCGCTTGGGTGAGGCGGCACAACTGCACTTCAAGCGGAGTCGCGTGCTGATCGTCGGCGTCGGCGGCCTGGGGTCGCCGGCAGCGCTGTATCTGGCGGCGGCGGGTATCGGCATACTGGTGCTGGCCGATGGCGATGAGGTCGCCACCGCCAACCTGCAACGGCAGATTCTGTACACCTCGGCGAGCGTCGGCTATAGCAAGGTCGAGGAGGCGCGGGTGCGCCTGGAGGAACTGAACGAGCATGTGCGCATTTGCATCAGCAACGAGTTCGTCGGCGCCGCCAATGTCGCCGGACTGGTCGCCGACGTCGATGTGGTGCTCGACTGCACCGACAACGACGCCACCCACCGGCTGCTCAACAGCGCCTGCTTCAGCCACCGCAAACCCCTGCTGATCGGCGCCGCGCTGGGCTTCGCAGGTCAACTGCAAGTGATTGATTTCAGGGATTCCGACGCTTCCTGCTACGCCTGCCTGTTCCCTCATTCGGGCGCGCCACCGGCGCGCAACTGCGGCAATAGCGGCGTGATCGGGCCGCTGCTCGGCGTCATCGGCAGTTTGCAGGCGCTGGAGGCGTTGAAGCTGCTGGCGAACCTGTCGACGGTGGCGAGCGGCCTGCTGGCTTTCGACAGTCTCGCCACCCAGTGGCGCCGGCTGGCGCTGGAACGCGCTCCCGACTGCCCTGTCTGTGGTGCTCGCGGTTGAGCGTGGCGGGCGGGCCATAATTGACCCCCCGGGTTGCAGCAGCTATGATCCGCGCCCTGCCTGCACCGCGCGGACAGCGCGGTTTAGCTCAATGTTCGGGGAATAGCGCAGTCTGGTAGCGCGCCTGCTTTGGGAGCAGGATGTCGGGGGTTCAAATCCCTCTTCCCCGACCACCCAGCGCGGGCACTGGTCGTGCGAGTAGCTCCCCGGCGGTAGTGACTGGCGCCCGTAGCTCAGTTGGATAGAGCAACGGCCTTCTAAGCCGTAGGTCGCAGGTTCGAATCCTGCCGGGCGCGCCAGCTTCTGGCAGACGAACAGACCGATCAGTGGTGGCTGTAGCTCAATCGGTAGAGCACAGGATTGTGATTCCTGAGGTCGTGGGTTCGATCCCCATCAGCCACCCCAATTTGCACCCGTCACGGATCGGTGGCGCCGCGTTCCAGGCCGTGTGTCGCGCCCGAGTTCCACGCCGCCGAAGGGTCTGCAGTATGGCTGTGCCGCCGACAAGCAGCACACTGCCAGAGGTGCCGACCTGGGCGGCACTGGCCGCGGGGCGCCATGCTATCATCGGCCTCGACGTACTCGACTTGGCAGTGCCCAACAGGCGCGCCCCAACACTGGCATAGGCATGAGCGACAGGCAATCCCACGCGCAACCACCCCACCAAATTTCATCACCATCCACCGGCCGGCGGCGGCGACGGGGCGGACGGCCGCGGGATGCGGCGTCGGCCGAGGTTACCCAGCATGATGCCCCCGCCCCCGAAACCCCATGGACCAGCGATCAGTTTTTCGTACCTCCGGCCGCCGGACGCACCCGTTTCCACGATCTCGATCTCCGCGTGGAGATCCTGCACGCCATCGCCGACCTGGGTTTTGAATACTGCTCCCCGATACAGGCGCGCTCATTGCCCGTCAGCCTGCGCGGCAACGATGTCGTGGGCAAGGCCCAGACCGGAACCGGCAAGACCGCAGCCTTTCTGATCACCATCATCACCGACCTGCTTAACAACCCCGTCGCCGACGAGCGCTATGCCGGCGAGGCGCGTGCGCTGGTGATCGCGCCGACCCGTGAACTGGTGATGCAGATTGCCGATGATGCCCGCGCGCTGGCCAAATACACCGATCTCAAGATTCATACGTTGGTGGGGGGCATGGACTACGACAAGCAGCGCCGCCACCTGCACGAAAACCTGTGCGACATCCTGGTTGCCACGCCGGGGCGTCTGCTCGATTTCTGCGGCAGCAGTGATGTCTATCTGGATCAGGTCGAAGTGTTGGTCATCGACGAGGCCGACCGCATGCTGGACATGGGCTTCATTCCCCAAGTGCGCCGCATCGTGCGCCTGACGCCAAGCAAGGAACACCGCCAGACGCTGTTGTTTTCGGCCACCATCACACCTGAAGTCGAGAGCCTGACCGAGCAGTGGACCTTTCATCCGACCAAGATCGAAATTGAGCCCGACCGGGTGGCGACCGCGTCGGTGAACCAGAAGGTTTACATCACCGAGACGCGCGCCAAGTACAACCTGTTGATCAATATTCTGCGCACTGACGATGCCGACAGCGTGATCGTGTTTGCCAATCGGCGCGATCAGTGCCGGCGTCTGCAGGAGCGCCTGCAAAAAGCCGGGTTCGCGGTCGGGCTATTGTCGGGCGAGGTCGCCCAGAACAAGCGGGTGCAAACGCTGAACGAATTCAAGGCCGGCAAACTGAAGGTGCTGGTGGCCACCGATGTGGCGGGGCGCGGTATTCATATCGATGACGTCAGCCACGTCATCAATTTCACGCTGCCGGAGGAACCCGAAGACTACGTCCATCGCATCGGCCGCACCGGGCGCGCCGGGAAAACCGGCATTTCGATCAGTTTCGCCTGTGAAGACGACGCCTTTCTGCTGGAGCCCATCCAGGCCTTGCTCGGCACCGCGCTCGACTGCGAGCGTCCGCCGGAAGAGTTGCTGCGCCCCGCCGACCATCAGCGACGGGAGCGCGACGCCAGCCAGATCTCTTGACTGCGGCTACCCGCGCCGCGCGTCGGCGCCCAGCTGATCCACCCAGAGCGCGGTCGCGCCCGCGACCGCCGCCGGCATCAACAGCAAATTCAGCACGGGCAGGGACATCCCCACCAATGCGGTGCCGCCGAAACTCATCGCCAGCCATTTGTTGCGGCCAAGCTGCGCGCGCAGCTCGTTGAAACTGATCGCGCTATTGTCAGCCGGATAGTCGAGATATTGCAGCGCCACCGTCCAGGCTCCCCACAGGAAGCCGAGCGCCGGCACCAGCAGGTTGGCGACCGGAATAAAGGACAACACCAGACCCAGGATCAGCACGAGCGCCAGGCGCGGCAGAAAGTACATCAGCTTGTGCAGCTCCCGCTTGCACGCCCGTCCGGCGATGCCGAGCGCGCGGGCGGCGGTCATCGGTGGCTCGGCGGGCCGCGCCGCCAACACCGTCTGCACCCGCTCCGCCAGCAAGCCGTAAAACGGCGCCGCCAGAATGTTGCCGACCAACGAAAAGGTGTAGCCGTAAACCACGATCAGCAGCGCGACAAACACCAGCCACACCAGCCCGGCGATAAAGCCGAGCCACTCCGGCAGGTAGCCCATCAGCGAGTCGAGTAGCTGGCTGAACTGCTGTACCGCAACCAGCGTGGCGCCGATGAAAACCAGCACATTGATCAGCAGCGGAATCACCACATAGCCGCGCACGCCGGGCATTGCCAGCAGGCGCAGACCGCGCAGAAGGTAACTCGAACCCATGGGGATTTCTCCGTTCAACGCTTGGGACACTCGCTTATCATGGCGCTGGATGTCGCCGCATTGTCGCGGCTTCCCGCCGCCATGAATACCTGCTGCCGTGGACAGCGGTGCGTTGCGCCAGCCGCATTTTGCGCGCGCGGATGGCTGGTGCCAGAATAGCCCGCCGCGCCGCGCGGCGTCTCCCCTTTGACCCGACCACCACTGGATAGCCATGACCAAGCCCCTTGCCGGCCTGCGCGTGCTCGACCTCACCCACATGCTGTCCGGCCCCTTCGGCACCCTCACCCTGGCCGACTTGGGCGCCGAGGTCATCAAGATCGAACCGCTGCAGGGGGAAGCTACCCGGCGCCTGCTTGCCGGTGACCCCAAAAACTCCATCGCCGGCATGGGCGCCTATTTCATCAACCTGAATCGCAACAAGAAGAGCGTCGCCATCGATCTCAAAAGTGCGGCGGGTCGCGACGTCTTTTACGAGCTGGTCAAGCACGCCGATATCGTGTTCGACAATTTCAGCGTCGGCGTCACCGCCAATCTCGGCATCGACTATGCCCGGCTGAGCGCCGTCAATCCCCGCGTCATCACCTGCTCGATCACCGGCTTCGGCAGCACCGGGCCCGGCCACCGCCGCACCGCCTTCGATCAGGTCGTGCAGGCCTATGGCGGCGGCATGTCCATCACCGGCAGCGACGCCGCCCACCCGCAGCGGGCGGGACTGCCCATCGGCGATCTCGGCGGCGGCATGTTCGGGGTGATCGGCGTGCTCACCGCGCTGTACGAGCGGGAGCGCTCGGGGCGCGGGCAACACGTCGATATTTCGATGCTCGACGGCCAGATCGCGCTGATGAGCTATATGGCCACCATGTACTTCCTGTCCGGCGAAGACCCGCAGCCGATCGGCAACTCCCACTTCGTCCACGTGCCCTACAACAGCTTCGCGACCCGCGATGGCTTTATCGTCATCGCGGTGATCTTCGACCACTTCTGGGTCAGCCTGCTGGATGTTCTCGGTTGCGACGAGCTGCGGCGCGCGGAATTCGACCACCAGCCGGGCCGCCTCGCCAACAAGGACTTTATCGAGGGGCGCGTCGCCGCCATCTTTGCCACCAACACCAACGCCCATTGGCTCGAAAGACTGGAGGCCGTGCGCATTCCGTGCGCGCCGGTCAACCGCTTCAGCCAGGCGCTGGCCGACCCTCAGGTGCTGTATCGCAACATGGTTGTCGAGATCGCCCATCCCAATGGCCAGACCACGCGCGCGCCGGGCAACCCGGTCAAGCTGTCGCGCACCAGCGGCGACAGCTACAGCCCGGCGCCGCTGCTCGGTCAGCACACCGACGGAGTATTGACGGAGCTGTTGGGCTGGACGGAGCAGCGCATCGACGAGCTGCGGGCGCAGGGCGTGGTGGGTTGAAGCGGGTGGTTCGCGCCACAGTTTCGCGCGGAACCCAATGGCGTCGGGGCAACCAATGCTGCGGCTGTCCATGATGCGGCTGTCCATGATGCGGCTATCTCTGCGGGTGACCAATCTGGCCATTTTCGCGGCCTGCGCAGGCTTGCTGGCCACCGCCCTGCTGCTGCAGGAAGTCCTGGATCTCAAACCCTGCTACCTTTGCATTGTCCAGCGGGTGTTTGTCATGCTGGTTGGGCTCACGGCGCTACTGGCCTGGCTCCACAACCCCGGTGCCCTGGGCCAGAAACTCTATGCGGGCGCCATCACCCTGGGTGCGCTGGGCGGCGGCGGCTTCGCCATCCGCCACCTGTGGCTGCAAAGTCTGCCGGCGGATCGCGTGCCCGCCTGCGGGCCGCCCGCGGACTACCTGCTGCAAGCCTTTCCCCTCGCCAAGGCGCTGCCCATGCTGCTGGCTGGGGACGGCAACTGCGCCGCCGTCGATTGGACGCTGTTCCATGTCAGCATTCCAGGCTGGACGTTGGCGGCCTTCACCGGCTTGGCCCTGGCGGGCCTCTGGCAACTCAAGCGCGCGGTTTAACCAGCGCTGATCCAGCGCTGCCAGCGGCTGGGAATTCAGGTATCCCATTACGGGCTGGACTCGTTCTCGGTTGATGTCCAGGCGCGCAACATCATTTGCGATTCAAGGCAAGAAAGCTCGCCGGATCGCCGCCAGTGCCTGCTTGAGCTGGGCGCGGTTGATGGTGAGCGGCGGCGCGAAGCGCAGCACGCTGTCGTGAACATCTCGGGTCAGGATGCCTTCGTCCTGCAGGCGCAGTGCCAGCTCGCGGGCCGCGATCCGCTCGCGGTGCACTTCGACGCCGATCAGCAGCCCCCGGCCGCGCACCTCGCGGACATAGGGCGAAGCGATGCCCAGTAGTCCCGCCCGGAAATAATCACCCATGGCGGCGGCGTGCGCGGGCAAGCCGTCATCGACCAACAGCTTGAGTGCCGCCAGGGCCACCGCGCTCGCCAGCGGGTTGCCGCCGAAAGTGCTGCCGTGATCGCCGGGCACCAGCACATCCAACACCTCTTGCCGCGCCAGAAACAACGACACCGGCAGCAGTCCGCCACCGAGCGCCTTGCCCAGAATCAAGCCGTCCGGGCGCACATTGTCATGGTCGCAGGCGAGCATGGCGCCGGTGCGGCCGAGGCCGGTCTGGACCTCATCGGCAATCAACAGCACGTTGTGGCGGCGGCAAATCTCGGCGCAACGCGCCAGATAGCCTGTCGGGGGCACCACAATGCCGGCTTCGCCCTGGATCGGCTCGACCAGAAACGCCGCCGTGTTGGGGGTGATCGCGGCTTCCAGCGCGGCGTCGTCGCCGTAGCGAACGCGCACGAAGCCGGCCGGAAAGGGGCCGAAATCGTCGCGGTACTGGGGCGTCGACGAAAAGCCGACGATGGCGATGGTGCGGCCGTGGAAATTGCCGTCGCAAACAATGATTTCAGCCTGGTCGGTGGGTACGCCCTTGCTCCGATAGGCCCAGTGGCGGGCGGTCTTCAGCGCCGTTTCGACGCCTTCGGCGCCGCTGTTCATCGGCAGCGCGCGATCCATGCCGGTCAATTCGCAGGCACGCGCGAGGAAGGGGCCGAGGGTGTCGGTGTGGAAGGCGCGCGAAGTCAGGCTGAGCCGCCGCGCCTGGCGGTTCAAGGCGGCCAGCAGCAGCGGATGGCCGTGGCCGAACGCCAGCGCCGAATAGGCGCCCATCATGTCGACATAGCGGCGGCCGTCCGCGTCCCACACGAAAATGCCCTTGCCACGGGTCAGCAGCACCGGCTGTGGATCGTAGTTGTGGGCGCCGTGGCGAGTTTCGAGGCGCAGCGGATGATCCTCGGCAACTGCCGGCGCCAGTGCTGCGAGCACATCGAGCAGCACCTGCTGGGTGCGCAGGTCGCGATCCCGCGCCGGGTTGTACTCGACGATTTCGACGGCCTTGAGCTGCGGGTCGCAGCGCAGGTCGCGCATTGCCGCGATCAGGTCGGCGGCGGCCAGACCACCCGCGACCGGCGTGTTGACGGCCGGCGCCACCGTCGGGTCGAGCACATCCAGATCCAGGCTCACGCCGAACCCGGTGGTGCCCTGGGTCGCTATCTGCACGGCGTCCGCCATCACCGCGGGCAGCCCGCGACGGGCGATCTCGGTGCGCGCGAAGATGCGCACGCCGAGGGCGGTCAACAGCGCCAACTCCTCGGGTTCGCACGAGTGCATGCCCACCACCGCCACATGCCCGGGCTCGACGATGGGTACCGCGCCGAACGCTTCGATCAGCGCGCGCGGCCCATGGCCCAACAGCGCTGCCAGCGGCATGCCATGAATGTTGCCGGTCGGCGTGGTTGCCGGCGTATGGGCGTCGAGGTGGGTGTCGATCCAGATCAGGCCCAGCGGCCCGGCGAGTGCCTGCCGCACGCCAGCCCAGGTGCCGGTCGCAATGGCGTGATCGCCGCCGATGATCACCGGCAGCTCGTCTTCTGCCATGAGCTTGTGCACCTGCCTCGCGAGGCGCCGGTTGAACGCGGCGATCGCCGCGAGCGGGGTTGCTGCGCCGGCGTCGGGGGCACGCACCACGCCGGCCCAGCCGATGCCACCGCCCGCTTGTAACCACAGTGCTTTGCTGGCGAGGCGCAACTGATCTGGCGCCAGTGCGCAGCCGTGGTCGGGATAACCCCAGCCGCTGGCGGCGCCGAGCAGGTGCAATGGGCGCGTCGACAGCGGCTGCTCTGGGCTTAGAACGGGTGGCGGTGGGTGCTTGACGGAGAGTTGATGAACGTGCGCCATGGCGTCACCTGCATCGGTGCGTAGCGCCGGTTGACCCGGCGAAAGGCATTTGCGCCCGCTCCTGTGCGTCCTGCGCAACGCCCTCAATACTCAGTATAGCCACCGCTTCCGGCGATTGGACCACAAGTTGTGGCGCCGTAGGGGCGCAGCATGCTGCGCCCCTACGGCAACGGGTCAGACGGTCCAGTCCACCATGCCCGTGTAGGCGGTGACCAGAATCAAAACGCCGAAGCCGATGCGGTACCAGGCGAACACCGAGAAATCGTGGCTGGCGATGTAGCGCAGCAGCCAGCGCACGCACAGAAACGCCGACACGAAGGCCGCGACGAAGCCGGCCAGCCACATCGCGGTGTCGTCGAATGACAGCAGTTCGCGTTCCTTGTAAAGCTGGTAGAGCGCGGCCAAGCCCAGCGTGGGAATGGCGAGAAAAAACGAGAATTCGGTAGCGGCCCGCCGCGACAGCCCGAACAACAGCCCGCCGATGATGGTCGCCCCCGAGCGGGAGGTGCCTGGAATTAGCGCAAAGGCCTGGGCGATACCCAGTTTCAGCGCGTCCAGCGGGCTCAGGTCATCGATCGACTCGACGCGGATGCGGTGCTCGCGCCGCTCCGCCCACAGGATCACGATGCCGCCGACGATAAAGGCGACGGCGACCGTGGTCGGGTTGAACAATTGCGCCTTGATCGCCGCACCGAACAGCAACCCCAGCACCGCCAGCGGCAGAAAGGCGATGGCCAGATTCAACGCGAGCCGCTGCGCCTGGCGGTCGCGCGTGAGACCGCCGAGCAGGCGCCCCAGGCGTTCGCGGTACTCCCAGCACACGGCGAGAATGGCGCCGGTCTGGATGACGATTTCGAACAGCTTGCCGCGGGCGTCGTTGAAGTCGAGCAGGTCGCCGGCGAGGATCAAATGGCCGGTGGACGACACCGGCAGGAACTCGGTGAAGCCCTCCACCAGGCCGAGAATGATTGCTTTGACGATGGTGGCTATGTCCATGCGGGCTCCGGGGCAAAAGGGCGGCGGGATTATACCCGCGCGCGCAGTGCGGCATGGCGGGCGCGGCAGGGGCCGCGGCGACTTATGCTAGACTGACCGGCGTTTTCGCCGCCCGCTGGCCGTATCGGCAACGGCGCTGAGCGACCGGCAAAGCAGACGCCGGCTTCCAGCCAGGCCAAAAACCCGGCAACACCAGCGGTCGCGCCACAGGCGCACAGGAGCAGCCCATGTATGGCCAAATGATGGCGGACGGCCTCACCATCACCTCGATCATGCGGTATGCGGATCAGGTCTTTCCCGCCACCGAGATCGTCTCGGTCACCGCCGACGCGCCCCGCCACCGCACCAGTTTCGCTCAAGCTTTCAGACGTGTCCGCCAGTTGGCCAACGCCCTCGCCAAGCTGGGCCTGGCCCCCGGCGACCGGGTCGCGACGCTGGCCTGGAACGATTACCGCCACTTCGAGCTGTACTACGCCATCAGCTGCTCCGGCTACGTCTGCCACACCATCAACCCGCGCCTGTTCCCGGAACAGATCGCCTACATCGCCAACCACGCCGAAGACCGCTGGATCTGCACCGACGTCGTCTTCGTGCCGCTCCTTGAAAAGCTCGCGGAGCACCTGCCGAACGTCGCCGGCTTTATCGTGCTGACCGATGCCGTCCATATGCCGGCCACCACTCTCAAAAATGCGCACTGCTACGAAACCCTGATCGCGGGCGAGCCCGACTCCTTCGCCTGGCCCGAGCTGGACGAAAACGCCGCCTGTAGTCTGTGCTACACCTCGGGTACCACCGGCCACCCGAAAGGTGTGCTCTATTCCCACCGCGCGCTGGTGCTGCACACCATCGCCGCCAACGGCCGCGACGTGATCGGTATGGCGGCGGGCGAAGCCGTGATGCCGGTCGTGCCCATGTTTCACGTCAATGCCTGGGGCGTCGTCTACAGCGCCGCGATCACCGGTTCCAAGCTGGTGTTCCCCGGCCCCAAGATGGGCGATGGCGCGACGCTCGCCGCACTGATCAACGAAGAAAAGGTCACTTTTTCGTTGGGCGTGCCCACGGTGTGGCTCGCGCTGGTCAACCACCTCGACCAGTCCGGAACAACTGTCGAGTCCCTGCAACGGGTGGTCGTCGGCGGCGCTGCCTGCCCGCTGTCGTTGATGCAGGCGATGGATAGATACGGCGTGTGGATGCATGTGGGCTGGGGCATGACCGAGATGAGCCCGCTCGGCACCTTGAACACGCTGCTGCCCTGGATGCACGAACTGCCGGCGGCAGAGCGCGACGCCTATCGGCTCAAGGCCGGGCGCCTGATCTACGGCGTGCAGATGCGTGTCGTCGATGACAGCGGCCGTGAACTGCCCTGGGATGGCAAGACCTCGGGCCGTTTGCAGGTGCGCGGGCCCTGGGTGTGCAAAGGCTATTACAAGCTCGACCAGTCGGACGCCCACCTGCCCGATGGCTGGTTCGATACCGGCGATGTCGCCAACATCGACGCCCATGGCTACCTGCAGATCACCGACCGCACCAAGGACGTGATCAAATCGGGTGGCGAGTGGATCAGCTCCATCGAGGTCGAAAACGCCGCCATGGGCCACCCGGATGTCGCCGAAGCCGCCGTCATCGGCGTGCCCCACCCCAAGTGGACCGAGCGCCCGTTACTGGTCGTGGTGCGCCGCCCTGGCCGTGAGCCGTCCAGTGCGGAGTTACTGCAATTCCTCGATGGCAAGATCGCCAAGTGGTGGATTCCCGACGACTGCCAGTTCGTCGCCGAAATCCCCCACACTGCCACCGGCAAGGTCAGCAAGAAGGATCTGCGCGACCATTTCAAAAACTACGCCTACAAATAGCGAACCCCCGACCATCCGCGGATGATGGAGCGCCCCATGTCGATACCTCTGCTGAACGACCGCGACATCGAATTCCATCTGTACGAGGTACTCGACACCGAGGCGCTGCTGTCCAGGCCCCGCTACCGCGAGCACTCGCGGGAGATTTTCTCGGCGACGCTGGCCACCGCCAAGCGCATCGCCGAAAAATACTTCGCCAACCACGCCGCCAAGGGTGATGCCCACGAGCCCAGCTTCGACGGCGATCAGGTGCACCTGATCCCGGAGACCAAGGCGGCCTGGGATGCGTTCGCCGAAGCGGGTTTCCTCGCCGCGCACCCGGATTTCGACGAGGGCGGCATGCAGTTGCCGGAAGTGGTGTTCCGCCTGATCCTCGCCTATGTCAACGCCGCCAACATCGGCACCGCCGGCTACCCGTTCGTCGCCGTCGGCGCCGCCAACCTGTTGCGCACCTTCGGTTCGCCGGAGCAGAAAGCCAGGTTCCTGCCCTGGATCATGACCGGGCGCAGCAACGGCACCATGGCGCTGACCGAACCGGCGCAGGGCTCGGCACTCGGCGACATCACCACCACCGCCGAACCGGCCGCCGATGGCAGCTACCGGCTGTTCGGCCAGAAGATGTTCATCTCCTGCGGCGACCACAACATCGCCGAGAACGTCATCCACATGGTGCTCGCCAAGATCAAGGGCGCGCCGGTGGGCGTGAAGGGCATCTCGCTGTTCATCGTGCCCAAGTACCTCATCAACGACGACGGCAGCCGCGGCGAGCGCAACGATGTCGCCCTCGCCGGCCTCAACCACAAGATGGGCTACCGCAACACGACCAACACGGTGCACAATTTCGGCGAACGGGGCGGTGCCATCGGCTATCTGGTCGGCACCCCCCATCGCGGCCTCGACTACATGTTCCAGATGATGAACGAAGCGCGCATCGGCATCGGCCTCGGCGCTGCCGCCATCGCCTACCAGGGCTACAACCATTCTCTCGCCTACGCGCGCCAGCGCCCGCAGGGCCGGCTGGCGTCCAACAAGGATCCGCGCTCGCCGCAGATTCTGCTGGTGAAGCACGCCGACGTGCGCCGCCTGCTGCTGGCGCAGAAAGCCTATGCCGAGGGCGGCTTCGCGATGTGCCTGTTCGCCAGCGCCCTGTTCGAGGATCAGCGCACCGCGCCCGATCCCGAGCAGCGTCTGCGCGCGGGACTGTTGCTCGATCTGCTGACGCCCATCGTCAAATCGTGGCCGTCCAAGTACGGCTGTGTGGCCAACGACATGGCCATTCAGGTGCTCGGCGGCTACGGCTATGTGCGCGAGTACGAGGTCGAGCGGCTGTACCGCGACCAGCGCCTGAACCCCATCCACGAGGGCGCCGAGGCCATTCACGGCCTCGACCTGCTCGGCCGCAAGGTGCCGATGAAGGACCGCATCGGCTATCGCATTTTCAAGGAAGAGGTCGCGCGCGACCTCGCCGTCGCCGATACGCTGGCCGCAACCCGCGAATTCATCGCGCCGCTAACCGAGGCGCTGGCGCTCCTCGACCAGACCACGCAAGCCCTGCTCGCGCAGGTCGCGGAGGATGTCGACAGGGGCATGGCCAATGCCACGCTGTACCTCGATATGTTCGGCCGCGTCGTCGCCGCCTGGATCTGGCTCAAGCAGGCCAACAAGGCCGCGCAGGGGCTGGCCTGGGGTGTTGCCGGCGACACCAATTTCTACTGCGGCAAGCTGCACGCCACGCGCTATTACTTCGACTGGGAGCTGTCGCAAATAGCGGCGCAGGCAGAGCTGCTCAAGAGTGCCAACTCGGTGCCCTTCGCGATGCAGGATGAATGGTTTTAGCAGAGAAATAGTATTAGGCAGCAATTGCTGCGGGAACATGCCATGACTGAAATCTACTTCGTTCGCCACGGCCAGGCGTCCTGGGGCGCCCGCAACTACGATGAACTCTCCCCGCTGGGCTGGCAGCAGGCGCGCTGGCTCGGCGCACACTTTGCCGCACTGGGTGTCAGCTTCGACCGCGCCATCGTCGGCCGCCTGACCCGCCACCAGGAAACTCTCGCCGGCATCGTCGAAGGCATGGCGCAAAAGCTGGAAACCACCATCGACCCCGGGCTCGACGAATTTGGGTTCCGACCGCTGATGAGCTTGTATCTCGAAACCGCCCACGCCGGCCGGGCGCTGGCCGGCGAGCTGCCGACCGACGCCGAAGGCCTGTTCCGCGTGCTGCGACAGGTGATGATCGCGTGGATGAGCGGCGACCTCGACATCGCCATCGCCAAGGCCGACGCGGTGGCAGGCGCGCTCTCCGAGACCTGGGTCGGCTTCAACGCCCGGGTGGCGGGAGCCCTCGCCCGTGCCCGCAACGGGCCGCGCGGCGAACGGGTGCTGATCGTGTCCTCCGGCGGGCCCAAATCGGTCGCCATGAAACAGGTGCTCGGCCTCGACGACAGCGCCGTGGTCGAGCTGATGATGCAGATCCGCAACACCTCGATAACCCGGTTCGTGTGCACCGAAGACCGCATCGGCCTCGCCGGCTTCAACGGCCTCGCCCACCTGGAGCGGCCGGATCGCCAGCAGGCGATCACGCTGGTTTGAGGCCGGGTGTTGGCGCGGTCAAGATTGCTGCTGGCTGCGGCAAATCGCTTGCGATGGGGGTGGGGTTTGCCCATCTCTACGGCGGGACTTCGCCAAGCATGGCTTCACCGGAAAATGACAGGGCACCTGCGAGGTGCAATATAAGACGCCTTTTCGGGGGGCTATTTATAGTTAAGCATCGCATCAACCGGTCTCCTATGCAGAAGCAAACTAAGGCAATCAGAGTCCCGCGGCGTGTGTCCCCAAGCGTCAAGGCCCCGGTCAGGTCGCATGCAGTTGCGACGGGCGAGCTACTTTGGGCATCCAGTCAAGCCCACACAGCGTTCTGCAACGTCTTCGCACTTCTCGTAGCCAAAGAAAACCTGAACGTTGGCTATTCAATCTGGCACGCCGTGCAGGCCGACAGCACTCAACGTCAGATGTTGGCCGCCTTAGTGGATGCTCGCCTCCCCAAGAAATCCAGGATGCACATCAGTTTGATTTGGGCAAAAAATACAGCCGATAAGCTGGCCAAAACCAGAAACGATGCAGCTCACATGGCGAGCGCTTTTAGAACTGACAGCAAGCCGTATCGGCTGGTGGCGGACGTCATCGGCAATCCACCGAATCGCGCCGAGCGGTTGAAGGAAGTGGCCAATCTCACTACTCACTTTCGAGCCGTCAAAGGTGATCTCGTTCAGTTGGCCGGCTATATCAACGCACTGTTGTTCAAGCTGGCACTACCTGATGGCCCGTATCTTTGGCCCAAGCGACCTTCTATGCTGTCTCTTCCGAAGAGCACAAAGCGAAAGCAAAAAGGAAAGCGGTAGTGCTCAAGGCGATGCCTAGCCCTTCAATCGAGAGGACATGCCCCGGCAAGCCGGGTCATGCCTCTCATCTCAAACGTTGGACGACAGGCGCAGAGGTTCGTTCGAAAGGGAAAACAGGGGGAAAACAGGGGACAGACCACGGTTTCACGGGTTCGGGTCGTCGAACAACACTCCGGAGTCCAGTTCTGGCCTTTGCCGTGGCCGTCCGGATTTCCCGGGGGTCGCACGTCTTCCCAGCATGAGCCTGGCGCGGCGGGGCATGGAGAGCGACTGGGTCTAATAGCGAGTCGTGGAGTATAACGAAAAACGTGGTCTGTCCCCTATTACCCCCTATTACCCCCTATTACCTTCGCACGCCGGCCAGGGAGTTATAACTGAATCTGGTGTTCACAGGAATTGAAAAGTAGCGGTGTATCTGGTTGATTTGTTGTCGCCAAACAAGTCAATCAACACACAGGAGATACACCGCTATGAGCAAGAGTAACTTTGTTGGATTGGCGGGT
>CBDDRG010000316.1:0-3135 GCA_965232975.1 uncultured bacterium
TGATCGTGATCTCCTCGCGGCCGGAGAGTCCCAGCGAGGCGACGCTCTCGCCGGGCAGGAACTGCAGCGGCAGCACGCCCATGTTCACCAGGTTGCTGCGGTGGATCCGCTCGTAGCACTGGGCGATCACGGCCCGCACGCCGAGGAGGAAGGTGCCTTTGGCGGCCCAGTCGCGGCTGGAGCCGGTGCCGTACTCGGCGCCGGCGATGACCACCAGCGGCACCCCGGCGCGCCGATAGGCCATGGCGGCGTCATAGATCGGCAGATGCTCGCCGCCGCCGACCATGCGGGTATAGCCGCCCTCGACGCCCGGCACCATCTCGTTTTTGATGCGCACATTGGCAAAGGTACCGCGCATCATCACCTCGTGGTTGCCGCGCCGCGCACCATAGGAATTGAAATCGGCAATGGCGATACCTCGCTCTTGCAGATAGCGCCCGGCGGGGCTATCGGCAGCGATGTTGCCCGCTGGCGAGATATGGTCGGTGGTCACCGAATCGCCCAGCAGCGCCAGAATGCGGGCGCCCTGGATATCCGTCCGTGGATCGCTGCCACCGTCGTCGAAGAAGGGCGGATTGCGAATGTAAGTGGACGTCTCGTCCCACGCATAGGTGTCGCCTGCTGGTACAGGCAGCGCGGTCCAGGCGCTGTCGCCGCTGAACACATCGGCGTAGCGGCGGCGAAACATGTCGCGATCGACCTGCGCCACCGCAGCGGCGAGCTCGGCGTTGCTGGGCCAAAGATCGCGCAAATAGACCGCCTCCCCGCGTGCGTTGGTGGCCACCGGATCCCGTGACAGATCAAGGCGGGTGGTGCCGGCGAGCGCGAAGATCACCACCAGCGGCGGGGAGGCGAGCCAGTTGGCGCGCACACTGGGGTGGATGCGCCCCTCGAAATTGCGGTTGCCCGACAGCACCGCGGACACCGTCAGGTCCCCCGCGGCGATGGCGCTCTCGACTGCGGCGGACAGGGGGCCGGAATTGCCGATGCAGGTGGTGCAGCCGTAACCCACCAGATTAAAACCGAGTTGATCGAGGTAGGGCTGCAAACCTGCCTTGACCAGGTACTCGGTCACCACCTGGGAGCCGGGGGCAAGGGATGTCTTCACCCAGGGTTTGCGCGCCAGGCCCCGTTCGATCGCTTTCTTCGCCACTAGTCCCGCCGCCATCATTGCCGATGGATTCGAGGTGTTGGTGCAGGAGGTGATCGCGGCAATGACCACATCGCCGTCGGTCAGGCTATCGGTGCCGCCCAGAGGGATATGCGGACTGCCGCCGGCGCGGCCGCGCAGGGCGATCATGTCGGCCATGGCTCTGCCGAGCAGCGGCAGTGCGACCCGGTCTTGCGGGCGCCTGGGACCCGCCATGGCAGGCACCACGGTCGCCAAATCGAGCGCCAGCGTCGCGCTGTAAAGCGGCTCGACGGCGTCGTCGCGCCAGAGTCCCTGGGCTTTGGCGTAGGCCTCGACCAGTGCCAGGGTGGCCTCGTCTCGCCCCGATAAGCGCAGATAATCGAGAGTTTCCTGGTCGAAGGTGAAAAATCCACAGGTGGCGCCGTATTCCGGCGCCATGTTGGCCAGGGTGGCGCGGTCGGCGAGTGGGAGGTGATCGAGACCGGGGCCATAAAATTCCACGAACTTGCCCACCACCCCGTACTCGCGGAGCATCTGCACCACGGTCAGCACCAGGTCGGTAGCGGTCACGCCTTCACCGAGGCGGCCACTCAGGCGCAAGCCCACCACTGCGGGAATCAGCATCGAGATGGGCTGGCCGAGCATGGCGGCCTCGGCCTCGATGCCGCCTACCCCCCAACCGAGCACGCCCAGCCCGTTGATCATGGTGGTGTGGCTGTCGGTGCCCACCAGGGTATCCGGATAGGCGTAGGAAACGCCGCCGATCTCTTGGCTCCAGATCCCTTTGGCGAGATACTCGAGGTTGACCTGATGACAGATGCCGGTTCCCGGCGGCACCACGCGGAAATTGCGGAACGCCCGCTGCCCCCAGCGCAAAAAGCGGTAGCGCTCGTCATTGCGCGCCATCTCAATGGCGACGTTGTCGCGATAGGCGCCGGGGTCGGCAAAGTGATCGACCATCACCGAGTGGTCGATGACCAGATCCACCTGGGTTAGCGGATTGACCAGCGCCGGGTCGCAACCGCGAGCCACGAGTGCATCGCGCATGGCGGCCAGATCGACGACGCCGGGCACACCCGTGAAATCCTGCATCAACACCCGCGCCGGGCGAAAGGCGATTTCGCGCTCCGCCGATGCCGTTCCGGCGCTATTGGCGAGAACGAGGATATCTTCGCGGGTGACGCTGACACCGTCTTCAAATCGCAGCAGGTTTTCGAGCAGGATTTTGAGCACATGAGGCAGTCGAGAGGTAGCGGCAATGCCCTGATCGGTCAGGGCCTGCAAGCGGTAGTAGCGATAATTCCGCGTGCCGACATTGAGTTCGGCCATGCTGTTGAAGCTGTTCCTGGCGACCGGCATGGATAGCACCTCCTGGTTTGCAAATCTGCGCGTTCAATCATACGCCCCTATACCGCCAACGGTCGGCGACCGGGGCCACGAGGCGGCCTCCACTGACGAGATCAGCCCGAACAGCGCGCGCGGTGGCCACTGCTGGGGTGCGCTCGTATAATGCCTACCTCGCATTTTGCCCGCCCCGCGGCGGGCTACCCAGGCAGCACACCATGACTTCACGCACGGCGACAGTCACCCGCAACACGCTGGAGACGCGCATCAGCGTCGCCGTCGATCTCGATGGCAGCGGGCGCGCCGAGTTCAGCACCGGCGTGCCCTTCCTCGAACACATGCTGGACCAGATCGCCCGCCACGGCCTGATCGATCTCAGGGTCACTGCCGAGGGCGATCTGCATATTGACGACCACCACACCGTCGAGGACATCGGCATCACTTTCGGACAGGCCGTCGCGCAGGCGCTGGGCGATCGCGCCGGCATCACCCGCTACGGCCATGCCTATGTGCCGCTGGATGAGGCTCTGTCCCGCGTCGTCATCGATTTTTCGGGGCGGCCGGGGCTGATAACGGCGGTAACCTTCACGCGTGCCCGGGTCGGCCAATTCGACGGCGATCTGGTGTTCGAGTTCTTTCGCGGCTTCGTCAATCATGCC
>CBDDRG010000317.1:0-3684 GCA_965232975.1 uncultured bacterium
CAGTTAACGCAGGTGATCTGATTGACGACGAGGGCGTTCGCGACGCCTCCCGCGCGATATTTCGTACCGGCTATTTTGACGATGTTCAAATCGGCCGCGAAGGCGATGTGCTCGTCATCACCCTGAAAGAACGCCCAGCGGTTTCGGAGATCAACATCACCGGCAACAAAGCCATCACCAAGGAAGTCCTGCTGAACGCGCTGCGTGAAAATGGTTTGGCGGAGGGACAGATTTTTCGCCAGCCGATCCTCGACGGCATGGCGCAGGAGTTGCGCCGACAATATGTCGCACAGGGGCGGTATGGCGCCACGGTGGTGTCTGACCACAAGCTGCTGCCCCGCAATCGGGTGGCCGTTAACCTCACCATCACCGAGGGCGAAGTCGCTGCCATCAAACAGATCAACATTATCGGCAATAAGGAATTTTCCGATTGGGCACTGCTCAGCCAGTTCGAGCTGAAAACGACGGGCGTGCTGTCGTGGATGTTCAACGACGACAAATATTCCAAGGAAAAATTATCCGGCGATCTGGAGCGGCTGGAGTCCTGGTACAAGGATCGGGGATATCTGAAATTCGCCATCGAGTCCACCCAGGTCTCGGTGAGCCCCGCCAAGGATGCGGTGTATATCACCATCAATGTCAATGAGGACAAGGTTTACAAGGTTGGCAAAATTGAACTTCTCGGCGAGCTGAAGATTCCTGAGGAAGATGTGCGCACCCTGATATTGCTGCGCGAAGGCACGACGTTTTCACAGAAGCTGATGACCGCCAGTAACGAGTTGATCACCATTCGCCTCGGCAATGAGGGCTACACCTTCGCCAAGGTCGAGGGTTTTCCCGAGGTCAACGAAGCGGACAAAACGGCAAAAGTGACCTTTGTGGTGACGCCTGGCAGTCGCGCCTATGTGCGGCGCATTGAGTTTCGCGGCAATACCAAAAGTGCCGACGACGTGCTGCGCCGCGAAATGCGCCAGATGGAGGCGGGGGCGGCGGCGGCCAACAAGATTGAACAGTCGAAGGTTCGCCTGGAGCGCCTGGCGCACTTCAAGGAGGTGAAAGTCGACACCAAGGAAGTTCCCGGAACCAACGACCAAATCGACGTAACCTATACCGTCGAGGAGCAACCCTCGGGCAGCATCGGGGCGAGCGTCGGGTTTGCTCAGGGCACGGGGATCATTGTCGGCGCCAACCTGCAGGAGAACAACTTTCTCGGCACTGGCAACAGTCTGGGCATAGGCCTCAACCGCAGTTCCTACCAGACCAATTTGATGTTTTCGTTGACCAACCCCTACTTCACCGATGACGGCGTCAGTGCGGGCTTCAAGATCGGTGCTTCCAAAACCGATTATGGCGAGTTCAATCTGACCGATTACACCACTGACAGTTTCACCACCGGTGTCAGTTTCGGCTATCCGCTGTCGGAAATCTCACGCCTCAATTTCGGCTTTAATTACGAAAATCTGGCGATCAACGTCGGTACCTTCCCGACCTTGGAGCTCAACACTTTTATCAAGGAAAACGGAGATCAGTACAACATAGTCAATACCAGTGTGAATTGGAGCCGGTCGACGCTGAACCGAGGTGTATTGGCGACCAAGGGCACGTTGCAGCAGGCGGGGGTGGAAGTCACGATTCCCGGCAGCGATCTGGAGTACTACAAGCTCAGCTATATCGGCCAGTACCTGCGACCGCTGACGAGCAGGTATACCCTGCGCCTGCGGACGTCACTGGGATATGGCGACGGCCTGGGGGATAATTCGCGGCTGCCATTTTTCAAGAACTACTTCGGCGGTGGTCTCGGCTCCGTGCGCGGCTTCAAGCGCAACACCTTGGGGCCGCAAGATTCACCCCTGCCAGCACTTGCCGGCTTGGTGCGCTCCCGACCCTATGGCGGCAACGTCGAAGCTGTAGGTGGTGCCGATTTTATCTTCCCGGCTCCGTTCCTGAAGGACAAGCGCAGTGTTCAGACCGCCGTGTTCTTCGACGTCGGCAATATTTTCGACACGGAATGTGGGCCTCAGCAGGTTAACTGCGAATCGCCAACGTGGAGTGAATTGCGCTATTCATTGGGGATCGGTGGCACTTGGTTGAGCGCCTTCGGGCCTATCACGATCAGCTTTGGTAAGGCCTTTAACGAGGGCCCCGACGATGAGGCCGAGTTCTTCCAGTTTTCACTCGGGCAGGTATTTTGAGTTTGGCTAACCCTTGGGGCGTACGGCTCCGGGTGTGACACCATCGGTTTTAACAGCGGAGGTTAATTGTGGGTAAATTCTGTTCGAGACTGGTCGCCTTGACGATGGCCGGGGTGTTGGGTTTGGGTGCGTCCAGCGCCTTCGCTGAGAAAATCGCCGTCGTCGATATCGGTCGGGCAATTTTCAATACGGATTCGGCCAAGGCGAGACTCAAGCAAATGCAGGCCAAGCCCGAATACGCGTCGTTGCAGGCGCGCTATGAGAGCATCGGAGCTGATATCAAGGCGCTGAACAAGGAAATGGAGACCAGCCGGCTGACCGCTTCTGCCGCTAAAAATGCGGAGTACCAGAAAAAAATGGACTACCTGCGAGCGGATCTGGAGCTGGTCGCCCGCAAGCTCGAGACCGAAATCAAGGGGCTCCAGGGCGAGATCATGAAGGAGTTGCAGCCAAAGGTGCTCGAGGTGATTCAGGAATTGGTGAAGCAGGAGAAGGTAACACTGCTGCTGCCGCGGGAAGTGGTCATCTATGCCCCGCCAGAATCTGATTTGACGCCCAAATTCATTGAGCGACTCAACAAAAAATAGTGGCGGGGACCGGGGCGGTGGCGCAGGAGCTGAGCTTGCAGGACCTTGCCGCCCGCCTGGGGGCAGAGCTCCGTGGCGACCCTGCCCATGTAATCCGGCGCATCAGCACGCTCCAGGATGCTGGGCCCGCTGATCTGGCATTTCTTGCCAATCGTGCGTATGAGCATTTGCTCGCCACCACCGCCGCGGGCGCGGTGATCCTGAAACCGGCGGATGCGGACAAATTTGCCGGCAATGCACTGGTAGTGGCGAATCCCTACGTCGCCTACGCGCAGGCTACCAGCCTATTCGTGCCGGTACGGCGGGCCGCGTCAGGTATTCATCCGACGGCCGTGGTTGCCGCCAGCGCCCAGATCGCCGCTGACGCTACCATTGGCCCCCATGCCTGTATCGGAGAGCATGTTCGCATAGGCAGGGCGGTGTCGATTGGTGCTGGCGTTCATATCGGCGACAATTCGGCCATCGGTGATGGCACCTGTGTCCACGCCAATGTCAGTATTTATCACGGTGTCAGTATTGGTGCCCGGGGCGTCATCCACAGCGGTGCTGTAATAGGCGCCGATGGCTTTGGCTTCGCCAACGAGGGTGGCCGATGGGTCAAGATCCATCAGCTGGGTGGCGTGGAGATTGGCGACGATGTTGAAATAGGCGCCTGCACCACGATCGACCGGGGCGCACTCGGCAATACGGTGATCGAAAATGGGGTCATTTTAGACAATCACGTACAGATCGCCCACAATGTACGGCTCGGTGAGAACACCGCGATGGCGGCTTTCTCGGGGATCGCGGGGAGTACCGTGATCGGCAAAAATTGTGTGTTTGCCGGTCAAGCCGGGGCTGTCGGCCACGTCTCGGTGTGTGACAACGTGCAGGTGATGGCGCGCTGTAGCATCTCCAAGTCAGTA
>CBDDRG010000318.1:0-4361 GCA_965232975.1 uncultured bacterium
CCAGGTAGAAATCGATCAACTCGGCCTGGGAGCGAGCGTGGTCGGACAACTGGCGTTCAAAGTCTTCGCAGGCTTCGACCAGGCTCAGCCCGGACCGCACCAGCTCCCACTGCGCCTGGCTTTCGCCCTTGCCCAGCCACACGGAACTCTTGTGGCGGGACAGCACACAGCGGGTCGCGTCGGTGTCGCCGGTCACAATGCCCTTGATCGCCGTGCGCAGGAAGGTCCGCTCCTCGAAGGGGAAGGTGTCGCGCTCACCCAGATCTTCAATCGCCCCACACAGCGCGACCAGGTTCAGCTCGGCCTCGATACTTTCGGCGCGCTCGATATAGACCGCGCGCGACTTCGGGTCGCTGCGCAACCGCTCGCACACGTCGTCGACAATGGGTCGGGCCTCCGACGGCGCGTGCGGCACGCCGGTCAAGGTCGCCGGCAGGGTCGCCGGCAGGTCAAAGACAAACTCGCTGAACAACAGGTAGCGCCACAGCTCGTCTGCCAGCGCCGCCCAGGTCTTGCCGCGCGTCTTGACGTTCATGGTCAGCGTCGCCCGCAGGAAGTCGCGGGCTTCCGCTGCCCAGCCCTCCTGCGCTTTCAGCGCCTCGGCCTGGGCAGCGCTGGGCGCCAGCAGCGCCGCCAGAATCTCCCGGCCGGATTCCACCCGCAAGGTTGCGCGCAACTGCGGCCAGTTCACCCCGCCGCCGATCGCATCGATCACGGCGAACGTCGGCCCGCCGGTTGCGGTGGCAAACACCTGACGAATCTGGGTGCCATGGTCAGGCCGGGCACGCAGGCAAAGGCTCAGGTATTCGTCGCCATCGTCCTGCGGAAACACGGCGCCGCATTCTGCATAAAGCGCGAAGGGGTCCGCCTGCTTTTGCTCGTCGGTTTCGGGCCGCTTGGTGGGCACATAGATCAGCACTGCTTCCAGCGGTGACCCTCCTTGTTTGGGGGGTTGCCCAACCTCGCGCAGTGCCAGCACTGCCGCCTCCCGGCTTTCGATGCTGCTTTTTGACGCATCCACCACTCGCACCTTGTCGGTGGCCAGGGCAAAGCACAGCTCGCGGTAGCGCTGGTCGGCGTCGTACACCACCAGGGCGCCGGCCTGTTCCAAGCGCTTCCGCAGCACGCTTTCGCGTATGAATTCGGCAATGCTCATAACCTGTCCTTACACCATGGCCGCAGTGACGGCATTGGCAAAAGCGTGGAAACTGTGGGAGCGGTTACGCTGAACATCCATGTGCCCAGCCACCGACCGAGCCAATTCCAGCTTGCGCAGGCCGGTACTGAAGTAACCCGCTTTTTTGAGGACTCGCTCCATCGCCTCCCAGGTGCCACCTGCAATAGCGTCCGGGTCGCGAAAACTCGCTTTCTGTGGAATGGTTGCCGGCACTCGTGGATAGGCCGCCTGCACAGCCACCCAATCACCGAAGAACCAAGCTTCCAGCTCCTCAATGGCTATGCGGTTTGCCACCTGAAAATGCTGGCGGTGGCCTGCAGTCGTTTTCGTCTGCAAACCCGCTGCAACGGCCATATTCTCCAGCTTGGCTTTCAGCACGACACAGTCATCGTCGTCTCGATCGACCAGCACAAGAATGCGCGAACTCTCGGGGAGCCAAGCTGCATAGCCTTTCAGGCGATCTGGAGCTTTCTTGAGTAGATCATCCTTGCATTGAAAGCGGATGATCTGGAATTCAATGTCGCCGAGCAGCTTAGGCAACAGTTGTTCCAGGGCTTCTTCCATCGAGTATTCCTCGACGAGAACAATCAGCTTTTCCAACATCAACCACGCCCCTTCTTCACAGAACGTGGCGCGCCTTGATTGACCAAGGGGTCACCCAAGCCAAAGTGCCCCTCCATCCATAAATGCCCGAGGGTCGCGCCGGCTTTCATGAACTCCGGAATCCCCTGAATGTCGCAAGCCCGCACCGCCTGGGTAAAGCCCTGTTCGTCGCGGTAGAGCACACGCACTTCCTCGGCGCGCATGGCATTGAGCAGGAAAGGTGAATGGCTGGTAATCAGCAGTTGCGAGCGTTCGGAAGCCGCCCGGCACTCCTCGGCCAGCTCCGGCAACAAGCGCGGGTGCAGAAAATTTTCGGGCTCCTCGATGCCGATAAAGCGCGGTGGCTCGGGGTCGTAGAGCACCGTCAGGTAGGCCAGCATCTTGATGGTGCCGTCGGACGCAAATTTGGACAGTACCGGCTCATCAAAAGGCGCGTCCTTGATTTGCAGCAACAGGCGGCCGTCCGGCATGGGTTCGGCATCCACCCGCTCCAGGCGCGGAATACGGTCGCGCAGAACTGCAAAAATCTTGTCCAGCCGCTCGGGATGCCGCTCCTTCAGATACTGGATGACATTGGGCAGATTCTCGCCGCCCTTGCTCAAGCGTTCCTGAGGGCCGGCCTCCGGCTGATTGCGGGTCTGCTCGATCGACAGGTAGGAGACATACCAGTCAGTGATGAACTCGCGCAGCGCCGCGATGCGTGGATGATCCGAAAACTGCCCGAGCGTGCTGACCGCAACCTGGTCGGGCGCGCGCAGTTGTTGCGGTACGCGCCGGTCATCTGCGCCGGGCATTTCGCCGCTGATCGCGGAACCCTCGCCGCGCACGAATTCCAAAAACCGGAACGGCTTGCCCCGGGTGCCGCGTCGCCATTGCAGCCACTCCTCCACCACCTCGGGGCCTTTCGTGCCCTCGTCGATGGCGAGGTGATAGGTGATCACCGGCGTGTTGGGTTGTTCGCGGTATTTGAGGTCAAACACAATCGGCCCGCTGGCGCCGCGGGTTTTCAGCTCCTTGCCGCGACCGCGCCGATCCCAGGCATGACGCAGGCCGAACTGAAAGCACTCGGACAAAAAATTGAACACATCGAACACGGTGGACTTGCCGCTGCCGTTCGGCCCCAGCAGCACCGTCATCGGCGTGAGCTTGTCCAGCTCCACGCGCTTTAACGCGCGGTAGTTCTCCACCCGCAGGGATTCGATGCGGGGAATACCCGGCTGGGCCGTTTTGCGCGGATTATTCATCGTTGCCTCCAGATGCTTTCTTGCGGCCCGTCTTTTTCGGCTTGGCCTCCGGCTCGACGTACAGATCTTCCAGGCGGTGCGCGATGGCCAGCGACTTATCCGTCTTGCACTTCTCGCGCACGCGCTCGGGCCAATGGTTGAGGCCCAAGTGCGCCCAGTCGTAATCGCCTTTCTCCAGCTTGGCCCAGGTGTCCTTGAGCAGCTTCTGCCAGGGCTTGTGGCGGAACAGCGGCCACAGCGGCGCGGCGCTGATCTGCACGCCGTCATCAAAGTTGGGTTGGTAGGTGGGCGCCAGCTTGAGCAGGGTGTCGCGCAGTTCGATCAATTCCAACTCGAACGCTTGCAGCGCTTCGAACTGCTTTTCGTCGTCGCGGGTGCGGGCGGCGCCCTTGTTGCGCAGCGCCGTCACATCCGCGCCGACCTGCTTGAGCTTGGGCTCGATGAAGTCGTTGATGGCGGTGTAGAGCGTCTGGCTGGTGAGGCTGGGGTAGTAGACCCACAGTGTGTAACTGCCGGAAGTGGTGGACAGCGGCCAGTAGATGGGTGCCTTGCGGCGGCTCCTGGAATAGCGCTGCAAGTGGAAGGCGAAGAAATCCCGTTGCAGCCAGCGGCGAACATCGTCCGGCACAGCCACCGCGACGCGAGCGAGCACCTCCTCGATCAGGTGCGCCAGGTCGTGCGGGTGTCCCTGGTCGTCGACCAGAATGCCCGCCTGCGCATGGAAGGGTTCGGCGCCGTCCGGCAACATGCCGGGGCTCTTGGCGGGCAATGGGTCGAAGGGCTCGGGTTCGGGTGGTGCCGCGCGCGCGCCGGTGGCCAGGCGCCAATCAAAGCGGCCAAAGGCCACGCCGACGGCCCAGGACAGCAGCGCGTCGATGGGCGGCGCTTCAGGCTCGGTCTCTTGCGCATCTTCGTCCTCGTTGGCCTGGTCGCTGGCGGGTTCGCCAAGGCCTTGCGCCGTTGCTGCCTGACGGTCGGCCGCTGAAAAACCGTAGAGGTCGAAAGCCAGCGCGTCGATCTCGGTCTGGATGCGCGCGAGTTCGGCGGCGATGGCGGGCGGGTCGAAGTCACCCGCGCGGGGGCGCAGGGCCGCGGGCAGCACGAAGGCGTGGGAGGTTTCATTGACTGTGTCGAGACTGCGCTTGAGCGACCAGGCGCGGCGGGCCAGCGTGGCGAGTTGCCGGCGTTGCGCGGCCGTCAGAGTCGGAATCGGGGTTTGTTGAATCAACCCCACTTCAAAGGATTGCGCAAGCTCAACGCGCGCCAATTGCACGGATACCAACAAACCGAAAGCCTTGCTGTTCAACAGGCAAGCTAGGGCCAGCAGGTCATCGGGA
>CBDDRG010000319.1:0-18150 GCA_965232975.1 uncultured bacterium
ACCGCACTCGCCGCCAACACGATCGCCAGCAGCTTCTGCGCCGGGCGTTGGTCGGCGTCGGTGGCGCCTGGGCGGGCCAGCAGCCAGCAGGCCAGCGCAGGCAGCGCAAACGCGAAGTTGTTGAAGCTGCGATAGCGCGAATCGAACACCAACCCCAGCACCTCGACCAGCGCGCACAGCACTACCAGGGTGCGCAGCAGGCTGTAAGGTGCGGGTAACGCCAACAGGCGGCGGGGCTTGAGCAACGGTAGCGTGCCATCGACCGATACCAGCGGCGGTCGCGGCCCCAGCGCCAGGATCTGCACACACACCAGATAGCCACCACCGGCAAGGCCCAGCAACAGCATCGCCCACAGGTATTCCCACAGGTTGCGGGCGGTTACCCCGAATTGTCCGCTTTGCAGCACCATCAAGACGGCGCCGATCGCCATGACCGCCGCGAGACCGAGCGCGGATAACCAGGTGGGCGCGCGGCGCTGGCGCAATAACAGCAGGCTGGTGAGCACGACGATGGCCGTACTCTGCCCAGCAAACAATTGCCACTGGGGATAGCTGCTCACGAGCCCGGCGAGCACGCCCTTGTCGGCGCGGTGCTGGTCGTACAGCCCCCAGAAACCGCCGACTGCGCCTTCGTTCGCCCGTTTCCAGGACTGGTCAAAAGCCTCGATCAGGTTGTATTGCCAGCCTTCGCGCTCGGCGAGCTGGACGAAGCCGCGCATGAAGCGCGCTTGATTCAGCGGGCTGGGCAGCGCGCCTTCGCGCATGCGGCCGGCGGACGGCCAGCCGGTTTCGCCGATCAGAATGTCCTTGCCGGGCATCTTTGTCGCCACCTGGCTGCGCACCGCGGCGACGTGGGCGATGGCGTCGTCGATGCCGGTCGGGTCGTCCTCCCAGTAGGGCAGGATGTGGATGGTGACGAAGTCGGCGGCCTTGGCGACCTCGGGGTTTTTGAGCCAGAACTCCCAGACATCGGCATAGGTGACGGCGACGCCGGGCAGCGCGGCTTTGACCTCCCGCAGATAAGCGGCGAGTTGCCGCCCAGTCACATCCTTGCGCAGCAGCGCCTCGTTGCCGACGACGACCGCGCGCACCACGTCGGGAAAGGTTTTGGCGATGGTGATCGCGGTGTCGATCTCGGTGCGCGTGGCCACCGGATCGGAGCTGATCCAGATGCCCAGCAACAGTTTCAGCCCGTGTTTTTGGGCGTAGGCCGGCACCGCGGTGAGACCGGTCACCGAATAGGTGCGGATGCAATTGAAGCGCTGGGCGAGGAGCTTGAGATCGGTGTCGATACGGCTGGCGGCGATTACCAGCCCGCGGTCGAAATCGGCGGGACTCTGGCCGTCCTCGAAGGGGGCGTAGGACACGCACTGGAGCCGGTGCCCGGCGTCGATGCCGGGTTCGGCGACCGCGCGCGGCAGCCCCAACACATACCAGCTAGCCCAGATGGCGGCTACTGCCAGCGCCAGGCTCAGCAGCAGGACTTCCCCCCGCAACAGCTCGGGCGCCCAGCCTCTGGTCTTTGCCATCAGCCGCTCGTTGCCGTCGCCGCCACTGTCGCCGGGGGTTGATCCGGTATCGCGGCCGCCTGCCCAAAGAGTCGATAGATCCAGTCGACGCGCTCGGCCGCATGCCAATCGCCGTGGCCGAGCGCGTCGATGGCCTGCAGGCGGTGGCGCAGGCCGATGCCGTTGGCGATCTGGATCGCGAGGCCGGGGCGGGCGTTCAACTCGAGAATGACCGGGCCTCGGGTGCGGTCGAGCACCATGTCGCAGCCGATGTAACCGAGCCCGGTCATCTCGTAACAGCTCGCCGCCAGTTCGAGCAGCGTGCGCCAGTTGGGAATGGTCAGGTCGGCAAAGCTGACGCCGGTATCCGGGTGGCTATCCACCGGGTGGCTGCGCTGGACGGCGCGCAGCGCGCGCCCGGTGCAGATGTCGAGCCCGACGCCGACGGCGCCCTGGTGGAGATTGGCCTTGCCGTCCGAGCTTTGCGTCGGGCAGCGCATCATCGCCATCACCGGAAACCCCTTGAACACGATGACGCGGATATCGGGCAGCCCCTGATAGGTGTACTTCTCCAGGTAGGGATCGCCGTGCACCAGGGCTTCGACAAAGGCGACATCGGGTTTGCCGCCCAGGCTGTAGACACCGCTGAGAATGTTGGAGACGTCGTGGCGGATCTGCGCCAGCGATAGCTGGGTGCCGCTCGGCTTCAGGAAGTAGTCGCCATCGCGCCCGACGATGACGATGATGCCCTTGCCGCCGCTGCCCCGCGCCGGCTTGATGACGAATTCGGACAGGGGCGCGAGCAGTGCCGGCAAGGTGTGAATTTGGGATGGCAGCCGGATCACGCCGAGCAGCTCCGGCACCGCGATGTGCGGCATGCTGACCGCGGCTTCCTTGGTCAGCAGCTTGTTGTCGACCAGCGGGTAGTTCCGGCGCTCGTTGTGGCGGGCGATGTAAGCGAAGTTGCGTTCGTTGAGGCCCAGCACGCCCAGTTCGCGCAAGCGCCGATAGCGCGCCAGCCACACGGCTCAGGGCTCCATGAACTTGAAGCGGGTCAGCTCGCTGAGGCGATAACCCGAGTACTGCCCGAGCAGCAGGATGCAGCCGAGCACCACCAACAGCAGCTCGGGAAAGTTGTAGGTAAGGTGTTCGATGACATTGTTGGTCATCGCGAGGTAGGCGAGAACCGCCACGATCAGGCTGCCGCCGCCCTGCACGAACACTTCGCGGGCGCCCTCCTCCTCCCAGGTGATGGACATGCGCTCGATGGTCCAGGCCAGGATTATCATCGGGAAGAAGGTAATGGTGAGCACCTGGTCGAGGCCGAGCTTGTAGCTGAGCACGCTGAACGCGGCCATCAGCACCACCACGACGATGAGCACGGCGGCGATGCGCGCGACCATCAGCATGTCCATGCGGCTCAGGTAGGAGCGAATCCAGAGCCCGGCGATGACGACGGTAACCAGGATGCCGATACCGGTCAGCAGCGTGGTCTGGATAAACGCCAGCGCGATCAGCACCGGCATGAAGGTGCCCGAGGTGGGTAGGCCGATCAACACCCGGCAGATGACCACGATGAGCGCCCCGATGGGCACCAGCAGCAGCAGTTTGAAAATCGCCTGCTTTTCGACCGGCAGCGAATAAATGCTGAAATCGACCAGCGCGGCGGTGCCGCCCTTGGCTTCGAGCAGAGCAACATTCTTGGCCGGGATGACATTGGCGAGCAGCGAGAAGCGCACCTTCGAGCTGTGTCCGCCCACCACATCCAGGAGCGATTGACCGCCCCGCTGCCACATGAAGAAGTCGGCGGGCAAGCCCTCGCGGGCGGCCTCCACATCAAACGGGATCCAGGCGCTGCCGTCGTAGATTTCGACCGCTTCGGCCGGCGCCTGGTTGTAGAGCCGGTGGCGCAGGCGGATGCCGCGCACCATGTGCGCTGGAATGTCGGCCTCGGCGAGCAGCTTTAACGTCAAATCGGCCCGCGAAGCGTTCTTGGACGACTGGAACAGCAGGTTGGCATCCTGATAGTGGCTGCGATCGGCGAGCAGTTTGAGCAATTGCACGGTGAAGCTGGTGGGCGATGACGACAGTGCGCGCGCCTGGTTGATCAGGCCGGCGGCAGCGGTCGCCTGCACCGGCGTCCACTCCGGTTTGGTCACCGTGGTATCGAACGCGGGGGAAGTACCGGCCGCCGCCGCGCTCGGCATCGGGCGCCGCGTCAACTGGAGCTTGTAATAGAGGGTCTGTTCGCCCTGGGCCGCACGGCTGGTCCACTCCGCCCGCCGCTGCACCGGCGTGCCGCCGATATTGAAGCCGTAGCCGGAGGACGCAAAGGACTCGTCCAGGATCTCGAAGCCGGCCTGGGTTTCGGGCAGCGCCAGAGTGACCGCGACCGGCTCACCGGTAGCGGTGAAGCTTAGTTTGGCCTCGATGTCCCAGACGGTGCGCACGCTGCCGGGCAGCAGCGGAAAATGCAGCGCAAAGCGCTTGTACAGCGTGGTTCCGATCCCGGTCAGAATAAACAGGGCGGCAAATAGATAGACCTGGGCGCGTGACGACATAAGCGTCCTAGTTGGCGATGCGCTGCTGGCTGACATCGACGACGGCGACTCCCTTGAGGAAGTTGCGGCCGATCAGCGCCGGAAATTCGAAGTTCGAGCGGTCGGTGAGGGAGACCTCGGTGGGTTGGGAGATCTTGCCCAGGGTCAGCGTCATGATCACGACCTCCCGGCGATCCACGGTGTCGTCCAATTTCTTGACGCGCACGCGCCCGGCCTGTTTGCGCTCGAGGGTGACGCTCTTGCCGGTGCGCGGATCCTGCAGATTGAAGCGAACCCAGGGCTCGCCGTCGCGCTCGAAGGGGGTGATCTGGGTGGCATGGATCGAGGTGCCCTCGGCGCCGCTGTCGATGCGCGCCGGCAACACGAGGCCGGGAGGATCGATATGAACATTTTCGATTTCGCCGACGACCACCTTGTCTTTGAGCGCAGCCGCCGGACAGCGTGGGCAAACCACGGGCTTGACCTCGGGACATCTGAGCGGCGGCGGGGTGGAAATCACCGGAGGGGGGCACTCCAGCACCGGCGCGGATGGCGCCGCGGGTGCGGACTCCGTCGCCACCGCTGGCGGTGGCGTCTCCGCCGCCGGGCGTGCCGGCGGAACTGCCGGCTCAGGACCGGTGGATCGCGGGGCGCTCGTTACCTGGGGGCCGCCGGGTGCGGTGCAGCCGGTGAGCGCCGCCAGCAAAGTCAGCACGCAGAGTACACGAGCGGCAGATGTCAGCGCGCGTCGATCGGACATTTATGGGGGATGCTAGTTTTATTGATTGGAGGCGCGGGCCACAGGGGCCCCGATGGGCGCCCATAATAAGGCCTTGCGTCGGTTCTGCAAAGGCGGTTCGGTGAGTGTGGTTCGGCGAGTGGTTGCACGCGCATGACTTGGCTAGCCGATGCCGGGATCCCACCGCTACCGCGCTGGCGCAGCCGCTCCCCACCCACCACCACGAGACGCCCACCCATGCCTTCAGCCCATTTTGACCTGGCGTTTGCGACCGCCTACGGGCCCCCGCCCGGGCTGGCGGGGCTGCGCGTCCACCCCGAGGATTTTGTCGTCGAGGAAATGCTGACGCTCGATCCAACCGATGCTGGCACCCATCTCTGCCTGCACGTTCGCAAGCGCGGCCAGAATACGCGCTGGGTCGCCCAGTTGCTGGCCGCCGCCGCGGGGGTGGACGAGTCGGCGATCGGCTACTGCGGTCTGAAGGATCGCCGCGCCCTGACCACTCAGTGGTTCAGTGTGCCGGTCGCGGGCGGCGACCTCCCCGGTCTGATACTGCCCGCGTGCGAAATTCTCGAGCGCCGTCGCCAAGCGCGCAAATTGCGCCGCGGCATGCACAGCGGCAATCGCTTCCGGCTCCGGCTCCGCGACGTCGACGGCAATCGCGCCGACTTCGAGGGCCGCCTGCGCGACATCGCCACCGGCATCCCCAATTATTTTGGTGAACAGCGGTTTGGCATTGGCGGCGGCAATCTGCGTGAATTCGCTCGGGGCTTAGCACGGGGAGGACGCCGCTGGCACGGCAGCAACGACCTGTACCTGTCCGCAGCGCGCTCCTACCTATTCAACCTGGTGCTGGCCGCGCGCGTGCGCGACCGGTGTTGGCGGCACCCGCTGGCGGGCGAAACCGAACCGACCGGGCCGCTGTGGGGGCGCGGCCGCAACCCCGCGCCGCCCGCGGTTGCCACGCTGGAAGGATGCGTTCTCGCGCCTTGGGCGGCGTGGTGTGAGCGGCTGGAGCACAGCGGCCTCCGCCAGCAGCGCCGCGCCCTAGTGCTGTCGCCTGCGGATTTCCGCTGGCAGTGGGCCGGTGCCGATCTGCTCCTCGATTTTGGCTTGCCGGCGGGGGCCTATGCCACTGCGGTGTTACAGGAGTTAATCGCACCCAGCGCGCCACCGCAGGTGCCCGAGGGCGCTGTGCTATAGTCAAACGGGGTTGGAAAACAACGGAGTGGGGCGTGGACGCGATCGAAATCAGTGGCGTGGGCATGACTTCCCAACGCACCCGCGAACGCCTCATCCAACGCCTGCAAGAGCAGGGTATCGGCGACAACCGGGTATTGGACGTGTTGCGGGTCACGCCCCGCCATTTATTTCTCGACGAAGCGCTCGCCCATCGCGCCTACGAGGATACCGCGCTGCCCATCGGCCACGGCCAGACCATATCCCAACCTTATATGGTGGGGTTGATGACGGCGATGCTGTTGTCGCGAGGCGCGCGCCAGAAAGTTCTCGAAGTGGGTACGGGCTCAGGTTATCAGGCTGCGGTTTTGGCGCAACTGGTGCCCCAGGTGTTTACCGTCGAGCGCATCAAACCCCTGCTGCTGAGAGCGCGCGAGCGCTTCCGCAAGCTCCAGCTCCACAATATCCACGCGACTCATGCCGACGGTATCCTGGGCTGGCCACCACACGCGCCCTACGATGCCATCATCAGCACGGCGGCGCCGCGCCAGGTGCCCACTGAACTTCTTCGCCAGTTGGCTCCCGGCGGCCTGTTGGTCATCCCGGTGGGCGCCGACGGCGAACAGGAATTGCGACTGATCGTGCGCCGCGGCGACAGCCAGCACTTCGACGAGCAGAGCGTGGCGCGGGTGCGGTTTGTGCCGCTGCTTGCCGGCGTCGCCCGCTGACCGCACCCCCGTCAGCGGTGACGCCTTTGCCGGACAGTCGATGACCAGACGCAACTGCCGTCGGTCGGTGCCGGGCAGGGGGCGGCGGATGGCCCTGGCGGGCAGGCTCTACCGGATTGGACACCTGTTTTTCAGTGTGCTTTTGCTGGTGTCAGGGGACAGGGCGGAGGCGGTGGCCAAGGTGACCAGCTTGCCGCCACCCCCCAGCGAGAAAATCAATTACCACGTTGTCTCCACTGGCGAGACCCTGTTCGCCATCGCCTGGCGCTACGAACTCAACCTCCAGGCATTGGCGGCGATCAATGGTCTATCACCACCCTACCGCATCCGCGCCGGCCAGCGGCTGATGCTGGAGGCTCGCTTGGCCCCCAGCCGGCAACCCGTACTTCCGCCAGCGGGGCGCCAAACCCCGCCGCCGGCCCCGCGCGCGCCGCCAACCCAGGATTTGGCGACCACGGGCACACCGACGGGCGCCGCCCCGGCGGCGGCCACCCGTGCGAGATGGCGCTGGCCTGTGGCGGGCGCTGTCACCCGCCGCTTCGATGCCCAGCGTTTGTTCAAGGGCATCGACATTCAGGGGCGGGCCGGCCAACCGGTCTTCGCCGCGGCGGCGGGCACCGTGGTCTATGCGGGCAGCGGGCTCGCTGGATACGGCCGGCTGATCATCGTCAAACATGATGAAACTTACCTGAGCGCCTACGCCCACAACCGGAGCATACGGACCACCGAGGGCGCGCAAGTCAAGGGCGGTGACCCGATCGCCGAAATCGGCGGTGATCCCGCCAATCCCAACCGCCTCTACTTCGAAATCCGTCGGGATGGCAAACCCATCGACCCTCTGCTGGTGCTCCCGCGGTGAGGCTTTGCCGGTCAGACAAAAATAATTCGCAGGAATGCATTGGATATATTAAAATCATATTGCGGCAGTCCCAATTGTATGAGAATGTCCGCGCCCGCCCGCTGAGTTTTAGCGGCCGGGGACACCGGAAAAGCAACGCTGGCCTTTAAGGAGCGGTAAGCAGTAGCCATATATAGGCACACAGAAAGGAAGTAGTTGAAGGATTTTATAAGGAGATAGCCATGTTCGCTGACAGAACCACGGAAGATGAAATTGTCGATCTGGCGCCCGAGAAGAAAGAGCCCTTCTTCGAGGCGATCAATATCTACCTCAAAGAAATCGGCCATGTGCCACTGCTCACCGCGGCCGAAGAGCTGCACTACGCCCGTTTGGCGCGGCAGGGCGACGCGGCAGCCCGCACCCGCATGATCGAGAGCAACCTGCGCCTGGTGGTAAAACTTGCCCGTCGCTATGTCAACCGCGGTTTGCACCTCCTCGACCTGATAGAAGAAGGCAATCTCGGCCTGATCCGTGCAGTCGAGAAATTCAACCCGGAGCTGGGCTTTCGCTTTTCCACCTATGCCACCTGGTGGATTCGCCAGACGGTCGAGCGTGCGCTGATGAACATGGTGCGCACGATAAGGTTGCCGGTTCACATCGCCAAGGAGCTCAATACCTGCCTGAAAACCACGCGCAAGCTGGCCCAGGAGCTCGATCGCGACCCCACCGTTACCGAGATCGCCGAACAGCTCAATATTTCCACCAGCAAAGTTTCACGCATGATGTTGCTGAACGAGCGGGTCGGGTCGATGGATATCGCTCTCGGCGAGGACGGCGACAGTCCCCTTATCGACTCCGTCGCCGACACTAGCCCCTCCGACCCGGAAGAGCTGGTGGAAGAGCAGGACATGGTCAATCGGGTCGAAATCTTGCTCAGTGAGCTAACCGCGAAACAGCAGGACATCCTCGCCCGCCGGTTCGGCTTGCGCGGCCACGATATTGGGACGCTGGAAGAAGTTGGCCGGGCTATTGGACTGACTCGCGAGCGCGTGCGCCAGATCCAGACCGAGGCCCTGTCTCGCCTGAAGGAAATCCTGCGCCGCCACGGCCTCGACGGCAGAACCCTGTTCGGGGGCTAGGCTGTTCGCGTTGACCCACAAAAAAACCACTCCGTCGGCAGCGGCGGAGCGGTTTTTGCGAGGTTTGGCAATAGGGTTACGATCAGCATCGAGCCCCGTTATTCCCTCTGATCGCCCCGATCTATTTCTCCAGCAACTTGAGCTTGTCCGGCTTGCCGTCCCAGTCAGCCGCATCGGCAGGCGCGTCTTTGTGGACGGTGATATTGGGCCAGACCGCCGCCAGTTCCGCGTTCAGTTCCAGAAAAACCTCCTGGCCGGGGGGTAACTCGTCTTCGGCAAAAATAGCGTTAGCCGGGCATTCGGGCTCACAGAGCGCGCAGTCGATACATTCGTCGGGGTGGATGACCAGAAAATTCGGGCCCTCATAAAAACAATCGACCGGGCAGACTTCCACGCAGTCCGTGTACTTGCATTTGATACAGTTTTCACCGACGACAAACGTCATAACCTGCTCCCAGCGACCTAAGGGCGCGACCACGAGTTGGGCAGCCGCCAAAAAGGCGGAAAAGTATACTCGAAACCGTCGCCAGAGGCGGAAAGGCGCAGTTAATCAGCGGCTCGATTGCTTGCATACTCCCGCGCCGCCATTTTAGGGTGGATTCAGGGTGGATGACGGCAAGATGTGGCGCGGAATTTGCTGGGTCGCGGTTTCTGCGGGACAAAAACTGTGCTTCCGTGCAGTATCCTTCTCATTTCTTGGCAAACTGCAACGCTCCAGGCGACAGTCGCAGTTCGCTTTTTGAGTTGGTAATCCGGAGACAACACCATGGGCTTGGCAGCAGTGGATACAACCAAAAAAGCACGATCCGCGCAGACGACGTCGGCCAGGGACGATGAAGCGACGGCGGCGGCACCGGCGATCGATTACGAGATCGTTATCATCGGCGCCGGCTTTTCGGGCGTGGGCGCTGGTATCAAGCTGCTCGACCACGGCTTTGGCGATTTCGTCATCCTCGAAAAGGCCAAGGGCGTCGGTGGCACCTGGCGCGACAACACCTATCCGGGCCTGGCGGTGGACATCCCCACGCTGAGCTATTCGTACTCCTTTGAACAGAACCCCAACTGGTCCAACCTGTACGCGCCCGGCCCCGAGCTGCGCGCCTACGCCGATCACTGCGCGCAAAAGTACGGCATCCGCCCGCACATGCGCTACGACGCCGATGTCACCAAAGTGGTGTACGACGAAAAACACAATGTCTGGACCACCTACACCGAGTCCGGCAAAACCTACGTTTCCCGCTACATCGTCAGCGCCACCGGCTATCTGACGCTGCCCAAGTACCCCGAGATCGACGGCATTGAAACCTTCAAGGGCAAGCTGATGCACACCGGGCGCTGGGAGCACGGCCACGACCTGACCGGCGAGCGCGTCGCCTTTATCGGCACCGGCGCGACCGCGATTCAGGTGATCCCCGAGATCGTGCCCAAGCTGAAAAGCCTGGACGTCTATCAGCGCACGCCAATCTGGCTGCTGCCGAAACAGGACATGCCGATCCCGCGCTGGCTGCAGACAGGCTTTCGGGTGGTTCCCGGGCTACAGCGCGCGGCGCGCACGCTGGTTCAACTTTTTACCGACCTGATCATGATCAACGGGCTGATCTTCAACAAGCAGTTGTCGTGGATGATCAAGTGGCTCGAAGGCGTCTGCATCAAACACATTCGCAACCAGGTCAACGACCCAGCCATCCAGGAAAAGCTGATCCCCAACTACGACTTCGGCTGCAAGCGCCCCAGCTTCACCAACCTGTTCTATCCCGTATTCAATCGCGACAACGTCGAGCTGGTCACCGACCCGATTGCGCGCATCACCGAGCACGGGCTGGTCACCCAGGATGGCAAGGAGCGCGAGGTCGATACGCTGATTTGCGGCACCGGCTTTCAGGTGTTCCAGAAGGGCAGCGTGCCGACGTTCCGCGTCCACGGCAAAGGCGATCTGGAAATCAGCGACTTTTGGGAAGAGCACCGCTACCAGGCGTTTGAAGGCGCAACCGTGCCCGAATTCCCCAACTTTTTTATGATTCTGGGGCCCTACAGCGTCTGTACGGCCTCTTACTTCGGCATGATCGATACCCAGTCGCGCCATCTGGTGCGCTGCCTGAAAGCGGCGCGCAAGCGCGGCGCCAACTATATCGAAGTCAAGAAATCGGCCAACGACGCCAATTTCGCCAAAATCATGCGCCGCGCCGAGTACACCATCTTCAAAGCCGGCAATTGTTCGAGTTCGAACAGCTACTATGTCGATCGCCACGGTGACAGCCCCTTCATCCGCCCCTCCACCAGTATCGAGATGTGGCTGACCAGCTGCTTCTTCAGCATGGACAACTACAACTTCGACAGCAGGTAGTACATTCACCGACAGGTGGCGCGCGGCCGGGGCTCATCAGCCCGTAATATTGCCGGTGCGGTAGAGCGGGTTTGGTCGGGACGACGACCAGACCCGTTTTGCGTTGCGGGCGTTTTTCACCGCCACCCCCGTGCTTGTGGCCGCCATGACCCTTGGCTACCATGGCCGGCCCCGCAGGCGGCGAGCACGCTTTAGTCCTGCATCGCCTGGATACCGGATCAGCCCATGTCGATCTTCGATTTTGTCCCCGGCCGCGAAGGCTATTACGGCGATTACGGCGGCAGTTTTCTGCCCGAAATCCTCACCGCCACCATCGACGAACTGCGCGCCTGTTTCCGCGCGTGCAAGAACGATCCCGCGTTCTGGGCCGAATTCGTCGAGCTGATGCGCACCTACTCCGGCCGCCCGACGCCGGTGACCTGTCTCGAAAACCTGTCCAACCAGCTCGGCGGCGCGCGCATTTACGTCAAGCGCGAAGACCTGAATCACACCGGCTCCCACAAGATCAACAACGTGATGGGCCAGGGCCTGCTGTGCAAGCGCCTCGGCAAGACCCGCGTCATCGCCGAGACCGGTGCCGGCCAGCACGGCTTTGCCACCGCCACCATGGCCGCGCGCTTCGGTCTCAAGTGCAAGATCTACATGGGCGCGGTCGATGTCGCGCGCCAGCGCCCCAATGTGTTCTGGATGGAAAACCTGGGCGCCGAGGTGGTCGCCGTGCAGGACGGCCAGCGCACCTTGAAGGACGCCATCAACGAGTGTCTGCGCGACTGGGTCACCAACATGCACGACACCCACTATGTGCTCGGCACCGCCTGTGGCCCGCACCCGTTTCCAGAGATGGTCAGCTACTTTCAAGCCATCATCGGCACCGAGGCGCGCGCGCAGATCCTGCGCGAGGCGGGCCGGCTGCCCGACCGGGTCTACGCCTGCGTCGGCGGCGGCTCCAACGCCATCGGCATCTTTCAGGGTTTCATGGATGACGACGTCGAGCTCATCGGCTGCGAGGCGGGCGGCTTTGGTCCCGGTGCCGGCAACCACGCCTCGCGGCTGGCGTTTCGCGATGCATCCGTCGGCGTCGCCCAAGGCTACAAGACCTACTTTCTGCAGAACGACGACGGCAACATGCTGGAGACCCACTCCATCGCCGCCGGTCTCGACTACATCGGCGTCAACCCGATTCTGGTGCACCTGTGGGAACAGGGCCGCGTGCGCTTCGAGGCCGTCACCGACGACGAAGTGCGCGCCGCCCTCACACTGGTCATGCGCAGCGAGGGCCTGATCCCGGCACTCGAAAGCACCCACGCGTTTGCCCGCGCCATCGCCGAGGCGCCGCGCATGCGCCGCGACGAGATCATCCTGATCAACCAGTCCGGACGCGGCGACAAGGATATCTTCACCGTCGCCGACGCCATCCGCGACCAGCACTGGCAGCAGTTCATCCTCGACAAGGCGGCTGAATATGGTCGTTAAACAAGGAGACACTGCCGCCCACACCGAACTCGAAGACTATGTGTCCGCACGCCGCCAGCACAAGGACCTGCTGGTGATGACCCATGTGGTGTGCGGCTACCCATCCTTCGAGGCCAACTGGCGGGCACTCGAAGTCATGGCCGAGTTCGACGTCGATCTGGTCGAATTGCAGTTCCCGTTCTCCGAACCGTCCGCGGACGGCCCGCTGTTCGTCAAGGCGAACCAGCTCGCCATCGAGCGCGGCACCCACCCCGCCGATTGCTTCGCGTTCATGGCTAAAGCGAGCGCCCACTTTCCGTTCAAAGTGCTGATGATGGGCTACTACAACACCGCGTTCAAAATGGGCGCGCCGGCCTTCGTCGCGCGCCTCGCGGCGGCCGGCGGCAGCGGCTACATTCTGCCCGATCTGCCGGTGGAGGAGGCATCGGAACTACATCGTCTGTCCGGCGCCGCGGGTTTGGCGCCCGTGATACTGATGACGCCGACCAACACTGAGGAGCGGCTCCAGCAACTGGGCGCTGCCGCTCAAGGCTTCGTCTACGCCGTCGCCCGCAAGGGCGTGACCGGCAGCCAGACCGACATGGATCAGGAGCTTACCGATTTCATCGCGCGCTGCCGACGCCATACCGCGCTACCCATCGCCGTCGGTTTTGGCGTCAGCCGCCGTGCCGACATCGACTTCCTGCGCGGCAGGGCCGATATCGCCATTATCGGCACCGCGGCGCTGCAAGCCTGGGAGCATGACGGTGAGGCGGGCTTGCGGGCGTTCTTCGCAGCGCTGCTCGGTGGCAACCTATCGACTTGATGGGGAGACTGATGGTTTGAGCTCATTTACCCCGAACAAGTACCCGCTAAACCGGGCGCGCAAACCCCTGTGCTAGACTCGCGGCTAGCGCAGAGGCGCTGCCCTAACGGCTTGTAATCCAACGCCAGAGGAACCATCTCCAGTCAATAGCGCCACTTAAATTGCAGACCAACTCCGAGCGCCGGGCGTCTACCGCCCCCTGGGCCACGAACCCGGCGCCGTGAACCCGCCGGCGACATCGTCGCTGGTTGCGGCTCTGAGGGATGCTCGGGAAACCGGCCATCCTCCCCATTTGGAAAGGTGTTTGGCATGTTGCAGGATCACTTCGGACGCGAGTTTCACTACTTGCGCCTGTCTGTCACCGATGTATGCAACTTCAGTTGCACCTACTGCCTGCCCGATGGCTATCAGGGCAAGGTGGACAAGTCGTTTCTGACATTGCCGGAAATCCAGCGGGTTGCCGCCGCCTTTGCCGCCACCGGCACCACCAAGGTGCGCATCACCGGCGGCGAGCCCTCGCTGCGCCGCGATCTGCCGGAGATCATCGCCGCCATCAAAGCCACGCCGGGCATTCGCCGCGTCGCCATCACCACCAACGGCTACAAGCTGCCGCAGCGCATCGACGCCTGGGCGGCAGCCGGGCTCGACGCGCTCAATGTCAGCATCGACAGCCTCGACCCGGTGATCTTTCGGGCCATTACCGGCCATGAGCGCCTGCAGGAACTGCTCGACGGCCTCGATCGCGGCATTGCGCTTGGCATTGGCCAGGTCAAGGTCAACAGCGTGCTGATGCGCGACTGCAACGATCACGAGCTCGACCGCTTTCTGGCCTGGCTCGCCGACAAACCCATCACGCTGCGCTTCATCGAAGTGATGCAGACCGGCGACAACGGTGATTTCTACCGGCGCCACCACGTCTCCGGGGACGGCATCAAGCAGATTCTGCTGGCGCGCGGCTGGCAAGCCGTCGCACGCGCCCTGGATGCCGGTCCGGCAGAGGAGTTCAGGCACCCGGATTCGGTCGGTCGCATCGGCCTGATCATGCCCTACGGCGGGGGCTTCTGCGCCACCTGCAACCGCCTGCGGGTCAGCGCCGCCGGCCAGCTGCACCTGTGTCTGTTCTCCGATCACGGCATCGACCTGCGCCATCTGGTGCAGCGCGACGACCAGCAGGCCGCGCTGATTGCGTTTCTGCGCGAGCAGCTCGCCAGCAAGAAAATCAGCCACTTCCTGCGCGACGGCAACAGCGGCGGCACCCGTCACCTGGCGATGATTGGCGGTTAAATGGCTGTCCATCCCAGCCCAAAATCAGCGTGATGTTTGCGGCACAACCAACGGGAGCAAAACACCCATGGCCAACAACTTTTTCGACAGCTTTCAGGCGCTGACCATCGCGGTGCTGACCGTATCGGACAGCCGCACCGAGGACACCGACACCTCGGGGCAGTTTCTGGTGCGTGAGCTGACGGCGGCCGGGCATCGGCTCGGCGTCAAGCAGATCGTCCGCGATGACCTCTACCAAATTCGCGCGCTGGTCGCCCAGTGGATTGCGTCGGATGATATTCAGGTGGTGCTGGTCACCGGCGGCACTGGCTTTACCGGGCGCGATTCGACGCCGCAGGCGGTGCTGCCGCTGTTCGACGCCGTCATCGACGGCTACGGCGAACTGTTCCGGCAACTGTCGCACGCCGACATCGGTTCATCGACGGTGCAGTCGCGCGCCGTCGCGGGCCTCGCCAACGGCACCCTGGTGCTCTGCATGCCGGGCTCCACCAACGCCTGCCGCACCGCGTGGAATGGCATCATCTGCGAACAGCTGGATGCTCGCCACAAGCCCTGCAACTTTGTACCGCAACTGAAACAAACTGGCGCCGCGGCCTGCGCGGGGCGGGACACGCCGTGATGGCCGAGGTCAGCGGCAGCTTGACGCACATCAACGCGGCCGGCGAAGCCAACATGGTCGATGTCGGCGCCAAGGCGGTCACCACCCGCGGCGCGCGCGCCGAGGGCTATGTGCGCATGGCGCCGGCGACACTGGCGCTGATCGTAGAGGGCGGTCACCGCAAGGGCGACGTGTTCGCGGTCGCGCGCATCGCCGGCATCCAGGGCGCCAAACGCTGCGCCGAGTTGATCCCGCTGTGCCACCCCCTGCTGCTGACCAGGGTTCAGGTCGATTTCACCATCGACGCCGGCCACAACCGCGTGCGCATCGAAGCGCTGTGCGAGCTCGACGGCAAGACCGGCGTCGAGATGGAGGCGCTGACCGCGGTTTCGGTCGCCGCGCTGACGCTGTTCGACATGTGCAAGGCAGTGGATCGGGGCATGACCATCGAGGGTATTCGCGTGCTCAGCAAGGTAGGCGGCAAATCTGGCGACTGGGTACAGAGTGAGCAGTGACGGCAAGACTCAGGGCGTGATCGCGATCCTGCTGTTCGCGCAACTGCGCGAGGTGCTGGGCTGTCACCGTCTCGAATTGGCGCTGCCCGCGCCGCTGACCGTCGCCGCGCTGAAGGCGCGACTGGCCGCGCGCGGCGATCTGTGGCACCTGCTGTTCGCCGAGCAGCAGGTACTGTGCGCGATCAACCAGGTCATCAGCGACGACCAGCAAACCCTGCACGCGGGCGACGAAGTGGCGTTTTTCCCGCCCGTGACCGGCGGCTGAAGCGGAGGCAAGCAGCGTGACCCAGATTCAAGGCGAGACTTTTATCGAGATCAAAAGCGAACCTTTCGATGTCGCCGAGCTGATCAGCAGCCTGACCCGGGACAGCGCCGCCGATGGCGCCGTGGTGACCTTCGTCGGCCGCGTGCGCGACCACGCGACCAACCCGGTCAGCGCGCTCTTTCTCGAACACTACCCGGGCATGACCGAAAAGGCCCTCGCCGACATCGTCGCCGACGCGCGTCAGCGCTGGGCGCTGGGGCCGGTCACCATCGTGCATCGGGTCGGCACGCTACCAGCGGGCGAGGCCATCGTGTTCGTCGGCGTCGCCAGCCCGCATCGCGCGGCCGCGTTCGACGCCTGCGAATTTCTGATCGACTACCTGAAGATCAAAGCGCCACTGTGGAAGAAAGAAATCACGCCGAGCGGCGCACACTGGGTGGCGGCACGCGCCACGGACTGCGCGGCGGCGCGGCAATGGGAGGAGTAAGAGCCGGTTCAAGATCTCGCCAAAGGGCGCATCGCGGCGTTAAAACCGGCCTCAAAATGCTCACATACGCCGTGTATGCCGGGCTTTTTCGGTCAGTTTTGCCTTGCGCTGCATGCCCTGATCGAGATCTTGAACAGGGCTCTAATGGACAAAGGCCGGCACGCTGCGCCTTGCCGCGACAGCACCGTGACCATCATCCGCGTCCTCCACGGCGCGCGAGACATTCCTGCCATCCTGGCCCCCACGACAGCGCGCAATAAGCCCCCCCCTCCGCCCGGCGGCGGCGCTGACGGGTCCTTCCTACCCGGATCGACGGGGAGCGCGAGCGCGCCGCCCCTCCACCGTCAGGGTGCAAACCGGGGTGTGCAGAGTTTGCGGTTTGCAGGCCCCATCCCCGGCCTGCCGCTTCGCGCCGCGCGCGGCCAGCAACCTGTCGCGCACCCTGCGTCATTTGGAGCGCCACGGTCTGGTCAAGATGCACCGCAGCCCGGACACCCGCGCCGTGCGCCCGGAGGCGCTGGCCACCGAGTTTCTGATCGTGCTGGATTGATCCAGCACGCCCAATGACCAACAACAGCACGCATTCGACTGGCAGAAGGCCCGCATGACCAACAACAGTAAAGAAACCGAACGCGCCGAACTGCACAAGACCATCTGGCGCATCGCCAACGACCTGCGCGGTAGCGTGGATGGCTGGGACTTCAAGACCTATGTGCTGGGCATGCTGTTCTACCGCTTCATCTCCGAGAACCTCACCGGCTACCTCAATGAACAGGAGCGCCGCGCCGGTAACGCGAGCTTCGACTACGCCGCACTCAGCGACCAAGACGCCGAATACGGCCGCGCGGAGACGGTAAGGGAAAAGGGCTTCTACATCCTGCCCTCCGAGCTGTTTGCCAACGTGCGCCGCAAGGCCCGGCTGGATGCCAACCTCAACGAAACCCTCTCCCGCATCTTTGTCGACATCGAAGCCTCCGCCAAGGGCAGTGACAGCGAATACGACTTCAAGGGCCTGTTCGACGACCTCGACGTCAACTCCAGCAAGCTCGGCCCCACCGTGGCCAGGCGCAACGAGAAACTGGTGAAGCTGCTGGACGCCATCGGCGACCTGCCGCTCTCCAATGGCGTTGGCTTTTCGCACAACACCATCGACCTGTTCGGCGACGCCTACGAATACCTGATGCAGATGTACGCCTCCACTGCCGGCAAATCCGGCGGCGAGTTCTACACCCCGCAGGAAGTCTCCGAACTGCTAGCCCGCCTCACCGTGGTGGGCAAGACGGAAGTGAACAAGGTCTACGGCCCGGCCTGCGGTTCCGGCTCGCTGCTGCTGAAATTCGCCAAGGTCTTGGGCCATGACGCGGTGCGCCAGGGCTTTTACGGCCAGGAGGTGAACCTCACCACCTACAATCTGTGCCGCATCAACATGTTCCTGCACGACGTCAATTATCCTATTTCCGGCAGTTGACAGTGCACAAACCGGCTACAAGCTAGACTGGGAGCCAGTTTCAACGGATTTATCGAGGTCACCCAGAGTTATAACTGAATCTGGTGTTCACAGGAATTGAAAAGTAGCGGTGTATCGGGTTCATTTGTTGTCGCCAAACAAGTCAATCAACACACAGGAGATACACCGCTATGAGCAAGAGTAACTTTGTTGGATTGGCGGGTCGAGAGGAGAATTCAGACAGCCTGACCGAGCTGCTTC